>JBBSOG010000449.1:0-5146 GCA_038259985.1 Cytophagales bacterium
ATATGGATTAACATAATAACCTAACTTATGCTGTCAGTCTCATGATAATCTATACTGAAACTGTATCTGTGTTTTTCCAGAAGGTTGAGCAAGTCAGTACCATTCAATAAGGCCAGGGGTTTATGTTTGGCAAATGCCAAAGCTTCCTGAGCAAATGACGAATTGCTAATCAGAATGCCTTTCATTGCGCCCTCCGCAATCACTTGCTCCAACAAATCCCGGACAGAAGATGCGCCAGGTGCCTGTGCTGCTCTGTAAGCACGGATGATAATTTTACCCCCCCGGATAGGGTCTGGGTCAAATATGATAGCCTCTACGCCACTTTCGGGTGATGAGTGCTTGATTTTTACTTCTTCCCCTTTAATGTTGAATTCTTGCGTAAACACCCAGGCTACCAACTCCTCAAATGCTCCCCAGGGCATTGCGTTCAGGTGATGAAACTTATCGCGCTCATGGGCAATGGCCATTAATTGGTCATAGGTAATACCACCCAATTGCTCAAAAAAAGCTTTAGGGCTTTCACCTGTCAGTTCAGTTTGCCTAAACGCTTCTTTGGTAACATGAATGGAGAGCACACATTCTTTTTCTTGCTGCCCATCGGCAGGATCATCCGATGCAATCCAGGCGTTGAACTCAATAGCACGGATAGCATCGGCCTGATCAGACTGGAAAAGGGCATAGAGCAAGTGCAAGGCCATGCTGTATAGCGCTGTATCGTAGGCTACTGCAAGCTGTTGATCATGCAGGTAGAGAATGTCAGCATCATTGTCATTGGTTGATCCTCCAACTTCGTGCTGTGAAAATATACCTTGAGCAGCAGGCATCGCATGTTCCAGTATCAGGGTTTGGTCATGTCGGTTATATTCAAGCTCAAACTCTTTGGGAAAGCCCGGGGGATAGTTTACTTTTTCCAGTACCATTTTGCAGTAGGCAAGCACTGCCGCAACCTCTTTCCGCTCGTAGTCCTGTTTCATGAGGTCTACTTTGGCGAGGGCTTCCTGCTCTTCATGATGAAATTCATCCTGGGCGGCTTGCCAGTCAGCCATGTCTTTTTCCCAGCTTTTCAGTTCATCCGCGTACCTTTCTTTGCCCGCCTGATAATCTTTGTCCATAGCTTCACACTGCTGTCGCCATGCTTTGTAGGCTTTCTGGAATTTACTATAAGCTTTTCCATTCTTTTTTGATTTGAAGGCACCAATCGCCTTATCCACCACGCTGAGCTTGGGCTGAAATTCATTATCGCGAAAATCAGGCTCAACGGGATGAGTGGATTGATGAGGTTCCATAGGCCGGGTAGGCGGACGTTGGGAAACTTCAGTGGAACCTTTAAAGGCATCCCGGGTAGCTTTCCAGACTGCATCCCAATGGATATTAAAATCCTGACGGAGCGCCATGGGCAACATTTTGTTTATTTGGTTTAACATGGCCTGGGAAACCTGCGTCATCGCTTTAGGTTCCTGAATTTTGACCTGTGGTACCGCTCGCTCCCCAACGGTGCTTACTT
Source organism: Cytophagales bacterium (assembly GCA_038259985.1). Classification (GTDB taxonomy): domain Bacteria; phylum Bacteroidota; class Bacteroidia; order Cytophagales; family Cyclobacteriaceae; genus Catalinimonas. The sequence goes on from JBBSOG010000449.1 coordinate 1,505, forward strand.
CATCCCTACCCATCGGCCTCATTTCTTCCATTGGCAGCGGAGAAGTGTGGGGATTTAGCCACTGCTGCTCCCACAATTCAAGTTGTTCCCTTATTTTGGTCACCAGCAGGGGGTGGTCTTCAGAGGAAAAGACCTTGTGCTCTTGTAAACCTTGGTGTGCCAACTCTACAGAAAAAATAATCCCATTTTCCCCCTCAGAGGTATACTGTTTTACGGAAACTTGCTCATTTCGCGGTGCTAAGGACATGGCCTGGGGAGGATTTAGTAAGTACACACTGTACAAAAATAAGCTTATTCCCGATAAAGAGCGAATGAATGATGGATTTTAGTGTCAGATAGTTTTGTGATGTGAAGATATTAGGTTGAACGGTTGCCAACGCTAAATTATATTTATTCAGCAATGTCCGGCATCGTACAAGCATTGATCATTTACGGACACAATACCAGTGGGCAATGCTTCCAAATCGCATATAAACGGCCCTGGCATCGTCCTTGTCCTTTGTTAGACAATTACGAAACACATACAAAGCTTCTCCATGAAAGGAACCCATCTCGGCGAATTTGAAGAACTGGTACTGCTCACCGTCGGCATTCTCTACGACGATGCTTATGGCCTGGGCATCACCGACGAAATAGAAGGACGCACCGGGCGTACAGTTACCGTTAGTTCGGTACACAAAGCTCTGATGCGGATGGAGCAAAAAGGCTTCCTGCACTCTCACATGGGCGGGGCCACCGAGGAAAGGGGCGGAAGAAAGAAGCGCCTGTTTACCATCACCAATTCAGGAAAAGAAGCGCTGCGGGAAGCCCGGACGATGCGCAATGAACTTTGGCAGGCAATTCCGCAGGTGGTGTGGGATGTGAAATTGATCTAGACGATGAGCCAAGCATCAAAATATCAACCTGAGCCCCCCGACGCTGCCACCCGCTTCCTGCACTGGTATTGCCACCAGGATTTGCTGGACGAGGTAGAGGGTGATTTGTACGAATTGTTTCAGCGCAGAGTAGAAACGAGAGGAGTAAGGAAAGCCAAAGCCCTGTACTGGCTCAATGTACTGATGTTTTTGCATCCGGATTATATCAGAAAGAGAAAGAATCATTATACAATTAATCATACGGCTATGTTACGACACAATCTCTTACTTGCTTTTCGCAACTTCCAACGCTACAAAAGCTCCTTTTTCATCAACCTAATTGGGCTCTCATCTGGTCTAGCCTGTGCCTTATTTATTTTCTTATGGGTGAATGACGAACGGAGTATGGACAAATTCCACGAGCAGGATAGTCAACTTTATCAAATCTTGGAAAACGTGCAGCAGGCGGGAGATACTATTACCCGGCAATCGACTTCCGGGCCAACGGCCGAAGCCTTAGCCGAAGAAATGCCCGAGGTAGCCTTGGCAGCGACGGCCACAACCGATTATCTCACCAATGCTACGCTTTCTGTCAACAATAACGATCTTAAGGCAGAAGGAATATACGCCAGTGCTGACTATTTTAACTTGTTTTCCTACGATCTTATCCAGGGAGATAAGAATCAAGTACTCTCTGATAAAAAGTCCATTGTGATCTCGGAAAGTCTAGCCGCAAATTTATTTGGCACCAACGAAAATGTGATCGGAAAGGTGATAGAATGGCAGCATGACAAGCAGTATCAAGTTTCCGGCGTTTTCAGTGATATACCGAACAACTCCTCCATTCAGTTTGATTGGGTGCTGACTTTTGAAGGATTCAAAGACGAAAATGAATGGGCAACCAATTGGTATAACACAGCGCCACAAACCTACGTGCTATTAAGGGAAGGTACAGATGTAGAGCAATTCAATCGTAAGATTGCTGATCTGGTCAGAACCAAAACGGAAGGAAATGCCGACCATCGCACGCCCTTTGCTACCCTCTATTCGGAAAGATATTTACACGGTCAGTACGAAAACGGCGTGCAGGCCGGGGGTCGGATAGAATACGTCCGCTTATTCTCCATCATTGCGCTGTTTATCCTGCTGATCGCCTGCATCAATTTCATGAACCTATCTACTGCCCGAGCATCCAGAAGAATCAAGGAGGTGGGGGTTAAGAAAGCCCTTGGTGCCCGACGGACTGCGCTGGTCTACCAGTATCTGGGCGAATCTCTTTTGATGGCGTTCTTGTCGCTGCTCGTAGCCCTGCTGTTGGTGAACCTGTTTCTGCCGCAGTTCAATAACATTACCGAAAAGCAACTGACCCTGCCCTGGGGGGTACCGCTGGTTTTAACCCTGCTAGGCATTGTGTTGTTTACCGGGCTTATGGCAGGTAGTTATCCGGCCTTGTACCTCTCGGGTTTCAATCCAGCAACGGTGTTGAAGGGCAAACTGAATAGTGCGATAGGCGAAGTATGGGCCCGTAAGGGGCTGGTCGTTTTTCAGTTTACGCTGTCTATCATTCTAATAGTATCGGTTTGGGTAGTCTACCAGCAGATTGAGTTTGTGCAGTCACAGACCTTAGGGTACGAGAAAGACAACATCCTACTCTTTGTCCGGGAAGGGCAATTGGGAGAGGGAGAAAAACTGGAAACCTTTCTTGCAGAAATAAGCAATGTTCCGGGAGTAGTTGCTGCCTCAAGTACCGAACACGATATGACGGGGCACAACGGGGGTACCTACGGATTGGGATGGCCCGGAAAAGACCCTGATGATCGGACTGAGTTTGAGCGGGTAGCGGTGAACTACGGTATGATCGAAATGCTGGATATTGAGATGAAAGAAGGAAGGCCCTTCTCGAAGGATTTTAGTACAGACACGACCAAAATCATTTTCAACGAGGCCGCTATTGAATTTATGGGCCTCACAGACCCAGTTGGTAAGACAGTGCAACTTTGGGGTAGTGATATGGAAATCATCGGCGTAACGAAAGACTTCCACTTTGAATCGTTTCACGAAATAGTAAAACCTTTATTCTTCTACTTAAATCCTCAACGCACCGACTATGCAATGGTTAAGATAGCGGCAGGAAGAGAGCAGGAAACCCTGGCGCAACTTCACCAGATCCACGGGAAATTTAATCCCGGCTTTTCTTTAGACTATCGCTTTTTGGATGATGACTACCAAGCCCTCTACGCCGCCGAACAGCGGGTATCTACCCTTTCAAAGTACTTCGCTGGTATCGCTATCCTTATTTCCTGTCTGGGATTATTTGGACTGGCGGCCTTTACCGCTGAGCGGAGGCTGAAAGAGATTGGTATCCGTAAAATCCTCGGGTCTAGTGACTTTGGCATCGTTCGTCTCTTGTCTGGCGATTTTACTAAGATGGTGCTGGTCGCCATTGTCATCGCCCTGCCCATCAGCTACTTCATCGCCTTACGGTGGCTGGAGGATTTTGCCCTTAGTATTGAGCTACAGTGGTGGTACTTCGTCGGAGCGGGATTGCTGGCCTTGTTGATTGCATGGTTCACCGTGGGGCTACAAACAGTAAAAGCAGCGAGGGTGAATCCGGTAGCGTGTCTGAAAGATGAGTGATATAAAACACCATGATACTCCACCTCGCCTAGCCACCCGCTTCCTGCGCTGGTACTGCCACCAGGATTTGCTGGACGAGGTAGAGGGTGATTTGTACGAATTGTTTCAGCGCAGAGTAGAAACAATAGGAGTAAGGAAAGCCAAAGCCCTG
>JBBSOG010000450.1:0-5125 GCA_038259985.1 Cytophagales bacterium
AAAAACCAGGTGATCGTGTTAAACGGCCTCAGCAAAGGGTTTGCCATGACAGGGTGGAGACTTGGATACATTGCGGCAAACCTTGAAGTGGCGAAAGCTTGTGAAAAAATCCAGGGACAATTTACGAGTGGTACTAATTCTATTGCACAGCGTGCAGCCATTACAGCCCTGGATTCCCCGCTGGATGCTACCGATGAAATGGTAAAAAGATTTAAAGAACGCAAAGCCCGGGTGGCTGATTTGCTGGACAGGTTTCGGATGGTAGCCAAAAAAGACTTGTTTCCTGAGCAACTTTCCGGCGGACAGCAACAACTTGTGGGCGTCGCCCGTGCTATTGCGGGCAGGCCCAAGCTTTTGCTAGCAGACGAACCTACCGGAAACCTTCATTCTGAGCAAGGCAAAGAAGTGATGGAGCTTTTCAAACAACTCAATAAAGAGGGCATGACCATCATTCAGGTAACCCACTCCGAAGAAAATGCCCAATACAGTGACCGCATCATTCAGATTGTGGATGGCGCGCTGGAAAGTGATGAAATTATTAAGAAAGAACAAGAAGCCTAAACCTATGTATATCCGCGTATTAGCCCTGATATTTCTTTTTGTAGTTTTGATTTTTGATGTCAAAGCACAGGATGAAAACCTGATTCTCACTTACGAGGAGGCAGTCAATGTTGCTTTGAGAGAAAATATCCAGATCAAGCAGCAAGAAAATATCCTGGAAACTAACCGTGCGGAACGCGCCCAGGCATACGCGCAGTTTGTTCCTTCTGTGGGGATTTCTGTATCGGCCAACCGACAATATGGGATTTTCTTCGATAATGTAGCAGATACTTTAGTCAATGGAAAAACTGATGGTGTGAATGGCGGAATTAGGGCCGATTATCCAATCTTTAATGGGTTTGCCAGGATTTATCAGGTCAAACAATCGCAAAATGCGCTAGAGGCACAGTACCACCAAATTAATCAGGCCAGGCAGGATGTGATGTTTAGTGTATCGCAACAGTATTTGCAGGTACTTTTAAATCAGGAACTACTCAGAATTGCCGAGGCGAACCTTAGCCAGCAAGAAGAGCTTTTTGAAAGTGTAGAAGCCTTTGTGACAAGTGGACTCCGAAACATTGCTGACCAATATAACCAGGAGGCGGAGGCTAAACGTGCAGCATTGCAAGTGGTAGAAGCAGAGAATAACCTGACCATCAGTAAAGTAAAATTGATCAGAACACTACAGATTGACCCCTTTAAAGATTGGGTATTTACTGAACCAGATATCACCCTTCAGGAAGAACCATTGAGCGAGATAAACCTGGAAAATATGTATAACGAAGCGATTGCCAATCGCCCGGATATCAAGCAACAGGAAAGCTTGATTCAGGCTCGCAGGTATGGGGTCAAAGTAGCTAAATCAAATTTCTACCCTACTCTTAATATGAGCTATTCTTATGGTTCTTCTTACACATCCAATAATCAATTTATTGATTTTCAAACTCAGATATTTGAATTTAATGACACACACTTTATTGGACTATCCTTATACATTCCCATTTTTAACAATTTGCAAACCCGTACTTTTGTGCAGCGCAATAAGCAACTCCTTGATAATGTCATATTGGACTTGGAAGACTTAGAAAGAGGGGCATTGGAACAATTACAGACCGCGTTGGCAGGATACAAAGCCTCGCAGGAAAGAATCATTGCTTCTCAAGCCCAACTCAAAGCGGCTGAAAAAGCAGTGGAAGCGGAGAAAGAAAGGTTCAGGTTAGGAGTGGGTAACATCCTAGATCTTAACCTGGTTAATGCCAAATATATAGAAGCACAGTCTCAAAATGCCCAGGCAGATTATCAGATTATCTTCCAGAAAGCTGCACTTGAATATTATAAAGGTACGTTAAGCAATACGCAGTAAAAACCAGCGCTAAGGCTGACATTTTCACAGGCCATACAAGACATTCTCCAAGGTCTGCATCTTCAAAGCAGTTTCTTGCCATTCTTTTTCCGCCTCGGAGTCGGCTGTGACACCTGCTCCGGCGTAGATCAGCGCCTTTTTTTCGGTCAACTGCATGCATCGGAGATTGACATAAATATTGACCTCATCATCTATATTCACCGGCCCCAGAAAGCCAGCAAAAAGACCCCTGTTATACTGCTCATTTTCTTGGATAAAGGCCAAAGCCGGTTCTTTGGGCAATCCGCATACTGCCGAAGTAGGATGAAGCAGTTTCAGCATCACTGAACCAAGTTCAGGAAAATTTACCTCGTCCATATTCACAGTAAGATCAGTACAAAGATGAAGAAGGTTACCGGCAGCGACCGTTTTCGGCCCATCTTCGTCATACTCCCTCAGCCTTATTTTTTTGAAGCAATTAATAATATAACGGCTAACCAGCGCCTGTTCTTCTATCTCTTTGCTTCTCCAAGCGGCATTTTTGATACCGGACACATTATCCAGTTTTTGAGTACCAGCCAACGCCATGGTCTGAAAAAATTTCCTGCCTTGCTGGGTAAAAGTTTTGACCAGAATTTCAGGGGAAGCGCCAAGCCAGGTACCTACGCCAGGAATAGAAATCGCTGATACAAATGCATGGGGATACATGTCGCACGTATGCTGAAAAGTAGCTGCCAAGTCAAAATCTTGGGGCAAAGAAACATACTGGCAACGGGAAGGGACTACTTTTTTAAAGCCATAGGACACAATTTGTTCTTTGGCCAGATTGACCAGTTTGATAAAATTTTCCCGGCTCATCTCGCGGTGCTGTTCAGCGCCAGCTGCGGTATGATAATTTGAACTCTTCAACTCATCCCTCTCCTGTAAAAGCTTGTTAATTTGATCTTTAAGTTCTTCAGCATAGGTCAGGTTTTTTTCTTTGTGGGCATATACGTTTATGGCATCCTCATTACTTTTATAATACAAATCAGCATAGATGTAATTCGCGAAAGTTCCTTCAAGACTATGGTCAACATGAAAAGGGCTGACAATAAAGCCAGGAGGCATATTCTCCAGGTCAATATTTACTTGCTTTGCTTCTCCGGAAATATCCATGATAATATGCTGGTTATCATCCTGAGGCAACTTCCAGGCAGCCACAGCATAATGGTGGGTTGTACCGATATCCAGAAAAAGTGAATGTATATTTTTTGTATTAGCACCCTTTGAGTGGACTCTTTTAATAGCTTCTTCCATAAAACCTACTTGCTTTTATCAATCACCGCCACAGTTAAGCGGCTGATACATATTAATTGTTGCTGCTCATTGGTGATGCGTATTTCCCACACGTGGGTTTTTTTACCGAGGTGAACAGCTTTGGCTTTTCCGTAAACATAACCCTCTTTGACTGCTTTGAGATGATTGGCATTAATTTCCAATCCAACACAAAATTGCTTCTCTTTATCTATACAAAGGCTGGATGCGATACTTCCCAAAGTCTCTGCCAGCGAGACGGAAGCCCCCCCATGTAACAAGCCCATAGGTTGTTTGGTGCGATTATCTACCGGCATTTTTCCTGATAAACCATCACTTTCCACTGAAGTTATTTCAATGCCCAGATGTTCGCACATATTTCCTTTACACAATGCGTTGATCTGTTCAATACTAACATGAGTATCTATCATAAAATGTTTAACTTGGAGGTTTTAAAATTATATAGCTGATGCAAAACAAGAAAATTTATTTGATAAGACATGGACAAACTGAATATAACCGTAGGGGTGTGGTACAGGGAAGCGGAATAGATGCCCCGCTCAACGAAACCGGATGGATGCAGGCACAGGCTTTTTTTGACGCTTTTAATGATATTCCTTTTCAACATATATATACGTCGGTGCTCCAAAGAAGTATACAATCGGTACAAGGCTTTATAGACCTGGGGATTCCCCACACTAAGCTGGCCGGACTGAATGAAATCAATTGGGGAGAAAAAGAAGGCAAAGAAGCTAACGCTGGAGACAGTAAATACTATACTTCTATCATCAAATCATGGACATCCGGCTCACTGGACAGGGCCATTGAGGGAGGTGAAAGTCCCAATATGGTACTGGAAAGACAGAAACCTGCTTTACAGAAAATCATTTCCCAAGCTGATGAAAGCCCGGTATTGATCTGCATGCATGGACGGGCCATGCGTATATTTCTATGCCTGATGCTGGGGTACCCCCTGACCAGTATGGATGAATTTGAACACGCAAATTTGGGCCTCTACCTGATCAATTATGATAGTGATTCACAAAAGTTTGAAATAGAACTTGCCAACGATCAGTCTTATTTGCCAGAATTGCCAACATTTGCCAAGGAAGATAAAAAACCTTAATCCCGGATTGTTAGTTACTCCTCTTATACTTGTTCATTAACTTATTATTCAACAAGATTTTTTTATTATGGAATTTAATCCCAGAGAGATTACGCTCATTTATAATTTTGACAAGCAAGGCGACCGCGAGGCGATTGCCTATGCTAATCAAATCTCCGACAACGTGCGTGAAATGGATATCTCCAAGACCCCAATGACCGAAAGCCAACTGGCCGAGCTGCTTACCAAACTAGGCGTGGGTGTGGAGAAAATCATTGATGTCAAATCAGATATTTATCGGGACGACTATGAGGGGAAAGAGATAGAAGAATCAGAGTGGTTGGGCATTCTCAAGCACAATCCAGATTTAATGAAAACCCCCATAGGTATACTGGGCGATAAATCCATTATTTGTGATCTGCCCAGCCACATCCTTAGCCTGGACGATAAGCAGGGGTTTGAAAAAAACATGAAAACTTAACCATTTATTTTCACGAACATCAATTTTAAAAGGTACTTCACGGTGCCTTTTTTTATTTGCGTAATATATTATAAGTTAACACTTACTGCTTTTATCAAAAGACTACAACAACCCATGACGAAGAGAAGAGCATTTATCAAAATCTTAGCCAGTGGTGGAATAAATAGCGTCACGGAACTACGTTCCGCGACAGCAGGTGGAGACACTCCGAATGGGCGTACCCGTTCTCATTTATTCCTTTCTTGAATTAATCTATTTATTTCCCACTGTGAAATAGAATCTACTTTAGACTTGTCATAAATAGTTAGCAGATAGATCGTCATGGTTTCTTCGTCAACAGCAGTTTCCAATTCCAGGTAAGTAA
>JBBSOG010000451.1:0-5101 GCA_038259985.1 Cytophagales bacterium
GCAATGCTTTAAGAGGTGAAGCTTCAGTGAGCTGCAAAAAAAGGTCCCGTTTCTCCTGATAAAAATCTGCCAGATACTGATAGCTATCCAGAGTGCCCATATAATCCGCCAGGGCAAACTGCGTGGGCGTATGCACGCTGAACTGCAAATACTGATGTACTTTCCTGATTTCTTTACTGATCATTTCGGGGGCAACGCAGTACCCCACTTTCCAACCCGTAGCATGAAAAGTTTTGCCAAAAGAAAAGATAGCGATGCTACGTGATGCAAGCTCTTCATGGGTAAGCACACTATGATGCTTGTGCCCATCAAAAACGATGTGTTCATATACTTCGTCGCTAAGCACTAAAATGTTAGTGTTCCTGGTAATTTCGGCTAATTGTGCCAAGTCATCTGCTGAAAAAATACTTCCCGTAGGATTATGAGGGGTATTGATCATAATGATACGGGTACGCTTGCTAACTTTCTCTTTCACCCTTTCCCAATTCACTGAAAAATCCCTAGGGTCTAGTGCTACCGGCACAGGAATTCCCCCGTTTAGTTTTATTGAAGGAATATAGCTATCGTAGGCGGGTTCAATGACAATCACTTCATCCCCAGGGTAAACGAGCGCAGAAATAGTGGCATGCAAAGCCTCGGTAGCACCGGCAGTGATCGTAATTTCAGCATCAGGATTTACTCTTCGCTGGTTAAGTTTATAGATTTTGTCAGCAATCTGCTCCCGAAGGCTCAACAGGCCCGGCATAGGGGCATATTGATTGTGCCCGTCCTTCATATACTTGCTTACTAACCCGATAAGTGCTTCGGGTACGGGAAATTCCGGGAAACCCTGAGAAAGGTTAATGGCATTATACTCGGACGCCATTTTAGACATCACTGTAAAAATCGTAGTGCCAATCTCGGGAAGCTTGGATATGATATTTGGTGTTTCAGTAGGATGGAGCAAAATATTATCTTTTTGCCAATCTGGGAGGAAATTTTACTTTATAATCAGCATCTACTTTCCCCTGGATAATATTATTAAGCTTACTTTTAATAAGCCGTTTTTTTAACCCTTTTAAATGATCGGTGAAAAGGACCCCCTCAATATGATCATACTCATGGAGCACGATCCGGGCAGGCATGTCCTCCAGGGTATCGGTATGCTCTTCCCAGTTTTCATCAAAATATTTGATAGTCACAACCTCAGCGCGGTACACATCAGCCCTAATGCCGGGAATGCTAAGGCAGCCTTCCTCGAATGCCCACTCGTCTCCTTCATAGGAAATGATTTCTGGATTAATGAACACCCGCTTGTAACCTTTATTGTCTTCCTCATCTTCTACAGGCCCGCTGTCTACCACAAACATGCGGATACTTTTGCCGATCTGGGGGGCCGCCAGTCCTACTCCGCTTGCCTGGTACATCGTCTCAAACATATCATTGCTCAACTGCTTAACATCAATAAACCCAGGTTCAATATCTTCGGCAGCTGTTTTCAAGACCGGGTCTCCGTACAATACAATTGGATAAATCATTACTTAAATACGCTTCTTTTCTAAATAAGATTGTAAAATAATCGTGGCACTTATCTTATCAATGTTGCCTTTTTCTCTTCTAAATTTTTTTGAAGTTCCCCCTTCAATCATGGCATTCAACGCCATTTTGGAAGTAAACCTTTCATCCTGCAAATGTACAGATTGTGCAGGAAAAGTTTTGATCAGTTTTTTAACAAATACTTCTACAGGTTTGGTTGCATGCGTGTCGGTATTATCCAGATTTTTAGGCATCCCTACCACAAAAGCTTCAGTATTCTCTGTTTGACAATACTGCTCTAAAAACGGGAAGATGAGATGGGTGCGAATTGTTTCAAGAGGGGAAGCGATAATTTGTAAAGGATCAGTCACTGCCAAACCTACCCTTTTAGTGCCGTAGTCAATGCCGATAATCCTCCCCATTTAATTCATGCGGGATTTCTCTCTAAAAAATTTACGCACTTCCTTTTCCAACATCAAAGCTTTGGGAAATAGTATCTCATTCTCGATGCTGGCATGTATTTTCAAAGCTTTCTCAAAGCGTTGAAGCTCGGTATAAACCACCCTCAAATGTAAGCTATTAACATCCTGAGTGTCATAACCATTCGTAATATTACGAATTCCTTTCATCTCGTCGTCGTCAATGTCATGGCTAATGGCAAAATTCTGTATAGAATATCTCTCCATATCAAAATAAAGCCGGTTGGTAGATTGAGGGATATTTAACGCTTCTTGCAGAGATAATATATATGAAAAGAACTCATCTTCTTCCTGATAAATATGATAAATCAAGTCTTCTACAAAAAGGGGGAAAACAAACTGTAAATCTTCAACCAGGGTTTTGTATTCAGCTATATGTAAATTTTTGATCAGCTTGCTCAGATATGGAAGTGTATCTTTGATGAAAATGAAATGGGTATGCTTGAGGTACTCCACAATGACATCCACAGGATAAGTAGAAAGCGCCGGATGATCATCCACATGCGTATCCAAAACGGACTCAAGGCTGTGAATCACTTGAGTGACATCAAGACCTTTTTCTGTACATACTTGCTTGAGCGTTTTTTCATCATAGTCATAAAATGTAATACCAAAGTAGTATAAAACAGATGCATAGGCATAGTTTTCGTCAACAATCTCAGCGATTCTCTTATTAGTATCAATGCTCATCCGTATTTCTTATATAAAAAATAACACGATTTTTTTTGGTAGTTGAGAAGAGTAGAATAGAATTCAAAAAGAAAGTATTATATAAAATTAACGCTTTGTAATTTTATATACAACTTAACAGAACGAATGGATGATATTTATGTTTATTTAGTATATTATTGTTTAATTGATAGCTTTAACCCCAAACATTTCTCCTAAAAAAGCCGTCAAAACACCTTAACGAACGATTACTTTTAAATCTCAAGACTGTGAGTAAAAATAAAAATTCTGATTTTCAGATCCGTCTTCCCATTTTTATCACCTTAGCCGTAGCTGCAGGCATTCTGATCGGCGCTACTATGGCAGGAGGTGATAATTCATCTAATAACCTTATTAGTAGTTATCTAAAATTTAAAGATATCCTTACTTACATACAGCGTGATTATGTGGATCAGGTAGATACTGATGAATTGGTGGAGTCGGCTATCACAAAAATGTTGGAAGAACTTGACCCCCACTCTGTTTATATACCTGCCGAGGAGTTAGAAATTGCTAAATCCCAACTTGAGGGAGAGTTTGAGGGAATAGGTATAGAGTTCAATATCTTTAAAGACACCATTTACGTAGTGGCACCACTGAGCGGGGGGCCTTCAGAAGAAGTAGGTCTTATAAGCGGTGATAAAATTGTAAAAGTAGACGGCGAGGATGTGGCAGGGATTGGTATTGATAACCAGGATGTCTTTGAACTACTTAGAGGGCCGAAAGGAAGTAAAGTAGAAGTGGGCATAAAACGCCGGGGGAATAATGAGTTAGTAAACTTTACAATCATTAGGGATAAAATTCCGCAAGAATCGGTAGATGCAAGTTACATGGTCGATAATGAGGTTGGCTATATTAAAGTGAGCCGTTTCGCCGCTACTACTTACGATGAGTTCAAAGAAGCTTTGTCAGATTTGAAGGCAAAGGGCATGAAGAAGCTAATCTTGGATTTGCAGCATAACCCAGGCGGATATATGGACAGGGCGATCAATATGGCTGATGAACTGCTATCAGATAATAAACTCATCGTGTATACCGAAGGTAAGCAGCCCCGGTACAATTCTGAAGCACGAGCCTATAAAGATGGTATTTTTGAAAGCAACCCGGTAATTGTTTTGATAGATGAAGGTAGTGCTTCTGCATCAGAAATTGTAGCCGGTGCATTACAGGATAATGACCGGGCTCTGATTGTAGGAAGAAGGTCTTTTGGTAAGGGTTTGGTGCAAATGCCAATACCGCTAGAAGACGGTTCAGAGTTGAGGCTTACGATTTCTCGTTACTATACGCCCAGTGGAAGGTCTATACAAAAGTCTTATGAGGGAGGATACGAAGAATATAGTCAGGATCTGTACAACAGGTTCAAACACGGAGAATTGTTTTCTGCTGACAGTATCCATTTCAATGATTCATTAAAGTTTAAAACTACTAAGGGAAGATTAGTGTATGGCGGAGGGGGTATTATGCCAGATTACTTCGTTCCATTAGATACCTCTGAAAATGTAGGCAACCTTTTTGGTCAGTTAATCACTACGAATGTGTTTCGTGAATTTACGTTACTATATTATGAAGACCACAAAAAAGATTTGGAGAAAATGAGTTATGAGAAATACTATAATAACTTTGAGGTATCAGACCTAATGCTAAAAGAGTTATCAAAGATGGCTAAGGGGGCAGACATAAAATTTACACAAGAAGAATTTGATAAAAATAAAGATGTGCTCAGGACAAGGATTAAAGCGTGGGTAGGCCGTAGTGCATGGGGGAATGACGCTTTCTATCAAATTATATACAAAGAGAATGAAATATTCCAGCGGGCATTAAATCTTTTTGATGAAGCAGAAGAGTTAGCTACCCGTTAAAGCGTAAAGTCAAAGGTTTATATTAGAATAACGGAATGGCTTGAGAAATTTTTCTCAAGCCATTTGTATTTATAAAAAGTATCTATACCTTTGCACTCCCTTCAGCAAAAGGCTGAAACTAAATGCTCTTCGAGGCCTAAACGAATTGAAATTATCAGCAACTTTCCCAACAAAAAGTCTAAAAAAAGTTATTGTTAAGGTTGTTAATATAGAAATTAATGTAGACCTTTGTGATCCCAAATACGGGAGAGGGTAAAAAGTTGAGGGGGGGGCAGGAAAAAACGAGAGAGTTTAGATGAAACTTTCACAGGTGCTGAACCGTTGAAGAAGAGCCTAAAGCAAATTATTTTCGCATTTGGTTATACATAAGCGAAGATCAATAAGTTTAAGAGGCATATAGGCTATCGGATAATTAATTAGTTAGCTAATTGATTTGATCCGTTTACAGATAGCATCAAATCCTGCCATGATAAAGATCATGATAGGGAGCAAGTTCTTTGAGAGAATGACAGATAGCAAGCAAGACAGGAACATGATAGA
>JBBSOG010000452.1:0-5098 GCA_038259985.1 Cytophagales bacterium
AGCCCACCTGATCCGTCAGCGCGAAACGTTTGATGATCTACTTGAAAATCAAATAATCATTGATTTATAATCCTATGAAGCTTCGTTCCTGCCTGCTTTTTATGTTTATCTCTGTCGTATGTTCCGAGGTATTCGGACAAGAACAAAGTGAACATACACGTTATCTTAATATTGGTGGTGGTTTTACGTTTCCTGTCTCTTATGATGAGAGTTTTTCCGACATCGTATACCGGGGTTATGCAGGTTCGGTAGCCGCTCAGTACCATAAGCGTAGCATTCAACATTTATCTCAACTTGACCTTCGTTTTGATATCGGTGAGCTGACTAATAATACCAGCCTGGCTTATCTAACTTACTATCGTTTTGAGGGAAACTATAGCTACGAAAAGCACCTTACAAATATTTGGCAAGATCGTCTTGCCTGGTATGTGGGTGGATCTTTTAATTCACTCTGGACGTTATTTCAATACCGTGATTTTAACAATAATTCCTTCAACAATAGTATCTACGGTTCTTTAAGTCCCCGCACCTCTTTGGTATATAATTTCAAACTCTGGAACAGGGATTTTAGGCTTCATGGTGCTGCTTATATTCCCTTCCTCACCTTTGCCATGCGGCCCTCTTATGGCTCCAGCACTTTCATTGGTTTTCTGGATGACGATAGAAAGGATACTTTCAAGCAGTTGGTGGAAAGTGGAAAGCTCGTAACTTTCAATAAATTTTTCCGCTACAGCAATACTTTTGCTCTGGAGTATTTTTTCAAAAATAATCCCAATCGGATTCGCCTGAGTTATGAGTGGAATTATTTGCGCTACAGCGAACCCCGGCTAGCGCAGACCGCCTCACACAATATTACTTTCTCTACCATGTTTAATTTTTGAGAAAACGACTATTTATATGAAAGTGATTTCTTTTGCTTCAGTATTGACTATCCTTATCACGCTCTTTTGCGCTTCCTGCGAAGAAGTGTTGATCAATGAAGCACATACAGAGAATGCGGTAGACGTTTTCAATGCTATGTGGACTACCGTAGATGAGAATTACACTTTTTTTGATTTTAAAAATATAGACTGGGATGCTGTGTATGCTGCCAATCGTCCCAGGGTTGAGAATGGCATGCGCCGCGACTCGTTATTTAATGTGATGTCGGATATGCTTTTTGCGCTGCGCGATGGACACGTCAACCTCCAAGCGGGCTTTGACCTATCACGCAATTGGGAATGGTACCTTGACCATCCTCAAAATTTTGATTATTCCCTTATTGAAAGAAATTACCTGAAAGACGATTATGAAATTTCAGGACCTTTTCGAAATCGGATCATTGATTCTATCGGCTATGTGTACTATGCCAGTTTTGAGAGCGACATCAGTGAATCTTTGGTAGATTACATCGTCGGCAAATATTCCAGCCGGGTAGAAAATGGAAAAGACACTATTATTGTCAAAGGTTTAGTCATTGATGTCCGTAATAACGGCGGTGGTTCATTAAGTAACGTAGAAAAGATAGTAGGCCGTTTTGCTAATGAAAAAACGAAAGTGCACTATTGGCAATACAAAAATGGCCCCGGACATAATGATTTTACCGATCCTATTCCAAAATTTGTCGAGCCTGAAGGAGAATATCAATACAAGGCCCAGGTAGTAATCCTTACCAACCGCTCTTGCTATAGCGCTACCAATTTTTTTGTGCAGATCATGAAAAACTTTCCTAATGTTTTGGTCGTTGGGGATAGCACCGGTGGCGGTGGCGGGCTACCGATCAACCGAGAGTTGCCTAACGGCTGGCGCTATCGTTTTTCTTCTACGGTTACCACCACAGTAAGTGGCGAAAATATTGAAGACGGTGTAGCGCCTGATATCAAAGTGGATATGAAAGCCGAAGATATTGCGGAAGGAAAAGATACATTATTGGAGAGAGCATTTGAGATCATTAATGGTAACTAATTTTAAACAAAAATCTTTTTATCTCTCCATTTCAGTTTTTCTTAAGAAATAAAGAAATACTATATTTGCCCCTCTCGGGACGTTAGCTCAGTTGGTTTAGAGCGCTGCCTTGACAGGGCAGAGGTCACTGGTTCGAATCCAGTACGCCCCACTTTTTTATTAAGCTTTCGTTACACTTCTCATGTGAAGCTTTTTTTATATCTTCATAGCTCATTTGCTATATCCTGCTATGATCAAAGATTACGTCAAGAAAGTATTTCCCGTCATTTTAGACTTCAGCATAAGTCTGGACAAAACCTCTTCCATTTTAGATAAGCCCTGGGTGTCCGTTAGTAATGAATCTGGCCGAGAAAAATATATTTTTAAGAAAAGCCACGAACTCCTTATCTCCAAAGAAGGCAAGGTAGAGATTGGTCGTTGGGAGTTTTTGGAAGAAGCCCGCTCCTTTCTAATCAATCGCGAAGGGGGAAACTTTTTATACAATCAGGGATATCTTGACAAAGCGGTACTTATCCTAAAAGTAGATGGCAAGACCAATGAATTCCTCACTTTGGCTAATGAAAATGTATTGCCTGATTTGGATGTGCAGGGGTATTTGGAGAAACTTCGTTATCGCAAGCATAATATTCTTAAGCTGGAATTAGAAGATGGTTCTTTGCTGGAGGTAGAGCGTGACTACGATACTAACTTTCCCGTGGTCGGCAATCGCGTTACCCAATCAGGGGGGCAGCCCGTCGCCCCTGGCCGCTACCGGCTCAAAAATGATCATCAAATCTTGGATATCGCCAAAGGAAAAATCAAGGGAATATTATTAGCCAAGCAATACACATATAATAACCGTATTATCCTGATTGAACAACAGGATATGGAAGACATTTCTGAGGGCGATAACGTCATCGTCAACGGTTTATCCCCTATTGAAGGTGTCTACCTGTTGAGCAACCGCAGGTACATTACGGTAAAACAAGGTAAGGTAGAATCAATTGGTTTTCGTAAACACGTACGAAACCGGGTTATTGTGGGCGTTTTATTCTCCGTTCTCCTGCTTTTCTTGCTTTACTGGTTTTTTATCAGGTAAAATAAAGCATTGGTTTTACGTCTTTATTCAATGCAACATTGATGATTTATGTGTAACCAGTGAGTTGTTTAATGAGAAAAAATAAATCATGACTTTAATCGATTAGTTGACATTAAAGTCTCCCCTAATGTTCCTGAGGCGCTTCCGCACATCGGCGACATATACACTTCCCGGATGTTCCCTTAAAAAAGTAGTATAGATTTCTGTTGCTTTGTCTTTTTCCTGTAGCTGCTCTTCGTAAATTTTTCCGGTCATATAGAGCGCATTGTCCCCCAAAATATCAAACCCAAAAGATTCGTTAATAATATTCAAATGGGCTAATGAACCTTCAAAATCACCCAACTTCATATCTATCTTAGCCATCAGCCAATGAATTTCATCAGCCAAGTCATGATTTTCGTATATCGCAAGCATGCTGTCTAGATTGGCAAGCGCTTGTTCCTGTTTATTTTGGAAAAGGAGCAATTCTACATTGGCGTAATCCTGCATGGCGGTACCCGTAGTATCCAGCGCAGTATTATTTTGGATCAGCAGGCTTAAAGCCATGGCATCATTGGCTATTTCACGCGTAGTAGCCAGTTTGAGTACATCTAGGTGTCCCTGGGCTAATTCAAATTCTCCTTTGTAATATGATAACTTAGCGTTGCGTAATTTAGCTTCGTAGCCTATGGGTTCCTCTTTATAATCTTTTTCTACCTGCGAATAAAGAAGCGTAGACTCCCAAGGCTGGTCAATGAGCAGATAAATATCCCCCATGTCCAGTTTGCATCTAGCCCTTAGTTCACGACCTGCTTTGGGATGCTGAGCTACTTGCCTTAACGTCTCAATAGCCCGGTCTTTTTCGTCTAAGTAAAATGCATATAATAATGCCTGGCTACGCATCGCCTCCAGCGTGGCATGGCTAGGGCCTATGGCCGACTTGCTGCTTTCGTCTATAAAATTTTGATAATCCTCAATTAATTTAATGATTTCTTCCTGTGCTATAGGATATCGGTTTTTCACCATCTCCTCCCTCGTCTTGATCTTATACCTCCGGGCAGAGACATAATTAGAGGTGCGGGGGTATTTTTCAATAATGTAGTCGTACATCTTCAGAGCATTATCGTAGTCAAAATTTTCCAATGCAATGCTGGCTACGTCCATCACTCTTTCCCCGTCCGACTTGGTTCTTCTATCAATAGCCCGGGCTTGCATAAAAGCGCCGTAGAAGTTTTTCTGCTGTAAGTTGATCCAGATGAGCAGTTCATTGTATAACTGTTTGTCAGGTTCTTCCTGTACCTTGCTGAGCAGCATATCCGATAAGCCCTGCAAATCTTCCTCTTCTGTCAAAATATTTTGGAGTACATTCTTGACATAACTGATGCGAGCTTCATCCTCATCGGCGTATTTCAAATACTCTTGCACCATTTTATCTTTCTCATTTAGACGACGATATATGTTGGCAAGCTCCAAAGCAAACAGACTTTGATCACTACCTGCCTCGCGGCCTGCTTCATAATAATCCAATGCCTTTTCCAGCATATCGCTTTTAATAAAGTGGCCAGCTACAAGCCGAATTTTATAAGGGTCTGATTGTACTTCATTTAAGACACTACTGAAATATTGCTCTGCCTTTGGGTCATTTCCCATACGCATCTGCAGCATACCAGCGTCTAGTCGATAGAGCATATTTTCAGGGTACAGTTTAAGCACTTTGTCAACATATTTTTCTGCTTCATCTAAATAAGAATTATTCATCAATAACCTGAAATAACGACCGTGGATAATCGGTATGTTTTTTTTGTTGCCTGCCAATTCGTCATATATAGACTTGGCTTTTTCTATCTCCCCTTTGTCATCATACTGTTGGGCGAGTTCGATCTGCTCCTCTTGCTGTGCCTGAACGGTGTTCGCTAAAGTAGTCGATAACAAAAGAATAACAAATGTTAGGGTGTGATTTATTTTCATGATCCTGGGGTTCTTGTTTCTAACATATCCACTAACATACTATATTATTAAAAGATTATTTAACCTGTTGAGAGCATAATCTCAAAGAATACTGTCACAAAGTACTTGACAAGAATAAGCTAGGTAGAC
>JBBSOG010000453.1:0-5095 GCA_038259985.1 Cytophagales bacterium
GATTTATGTTTGCCATGTGCTCTGCCAGTGATACTTATGACATTGCACTGGCCGCCGATGGATTAGATATCGTAGAAGCCATGTACGATGGCGACCGGGCAGACCCTAATGCCCAGGAGAAGCTGGATTTCAGCAAGACATTTGCTTTTCAAGATTTTAAGTTGGTACGCAATCCCTATGAATATGAATACTCCAGTATTGACGTAGATCCACAATCCAGGGGGTTAACACAGGATAACGATTACTTCAACCTTTTTGAATTTTCGGCCAAATGGGACCCTATCCCCACCATGCTTACCCAAAATCACGAACGGACTGTCAAAGGGTTTATGGGGCAAACGACTGCTTATCATAAGCATTTGATTCGTCCGGATGTGGTCATTTTGGGTGAGAATAAATCTGCAGGCGAAGCAAAATATATTCACGGAATCTATGGTAAAGGCTTTTGGACATTTTACGGAGGGCATGACCCTGAAGATTACCAGCATAGGGTAGGGGAAGCACCTACTGATCTCAATCTATATCCGAATTCACCCGGATACCGCCTCATTCTCAACAACATTCTCTTTCCGGCTGCAAAAAAGAAAAAGCAGAAAACCTGATTTATAAAGGTACATACACCACAAATTTTTCCTTAAAATACATGTCAGAAAAATATTCTTTGATGGGATAAAGTGCATAATTCAGGTCTACGGATTCCAGTTCCTGGTTTAGGTTTCCTCCTTTAAGGCAAATCAGGCCATTATACAAATCATGCTGAGATTTGGGTTTCATTTTTTGCCGTGACCATTGATAAAGTTCTTTAAGAGGCGCTACTGCCCTGGTAACTGCAAAATCATACCTTCCCTTCACTTTCTCCGCCCGGAGATGCTCAGCACGCACATTTTTTAGTTCCAATGTTTCCGCAACTACCTGCACCACTTTAATCTTTTTTCCAACGGAATCAACCAGGTAAAATTGTGTTTTAGGAAAAAGTATTGCCAAGGGGATACCAGGAAACCCGCCACCAGTACCAATGTCTAATATGTCAGTTCCAGGGTTAAAAGGGGCAACTTTGGCAATCGCCAAGGAATGTAGCACATGATGTAAATAAAGTTGATCAATATCTTTGCGGGAAATGACATTGATTTTGGCATTCCAATCGTGATAAAGGGCATACAAATGCTCAAACTGTGCTGATTGCTTTTCGTCAAGCCAGGGAAAGTGTGAAAAAATTAGTTTAAGTTGTTCTTCAGCTAGAGGCGGTAAATTCATAAACAATTAAAAAATAATTAACTCTCCAATATTCCAAACACTAATTCCCAACCACCAAAATCCAACGCTAAATATGCTCTTTCTTGTTTTTTACCAGGTCATACATCAACTCACGGGCACGATGCAACTGGGCTTTGACAGTACCCAATGGGGCATCCAGTTCCTTAGCAATCTCATCATAAGAGAACTCCTGGAAGTAGCGTAGCTTTACCAGTCGCTGGTACTTGGAAGGTAATTTAGTGACAAAGATACGCACCAATTCCTTTTTTTGGCTGTTGATCGCCTCTTCCTGGGGGTCCAGGTTATTGTCTTCCACGTCAATGTTGACGGAATCGCCATTGTCATCCTTAAATGAGGTATTAAGGCTAAGGGTTTCCAACTTCTTCTTACGGATGAAGTCAATGGTATTGTTGGTGGCAATCCTAAAGAGCCAGGTACTGAAAGTATAGTCTTTTTTGAACCGGTGCAGGCTTCGAAAAGCCTTGGCAAAGGCCTCAATGGTAAGATCTTCGGCATCATCAACATTCCGGACCATTTTTAGGATCATGTGATAAACCGGCTTCTTATATCGCCGCATCAACTCAGCATAAGCCTGTTGATCCTGGTTTTCTGTGGCATCATCTATGAGTCGAAAGTCTTCTAAGGCCTTTTTAGAAAATTGTTTTTTTAATTCCATCTGGTATTATTTGAGGAAATAGCGCTTACCCCTAAAACTACATAGTAAATAACGAACAAAAAATCTAATATTGGTAGCAGGGCTAAATTAATAGGGTCATTTAACTTACGACTGGCAGTTTTAAGAAAAAGAAACTGACAAAAACCTTTGACTATTAAACCTGATACTATTAGGTAAGGTTCACTTCCCCCCCCAATAAGCCCCAATAAGCCTAGCCAGAAAATAATGTGAGAAAACGAAAGTGCGCCCAACCATTTTTTATCAAAACTTTTATAATATTTACCAACACTTAGATGACGGGTTTTCTGCCGGTAATATTCTTTCCACGTTTTTTTGGGAGAAGAATAAACTTTTGTTCGTTCGTCTAAGCTGATCGCAGTATTGCTGTGCATAGCATGTTCATTGACAAAAAGATCATCATCACCACCCATCACCTGGATATGCTTGAAAAACCCTTTTTTTTGCATAAAAAAGGATTTGCGATACGCTAAATTACGCCCAACCCCCATATAAGGGTGGCCTGCGAGGGCGGCTGAAAAATACAGTGCAGCCGTATGTAAAGTCTCATACCGAATGAAGCTATTCAGCAAACCTTTGTGCTTTTCATACGGAGAATAACCTAGCACAAAAAGTTTTTTTTTCCGGGAATTTGTTTCCTCCAGCGTCACACTGGACAGTGCGGCACTATCCAGTGCGGCACTCATTCCCCTGATCCAGTCGCGGCTGCTAGGAAGGCAGTCAGCGTCTGTTAGCAATAACTTATCATAAGTGGCAGCACGAATGCCAAGCGTTAATGCATATTTTTTTCCCGATATATGGTTTGGACGAAAGCGGGCCCAGACCACTTTAAGATGAGGGTGCCGCTTTTTTTCCTGGAGCAAATAGTCCAGCGTACCGTCAGTAGAACGGTCATTCACGATGACGATTTCAAATCTTTTGTAATTTTGCGCGTACAATGCAGGCAAAAGCCGCATCAGGTTTTCCTTTTCATTATGCGCACACACGATGACCGATACAGGCTCGGGCAAGCTCTGGTTTTTCAGCACATAAGTTGCTTCGTCCTCTTCATGACGGTTTAGCAGGCGATAACCATAGTAATAAATAGCAGATTGATAAAAGATAGCAATGATCCAACAAACCCAGAATATCCAAAGCCACATAAATGGATAGATGCTTAGCAAACAAAATAAAAGCCAAAATTAACAATATTATCAACTTAGTTCTCCCCAGAATTAAGAAATTCATTATAAATTTTAATAACTTGAGGGATAAGAATTAATCCTTTCTATTTGAATTTTTTCAAATAAATTTTACGTTGTCCTCAACAGAAACGATATAAACACGCACAGTGGCAGATTTAGACTTCTTTATCATAGCGATTCTTGTACTTTTCATCCAATATCTGGCAGTATATCTTTTTGTAAGGCTGGGTGGAAAATGGCAACCCAGGCACCCGCTTAGTTTTTATGCTTTGGCTGCTGTGGTAGGTTCCATTGGCTTTAGCTTGATCTTTGGTTTTTTCAAATGGTACTTTAATTACACTTTTGTAAGCCTCAACTTTGAGTTTGCCCGTAATTGTATGGGGTTTGCCATGTTTCTGATGATCGGAAAGATTTACGGCTTAATGCCCATGGAATTTTTGGTGCGTCATCTTCACCGCTAATTAACACTTCATTTCTTTTTATTGCTTCCCGGCTTGGTATATTTGCTGCTTTCTTAAACCAAGTTTTTTTTTGCTATGGAGTCAACGTCTATCCCACATCATTGGGAACAACTTAGGGAGATTATAGCGCTGGAAGATCAGCAGTTGCTGGAAGCGCATATAGAGAAAATAAGCGCTTCCGAACTGGTTCATGCCATGTCGCATCTTGATAAGGACGATCAACTGCGCTTGCTCAACTTACTTTCCCCCGATTATTCCGCCTATCTGTTTGAAGAGTTACCTGATTCACAGGCGACCGAATTACTGGAGAAGTTACCGGCCGAAAAAGCAGCGGTTATTATCCAGGAAATGTCTAGTAATGATCAAGCGGATTTGATCAGCAGCCTGGATCAAGAAGACGCCGAGGCTATCCTTTCCAAAATGAACCCTGAGGAAGCTGAAGAAGTGCGTCAACTTGCCCGATATCCTGATGATTCCGCTGGAGGTCTGATGATTACTGAATTCTTGGTGTTTCCTGAATCCGAAAGTGTGGCGGGTGTAGTAGAAAACATGAACCAGCACGCCGAGGAATATTCTGATTATAACGTACAGTATGTGTACGTAAAATCAGTAAAAGGGAGGCTAATAGGTGTTTTGAGGCTTAGGGATTTGCTGCTTTCTCCACCCCAGACGCCCATTCGCAAGATCATGATCAAAACAATTTTATCTGTGCCAGTAGATCAAAAGCTAGATCAATTATTAGAATTTTTTGAAGAACATGATTTCGTGGGTGCCCCTGTGATTGACTTTAAAGAATCTTTGGTAGGGGTGGTGCTGAGAAAAGATGTGCTGGAGGCTGCCGCTGACCGTAGTGATGCCGAACTGATGCGTACCCGCGGTATTGTCGGGGGGGAAGAACTCAGAAGCATGCCGGTATTCTTACGGTCTAGGCGCAGGCTCTCCTGGTTAAGTGTCAATATTTTGCTAAACATTATTGCCGCCAGTGTGATTGCCCTTTATCAAGATACGCTCAGTTCGGTGATTGCCCTAGCGGTGTTTCTGCCCATTATTTCCGACATGAGTGGCTGTTCTGGTAACCAGGCGGTAGCCGTAAGTATGCGGGAACTTTCACTTAATGTCCTTAAACCGCACGAAATTCTAAGAGTGGTCTGGCAGGAATTGGCCGTGGGGGTGATCAATGGTGTCATTTTAGGCTTGTTGATTGGTATAGCTGCTTGGGTATGGAAAGGAAACCCTTACCTGGGAATGGTAGTAGGCGGGGCTTTAACCATCAACACATTACTCGCAGTAAGCTTGGGAGGGAGCATTCCTTTGTTTCTCAAGAAAGTAGGCATGGATCCTGCCTTGGCTTCCAGCCCTATCCTGACGACTGTAACTGATATGTTTGGCTTCTTTCTGGTACTTAGCTTAGCTTCCATGATGCTGCCATTGTTAGTATGATAGCTTATCATTTAATGGTTTACACATAACCATTTCATATAATATTGATTATATTGATTCAC
>JBBSOG010000454.1:0-5089 GCA_038259985.1 Cytophagales bacterium
CACTCCTTAATACTGGTACATAGCAAAAGACTTTGTGATATTACCTAGAGGGGAATATTGCCATGTTTCTTTTTTGGCAGCTTATCTACTTTATTTTCCAGCATTTTGAAAGACTTTATGAGTTTAGCCCTTGTCTGATGCGGATAAATTACCTCGTCAACATATCCTCTTTGCGCGGCCATATACGGATTGGCAAATTTATCAGTGTATTCATTGATTTTTTCCTGTAACATCGATTCAGGATCATTGGCATGGCTTATTTCCTTGCGAAAAATGATCTCTGCCGCCCCTTTAGCCCCCATTACCGCGATTTCAGCCCCTGGCCATGCATAGTTAATATCTGCGCCAATGTGTTTAGAGTTCATAACATCATAGGCTCCACCATAAGCTTTGCGGGTGATGACGGTAACCCGGGGCACCGTAGCTTCACTAAAAGCATAGAGCAATTTAGCTCCATTGGTGATGATCGCATTCCATTCCTGGTCAGTTCCAGGGAGAAAGCCCGGCACATCCTCCAAAACCAATAAAGGAATGTTAAAACTATCGCAAAAGCGGACAAAACGTGCCCCTTTCACACTAGCTTTGATATCCAGCACCCCGGCCAGTGATGCCGGTTGATTGCCCACAATACCAATGCTTCTCCCTCCTATCCGGGCAAAACCTACCACAATATTTTCTGCAAAATTCTGATGAACTTCCATAAAGCTTTCCTCATCTACAATACCATGCACTACTTCGCGCATGTCGTAGGGTTGGTTGGGGTTTTCCGGCACTATCTCATCTAAGTCAAATTTAGACTCATTTTCCTGGGCATTATATTCCATCAATGGCGCATCTTCTTCACAGTTTTGGGGCATGTAGCTCAGCAGTTGGCGAATATCTTTGATACACTGCAACTCATTTTTACACGCAAAATGCGTTACTCCACTTTTGGTACTGTGGGTGATGGCCCCTCCCAATTCCTCGGCAGTTACATCTTCCTGAGTCACCGTTTTCACCACATTGGGTCCGGTAACAAACATATAAGAGGTTTTTTCTACCATCAACACAAAATCTGTAATAGCCGGGGAATAGACAGCGCCCCCCGCACAAGGCCCCATTACTGCCGAAATCTGCGGCACCACTCCTGAGGCCAATGTATTCCGATAAAAAATGTCAGCATAACCTCCCAAAGAAACTACCCCTTCCTGTATTCTTGCCCCACCAGAGTCATTGAGTCCGATGATTGGTGCCCCGTTTTTCATAGCTAGTTCCATAATTTTTACGATTTTTTCCGCGTGGGCTTCTGATAATGAACCACCAAATACCGTAAAATCCTGAGAATAAATATAAACCAGTCGCCCTGCTACCGTGCCATAGCCTGTGATTACGCCATCGCCCAGGTACTTTTGCTTCTCTAGCCCAAAAGCAGTGCTTCGGTGCTCCACAAATCTGCCTGTTTCCTCAAAAGAACCTTCATCCAGCAAAAGATTTACCCTTTCCCTGGCAGTTAGTTTACCCTTATCATGCTGTGCTTCAATTCGCTTTTCTCCCCCACCTTGCAGTGCAAGTTCATTCTTTTTATCAAGTTGTTTTAGTTTTTCTGTTTTACTGTTCTTTGCAGGTAACGCATTTTTTTGCCTTTCTTTCATAGCGAATATTAATTTATTTGTGTTAAATATAGTTATATATAAGAAACCATTTAATTTCGCACTGCATTTAGATCTAGCAAATGCATTTACATTTTGCTGTCTTAGAATAGGCAGCTTACTGACATGGAGAAGCAAAAGATAGCCGTCATTGATTTAGGCACGAACACCTTTCATTTACTTATCGTAAGTGTTGATGAATCTCAACATTTTCATATCATTCATCGTGAGCGTAAAGTGGTCATGATCGGCCAGGGGGGCATTAATCAGGGGATTATTAATGAAGATGCCCAAGTCCGGGCCTTAAATACCCTAGTCCATTTCAAAAAGACAATTGATGACTATCAAGCGGAACATATCGTAGCTACTGCAACTAGCGCCTTCCGTAATGCTAACAACGGACAGGCTCTAGCTGATGGTATTTATGAAGCCACGGGTATCTCTATTGATATTATTTCCGGCGACATGGAAGCGGCTTATATCTTTCATGGTGTGAAAGATGCTATGCAACTTCACGATGAGCATGCTTTAATCATGGATATTGGGGGAGGTAGCGTTGAATTTATCATTTGCGATGCTAATGATATATTATGGAAGCAAAGTTTTGAAATAGGTGCCCAGCGACTGTTAGACCGTTTTCAGATAGAAGATCCTATTTCCAAAAAAAATATAGCTGCCCTACTACAACATTTTGAGTCAGAACTAAGTGATTTATCGGAAGCAGTAAATAAATTTCAACCTCATACATTGATAGGCGCTTCCGGCACTTTTGATACACTTAGCGATATTTATGTCATTGACCAAGACATTGCTGTTGCTCCCAATGCCTCAGAACTACCTCTAACCTACGAACATTATCTGAAGTCTCACCAGGAATTTAATAGTAAAAACCATCAAGAGCGCCTGCAAATACCCGGCATGGTGGAGATGAGGGCCGATATGATTGTAGTAGCTTCGTGGCTTATCCATTTTGTACTGGACAAGTATCACATTCGGAATATCCGCGTATCTGCTTATGCTTTGAAAGAAGGTTTGCTACGATGTGCTACCAAGCAGCTTACCGCCAATCAGTAACTTTTTCACATGCAACATTTTAGTTATCCTGACTTATATACTTTTACGCTCAATATTTTTAAGAAAATGGGCTGCCCAGCCCACGATGCTGCTTTGGCAGCTGATGTATTACTAAAAGCTGACCTTAGAGGTGTTGATTCTCACGGGGTAGCCCGCTTAGTTGGTTATGTCAGACTTTGGGAAAAGAAAAGAATTAATACGAAACCAGCTATTCAGATTGTGCATGAAACGCCCAGTACGGCGGTGATAGATGGAGATAGCGGATTAGGTTTGTTAATTGCCCCCTTTGCGATGAAGATAGCGATGGAAAAAGCTAATTCAGCGGGAACCGGTTGGGTGAGTGTCAGAAACTCAAATCATTTTGGCATTGCTGGCTATCACGCGATGATGGCTCTAGAACAAGATATGATTGGCTTAGCGATGACTAACGCTAGTCCTTTGGTTGCCCCTACTTTTGCTACCGAACGTATGCTAGGTACCAATCCCATTGCAGTAGCAATTCCGGCAGATCAACAGCCTCCTTTTGTAGCTGATTTTGCGACCACTACTGCTGCCAACGGCAAATTAGAAATTCTTCAAAGGAAAGAGGAACGCGCCCCACTGGGCTGGGTACAAGATGCTCAGGGTAACCCTACTGATAATCCTAATGAACTTGCTAATGGCGGCGCATTACTTCCTCTGGGCAGTGACCGTGATAGGGGAAGCCATAAAGGGTATTGCTTAGGTTCCATAGTGGATATATTTTCCGCAGTATTTTCAGGCGCAAACTATGGACCCTGGGTCCCTCCATTTGTCAGTTTTCTTCCATTAGTTGATGATCCAGTTGGCAAGGGGATCGGTCATTTTTTGGGAGCAATGCGCATAGATGCTTTTCGTCCGGCGGATGAGTTTAAGCAGCATATGGATCAGTGGATTAGCAGGTTCCGTTCAGCTGAATCAGTGGAAGGCCAAGAAAAAGTATTAATTCCCGGTGACCCTGAGCGGGAAGCAGAAGATTTGCGAATGAAAGATGGAATTCCTTTGCTCGAGCCAGTGGTTAAAGATTTAAAAGAATTGGCAAAGCGCTTCAATGTTAGTTTTATAAAGTAAAGCCCACATTAAATACCCAGGGGCTGTTGTATGGTGATCTAATATTATCGTAGAGCAGATTATACATGGCAGAAAGCATTACCGCCCCTCTTCTTCCCAACGGCTGATACAGTCCACCGCCCACAAAAAAACCGGATACCCAATCGCGCTTGAAATAAGGTTCCTGGTTAACAAAAGTAAGGTACTCGGTGCTTAGACTTTCGTATTGGGACTGAACAAAAAATTGGCTTCCGATGAGGTAGCGTGCGAAGGCACTTCCCCCATAAATACTACTCCCATCATATCCTTTGTACTTGAGATAGCGATAGGTAAAACCTGGGCCAGCAGTAAATTTATTGGTGAAACGATAGCCAATCATTGGTGAAATATCAATATAAGTAACGGTACCAAACTGCAAACCAAAGTTTCCTCCGATGGCTACTCTATCCAAAAAATCACCGTTATTTTCATTGGTATTTGTTTCTCCTTCCTGAGCGACAGAAAAAAGACTTAACAAACAAAAAGCTAAAGCAAAAAATAATTTCTTCATAGCAACATATTACTCTTTGACAATGACATACACATCCTCCTCAGGCTTCTTCATTAAATATTTTTCACGGGCAAATTTCTCCAGCAGTTCATCATTACTGAGCAATTCTTTCCGGTCACGTTCTACCTGATCTATTTTTTCATCGTAGAATTCTTTTTCTTTCTCTAATGCATTTAGTCTTCTGGTGAGCATGATTTGTGTTCCGATATCATTAGTATCCAAAAAAAGCATCCAAACGATAAAGCCCAATGAAAAAAGAAAGTAAAAACTCTTAACGAATTTCGGTACTTTTTTGAGAAAGTCCATGCATAGCCATTTTGTGTGTAAACGAGTAGCAAATTAAATTGATTACAATCATTTAAAAAAAAGAAAATGCAACCCATGTATGAATTGCATTAATCTAATCAATTTTATGCTGATTTACATGCCTGGCTACAACAATTTTGCCGGATAATAGGCACTCTTTCCTAACTTTTCCTGAATTCTTAGCAATTGGTTGTACTTCGCCATTCTATCCGAACGTGAAGCTGAACCGGTTTTGATCTGTCCTGCGTTTAATGCTACTGCTAAGTCAGCGATAAAGTTATCCTCTGTTTCCCCAGAGCGATGAGAGATGATACTTTTGTAACCATTTCTTTTGGCAAGGTTAACCGTGTCAATGGTTTCGGTTAGTGAACCAATTTGATTTACTTTGATTAGAATGGCATTTCCTACCCCCTTCTCAAGACCATCTTGCAAACGTTCTACATTGGTAACAAAAAGGTCATCA
>JBBSOG010000455.1:0-5083 GCA_038259985.1 Cytophagales bacterium
AACTGAGAAATGATGTTTGTTGTTTCAACGCCCAACAATCTAGGAATTACCGCTCCGAAGACTACAGCGATGAACAGTACCTGGATGAGGCTCAATACAAAGAAAGGAATGAGCAAGTGAACCTTTTTAGGAAAACGACTTTGATTTCGCTCAACAACAATGAACAGTAAGCGGTTAGCCTCCCAAACCAACAATACAATAAATAGTAGGGATAAAAATAAAAGAGAAGGAGAAATTTCGCTGCTGAAAAGCCTGTTACCTTCTGTGAAAAGGAAGTTCAGATAGGAGTAAATCGCTAAAAGAATTATATAAATATAACGAAAGCGATTAGCGAACATGGGGATAAAATAAATATGCAGGCAACCGGAAAGGATGCCTGCATAAAGATACATTTAGGAAGATAAAATTACAGTGGCAACAACACTTGGTTGATCACATGTATGATACCATTCGTGGCCAGCATATCGACACTGGTCACTTCAGCATCAGTGCTGGTCACATTCAGGTCAGCAATTGTAACCGGATCGGCTACCGTAATTGTGATATCGCCTCCCTGAGCGGTGGTCACTGCACCGCTGGCTAGGTCAGTAGAAAGTACAGCACCAGGAACTACATGATAAAGCAGTATAGAACGCAGCGTAGCCGGATCAGCAGCTTCTATGGCCGCAACATCGGCGAAGCCAGCATCAACGAATGCCTGATCAGTAGGGGCAAAGACTGTGTAAGTAGCATCTTCACTACCTAAAATATCTACCAAACTTCCGCCGGTTTCATCAGCATTTTGTAGTGCTGCCAGTAGCAAAGTAAATTGTGGACTATCAGCATTTCCTGCTGCTGCTACTACTATTTCAGCGATAGAACTGGTAGGAGGTACTAGCACATTATCCACCGCATGCACTACACCATTGGCTTCTTCCAGGTCAGCAATAATGACTTGGGAGTAACCATTGAGGAAAATGCCGTCTTCCCCATTGTTACTGATATAGATTTCTTCACCCGGGCCACCTTCAGTATCATCGTATAGGCTAGGCGCAAAAGATGCACCTGCCGGAATAGCGGAAGAAAGTACGGTGGAACCTACTACATGATAAAGCAATATATCACCCAGAGATTCTGAAGCTAATAGTGCTGCCGCATCCGCAAAATCACTACCATCAATATAGGCAGTAAAAGCATCGTTAGTAGGTGCAAATACAGTCAGCATAGCATCGGGATTGGTCAACGCACCATCCAGCTCAGCTGTTTCTACCGCTGCCAAAAGCGTAGTAAACCGACCTTCGGAGTCAAACACTGCGGGCTCTAATACAGTACCCAAGCTATTTAAAATAAATTCAGGAACAAGCACTGCATCAATGACATGCACCACACCATTGCTGGCAGAGATATCGGCCATGCCATCTACCACATTGGCACTTCCATTGATCGTCGTTCCGTCTATAGCAAGATTGCTGCCTTCCAGCGTGGCTTCTGAAGCGGTAAGTTCTGAAGCTGTCTTAGAAGTAGCTAGAATGTGGTACTTCAATACGCGATCTAATACATAATCAGGCACATCGTCCAGTCCGTCATACGTATCGCCGGTTGCGATTGTAAGGGTTTCTAAAAGTGCTACAAAAGCATCATTGGTAGGGGCAAAGACAGTCAGGTCAGAAGTTTCGTCACTGGCAGCAGCTAATAAATCCGGTGTACGCTGTAGTGCAGCTACCAAAGTACTTAGGTCTTCAGTTTCAGAAGCTATCTGGGCGATTGTTTTTGGCACTGGCACAATCACAAAATCTTCAGGAACCAAGACATGATCTATCGCGTGAAGTACACCATTGGTAGCCAAAATATCAGCATCCACGATGGGGAAAGTATTCACTGAAGCTACACCTCCCGAGAGGCCAATGGTTAAGTTTTCCCCGGTCAACAAGGTTGGAATAGACTGGCCATCAGATAAATCCGTAGAAAGTACCCTGCCACTGGCTACATGATATTGCAAGATTTGAATGAGTGATTCCTGACTGATTTCTTCCAGTGAATCTATTTCATCGGAGTTATCTATTAGTTCTTCAAAAGCAGCATCAGTAGGGGCAAAAACAGTAAATGGCCCGGTGCCAGCTAAGTCATCGTTTAGTCCGGCAGCGACTAAAGCTTCTACTAAAATATCAAATCGGTCATCACCCTGGGCGATTTCAACGATATTTTGGGTAGGTATCGGATCAGGATCGCCACCATCATCGTCGTTATCATCATCGCAACTGGCGAAAACAAAAAGCGTGATACTAAAAATGCCTATCAGGTGGAACAGGCGCCTAAAATTAAAGGTAGGTTTTTTCATTGTTCTTAGGGTTAAAAGAATTCGGTTAATAAACTTACCCCTAGAACTATATCTGCAAATTAATTGACTGATAAAACAGTATGCACTGTGCACCAGCTAGTGTGAGTTGTTGAATTATATGTTTGAAATGTTAAACAAAAAATAAAAAATTTTGATTTTAAATGCATTCTTCAATAGCTTGTAGAATAGTATTACAAGATTCTTCAATCTCCTGTTCAGAAATGATGAGGGGTGGGGCAATGCGCATGGCATTGTCACAATATAAAAACCAATCGGTGAGGACGCCTAATTCAATGGCCCGGTCAATGACAGGTTTGAGAATTTCAAAAGAATCAAAAGCTACGGCCATCATCAGTCCCTTATTCCTAATTTCCTTGATTTTTGGATGGACCAATAGTTTTTTGAAAAGATTGGCTTTTTGTTCTGCTTTCTTATACAGTTTTCCGTTTTGAATAACATTCAGAGTTGCCAGTGAAGCCGCAGCACTCACCGGATGTCCACCGAAAGTAGAGATATGTCCTAGCATAGGATTTTCGCGAAGGGAACCCATAATTTCAGAGGAAGTAATAAACGCCCCGATGGGCATACCTCCCCCCATACCTTTGGCAGATACAAGGATATCAGGCACAATGCCATAATGTTCAAAAGCCCAGAATTTTCCTGTACGTCCAAAGCCTGTCTGAATTTCATCCAGGATCAGGAGTGTGCCAGTTTGGTAGCAGCGTTCCCGCAAAATTTGGAAATAGTCTTTTTTGGCAAGCCGTACACCAGCTTCCCCTTGAACAGTTTCTATGATAATCGCTGCGCTTTGTTCGGTAATGTGGGCCAGGTCGTCGTAATTGCCAAACCTAATGTGGCTTATACCTGGTAAAAGCGGCCGGTATGCTTGCTTGAATTCTTCATTTCCACAAACTGACAGCGCACCTTGGGTAGAGCCATGATAGGCGTTGATACAGGAAATCAGTTCATGACGTCCGGTAAAACGCTTGGCTAATTTCAACGCACCTTCTACTGCTTCGCTTCCTGAATTAACCAGATAGCAAGCATTCAAAGGATCAGGAAGGGTTTTGGAAAGGGCGCTGGCAAGCTTTACCTGGGGAGATTGAATGAACTCGCCGTAGACCATCAGGTGCATATACCTATCTAATTGTTCCTTAATGGCATCGATTACCACCGGATGCCGGTGACCCAGGTTGCTAACGCCTATGCCGGAAATAAGGTCTACATAACGCTTGCCGTCTGGGCTGTACATATACACTCCTTCAGCCCGCTCTATTTCAAGCATTAAGGGAAAATGGGTAGTCTGGGCCAGATGATCCAAAAAAAGCTGACGTTGGGATATGCTACTGCTGATGCTTTCTTCCATAGCGTCTTGGATTTTGCGCAAATTTAGGACATAAAATACAAACCCAATAGCGCTACCAAAATTTCATCGGTGTTTGTTCGGTGAAAACACGTAACAAAAAATTTATTCTCACCTTCCAAGTCATCAAAGGAGGAAGTACTTTCGCACAAATACCTTTTTTATTCTGCTCAGCATTTTCTTTTCTTTGTTCCAAAAAAAAGTAAACTGGCCAAAGATTGCCCCGTAAAACAGGAGCAAGAATTGGTAAGCAGGCATGACAAAGGCGATGTAAGTGAGGGTTTTAATCCAAATACTGGTGGTTTCGTCAAATCCGATCCAGCCAAAAAATGCTTTTCTTACAAAAACTACTGTACTTCCAGTCAGGGCAAATACCAGTATAACAATCAGTACCTGGTAGAGGCTATTGAGCGCCCACTTATCCTGTAATCTTCCCAAAAAACCAGTCTTACTTTGTATTGCTTCTTCTTTCATGTATTTCTAATTTTTTTGCTGCCAGTAAAGAGGTGCCCTTGCCCAGCATCTTTTTAAGTTGTGTATATCCTAATTTCCAAAGCTAAGCACTAGCGGTCGGACATAAAATGATTATCGTCAGTTTTTATGCATAATGCAAAATGAATTAATCATCTTTCATAAGTCATTCGGCATTATTCAGATTGTGTTGCTAAACAATGTGGATTCGGGGGTGTTTTCCCACATCCGCGCGTCTAATGCCATACAAACATTCCGCAAAAAAGGTTTGCCCTCCTCAAAAACTTCTATGGGCGACAAATTTCAATGCCAGCTTCCTGTTGCCCTGCCATTACCGGGCTGACAAATGGAATATCCAGAGAAAGCCCTCGCAGGATAAACAGCGTACCCATGATCACTACCATCACGGGCATCGCGGCCCTAATTTTGTTTCGGATGCTTATACTAATCCACTGGCCAAAGAAGGTGACCAGCAGCATCACTGGCCAGGTGCCCAGCCCAAAAAGAAGCATATAAAGCGCTCCCTCAGTAGGGCTCCCCATTGCCGTGGCCCCGGCAACTCCCAGGTATACCATTCCGCAGGGAAGTAAGCCGTTAAGGCTGCCAATGAAAAACATGGAAGGGTAGGAGCGCACCGCAAACAGTTTTTGCATACGCATTTTGACCCGTGAAATCCCTCGGGAGATCAGGTGGTTAGGGCTAAGCCGGTGGACAAAGGCAGCGGGCAAAGCTACTGCCAGGATGACCAATATGCCCAAAGTGATAGAAATAGCTTGCTGAAATCCACCCATTACAAAACTTTTGCCCAAGAGACCAAACAGTGCGCCGATCAGGGCATAGGTGCTAATTCTACCGCTATTGTAGAGCAAGCTGCCCAGCAAACGACGATGCGTGGTTTTCTTCTGCAAGGGGAGCGCCAGCGCGATGGGGCC
>JBBSOG010000456.1:0-5043 GCA_038259985.1 Cytophagales bacterium
CGATGGTATAAATCTTCTCTAAAATTACCCTCTTCTATTTCTTTCTTTAAGTCCTTGTTAGTAGCGGCTACCACCCTGACATCTACAGTAATTGGTTTGTCGCCTCCTACCCGGGTAATATTGTGCTCTTGTAAAGCCCTCAGTACTTTAGCTTGAGCTGACAAGCTCATATCCCCAATTTCGTCCAGAAACAGCGTACCGCCGTGTGCCTGCTCAAAGCGGCCTTTCTTCTGCTTGATTGCTGAAGTAAAAGATCCTTTTTCATGGCCAAAGAGTTCGCTTTCTATCAGTTCTGAAGGTATGGCTGCGCAATTGACTTCCACCAATGGATCTGCCGCACGATTGCTCAAAGCATGTAACCACTTGGCTACTAATTCTTTACCTGTTCCATTAGGTCCGGTAATCAGTACGCGGGCTTCGGTGGGGGCAACCCGTTCAATCGTCTTTTTTACATCTTCTATAGGGGTGGACTCCCCTACAATATCCACTACACCAGATATTTTTTTCCGCAACACTTTGGTTTCAGCGACGAGATCGGATTTGTCCAAAGCATTTTTGATAGTAACCAACAGGCGGTTCAAATCCGGTGGCTTCTCAATAAAATCAAAAGCACCGATTTTGGTGGCTTCTACGGCAGTTTCAATACTCCCGTGTGCGGAGATCATAATAAACTGGGCAGCAACTCCGGCCTCAACCGCCTTTTGAAGCACTTCAATGCCATCCATGTGCGGCATTTTGATGTCTAGCAGCACTACATCGTATTGCTCCTTTTTTAGCATTTTTAAGCCTTCTTCCCCATCCTCTGCCTGGTCAACTTTGTATTTTTCGTACTCTAAAATTTCTTTTAGCGAACCACGGATTGCTTTTTCATCGTCAATAATTAGAATTTTTGCCATACTAAGTTTTTGTAAAAAATAACAAGCCTGTAAGCCGGGTCCTGTATCAGAAACTGCTGGGCAGTCACTGATTCTTGCCATTTATCTAGGGCGTCTGTCACCAGCCGCCTCCATCGGTCTACCCGTACTGCGTCTAAAAAAGAATAGGGCGAGCGACCCTACATTCCGGCCTAGCCGGTCTCGCAGCACTTATTTGACCTTTCAGCCCGTAAGGTTTACCATGCCCCTGCTGTCACCAACAGAGCGGTGCGCTCTTACCGCACCATTTCACCCTTATCTGCCTGAGGCGGACGGTATATTTTCTGTGGTACTTTCTGTAGACTGACCGTCACCAGTCAATCTCCTTCCTGTTAGGAAGTACGGTGCTCTATGCTGCCCGGACTTTCCTCATGCGGAGTACTGCTACGCTACATGCGGCAAGACGGCTTGCTATAAGTTCATGTAACAATTGTACGACTTTTTTTAGAAAACGTCTAGCCCGGTGAGTTTATACTCCCACTTATCAGCCATTTCTGCTACTTCTTGGATCATATCCTTCAGAAAATCCTTATTTTGTTCGTTGACAAACTCCAGAAAGACCGAAGCTTCAATTTTAATAAAAGCTTGATTCACGGTAAATTTTGAAAAGATCAGCTTTCTGTTTTCAAACATAAAATCTACCATATCCATTTGATGGTAGTAAGGACACACTTTGGAAGTGAAGGTAATGGTTTTTGTTTCCTGATCGTCCAGCGTATGGATATTGCCTTGAACAGACTGAAAGCGACCGTTTTTGAGAGGAACAATGATGACAGAGGTGTGTTCATCATACTCTGAGAAACGTCCTTGAAGTTCCTCCGCTAAATTTTGCATGAATAATACTAAGTCCATGGATTTTTCGGTGTTTAATTTAAGCTACGAAGCTATGTAACAAAGGCGATAGTAAGCATCCAACCTGCCATACACTCTTACAATGTATTATTTCGTAGACTTATAACCGCTCAATCACCATTGCGGAGGCACCACCCCCACCATTGCAAATAGCGGCAACACCTATACTACCATCTTTTTGGTGCAATACATTATTGAGCGTAGTGAGGATACGCGCGCCCGAACAACCTAATGGGTGTCCTAATGCAACCGCTCCACCAAAGACGTTTACTTTATCTGAGTCTAATTTCAACTGACGGTTATTGGCAATAGCCACTGCTGAAAAGGCTTCATTGATTTCAAAGAAATCCACATCGGACTGGCTGATGCCAGCAAGCTTCATGGCTTTGGGAATAGCTAGGGAAGGGGAAGTGGTAAACCACAAAGGATCTTGGGCGGCATCAGCAAAGCCACGGATTTTGGCAATAGGCTTTAGCCCAAGTTTTTCTACTTTTTTCTTACTCATCAATACCAAAGCTGAAGCGCCATCATTGATGGTTGATGCATTGGCAGCGGTGACCGTTCCTTCTTTGGAGAAGACCGGACGCAAAGATGGAATCTTATCAAAATCCACTCTTTTGAACTCTTCGTCATCTTCAATTTTGAGCGGATCACCTTTGCGCTGGGGTACTTCTATCGGCACGATTTCTTGACTGAAATAACCGGATTCCGTAGCAGCAGCTACTCTTTTATAGGAACTGATGGCATACTCATCCTGCTCCTCACGGCTGATATTCATCTCTTTGGCGGTATGATCCGCACAGTTGCCCATCGCAAATTTGTAATAGGCTTCAAACAGACCATCTTTCTCCAGACCGTCTACGAGTTCTCCTCCACCGTATTTGTAGCCAAAGCGGGCTTTAGGAAGATAGTAGGGAATATTAGACATACTTTCCATGCCTCCGGCTACGATGATATCTTGCTGTCCCAGCATGATGGACTGGGCAGCGAACATGACAGATTTCATACCGGAAGCACACACCTTATTCACTGTGGTGCAAGGCACCTCATAAGGAATACCGGCGGCAATGGCTGCCTGACGGGCAGGAGCTTGTCCCAGATTGGCAGAAACCACATTTCCCATCAACACTTCCTGCACTTGTGAGGGTTCAACACCTGCTTTTTCCAACGCTCCTTTGATGGCAGCGCTACCCAGGTCAATAGCACTGAGCGCAGCTAAGCTACCGCCAAAAGAGCCAATAGGTGTCCTGACTGCGGAAATAATATATACTTCTTCCATTTTTCGGGTTAATTAGATGAAAAAATAACAACAGTTTACCAGTCAGGTTTCGTTCTGTCGCGAGGTTTATCAGGACGACGGCGGTTTTGCTGGATGTATTGCATTTCATTATTGCGCATCGCTTCCAAGATCATCCGGGCTTTTTCTTCACTGATGTTCATTTCTTTCAATCGATCGCTCATGGGCGAGACAGATTGTTCTTCATCACTTTTTTCACCTTCCTGCTGTTGATCCCCTTCTTTAGCATTTTGCTCTTGAGGGTCTTGGGGGCTTTCTTCACTTTCACCAGGCTGTTGCTTTTCCTGCTCTTGTTTTTGTCCCTCTTGATTATCCTCGCTTTGCTCCCCTTCTTCCCCCTGCTGTTTCTCTTGGTCCTGGTTCTGCTGCTGATTTTCCTGGTCCTCCTGTTTTTGCTTATCTTTTTGTTTCTCCTGCTGGTCTTGTTCCTGATCTTGATTTTGCTGGTCTTGTTGTTGTTCTTCCTGCTTTTTCAGGAGTTCTTTCACTAATTCATAGTTATAACGGGCATCTTCGTTGGAGGGGTCGGCTTTTAAAGATTCCTTAAAAATACTCAAAGCTTCCTTGTACTTTTCCTGATCGCTGGCGATGACCCCCATTTGCTGGTAAGCTACTGACTTCACGTTCTTATTTTCCGCTTTGACCAAGCGGCTGTAGTTTCTCTGCGCAGAAATGGTGTCGCCTGCCTGTATCAGGGAATGTGCCAGATTAAGGCGGATATTGGGGTCTTCCACGTTGAGGGAGTCCAACAAAGTTTGGTAATGAGCGATAGCCGTCTTGTAATCACCATTTTCATAGGCCTCCGCAGCCTCTTTCTTCAATCTGTTGACCGTAGCAATATTATCAATCACCCCAAGAGTGGCGAATACGGCTACGATGATGCCTATCATGAACTTCATATTTTCACTGTTTTGAACTTAAACAAATGATCAATAGCAAAAAGCACTGCCCCAACTATCAGAAAATACAGGTATTTGTTAGAAGAGGTGTCCACCTGACGGGAGTCCCTGAGTTCCCCTTCTATCTGGCTGATGGCACTGATTAAACGAGAAGTATCATCCCTACGTTCGTTGATCTCAAAATATTGCCCACCGGTTTCATCAGCCAACTGCTGCAATGATTCAGACTCTAACTTAGAAACTACAACATTTCCATCGCGGTCAGTTTTCGGAACCCCTCTCACTAAAATTTGACTTCCATCATCTGTGCCTATACCCAGCGTAAACAGTTTGAGACCCGCGTTCTTTATTTGCTGGGCTACCTCCGTAGTCTCTTCTCCAAAGTCTTCTCCGTCGCTGATGAGGAGAATAATTTTTGATTTTTGTTGAGAAGGGACATCTTCTTCACTTTTTAATTTGGAAAGCGCCATGCGTAGAGGAGGGGCAAAATCTGTTCCGGTGCTAGGTACAAGTCCGGTATTCAGAGTCTCTATAAACAGGTTTAGGGCACTTTGGTCGTAAGTAAGCGGGCACTGTACAAAGGCTTCGGAAGAGAAAATGATCAGTCCAATCCGGTCGGAGCTAAATGCTTTGACCAGGTCACGTAGTTCATATTTCACTTTTTCCAGACGGCTCGGCTGAACATCGCTGGCATTCATAGACTGTGAAAGGTCTACGGCTACAAAAATATCTTTACCCACCGCTTGAACTTCTTTGGTAGCATTTCCCATCAGGGGACCCAGCAAAGCTACCATGAGTAGCAGAAAATATAAGGTACGCAACAATACCTTAGCCACAATAGCCGGAAAGCCCGTACTGAGCACCCGGTTAATTTTTATCATCCGGTTAATGTACAGGATATAAGCCAGCAAAAACAAACCTATAAAAATATATTCAGTCATTCCGAATTGATGATACCAGTCCATAGAAAGTTGCTCTACAACAAAATTACAGTGTTAAACGAGAAAAGTACCAGCAAAGTGCAAAAATTAGCCCACGCCTACAATGGATAGGAATAAAAACTTGAGAAAAGGAGGTATAG
>JBBSOG010000457.1:0-5032 GCA_038259985.1 Cytophagales bacterium
CCCCGAAGTGCAGATCGGTATGCCAGTGGGGTATGACAACAGCACCATTGACCCTATTTGGAAAGCTGCCGGATTAGTAAGTTTTTACGAGTATTCTCAGATGGACAGAACCAGAATGGGTGCCCAGATCGCCCCGGTTTTCCTCTTAACGTATGGACAAACCCAATTGCTCTTAGCTGAAGCAGCGTTCAGGGGATGGACCAGTGGTACACCCGCTACATTCTTTGCCAATGGCATCCGTGCGCACATGGAAGAACTAGCAGCTTACGGGGCAGATACCGCCGTTCCTGAAAGTGAAATTGTTGATTATTTACTGGCACATCCACTGATGGCTGGTAGTGAGTTAGCGCAAATCAATACCCAATATTGGGTGGCTACTTTTATGAATGGCCCGGAAACTTTTGCCAACTTCCGTCGCTCCGGTTTCCCTGATCTTGCACCTAACCCTTATCCCGGCAGTGAAATTGATGGCGACTTTATCCGCCGCCTAACTTATCCGGATGCTGAAGATGCCGTGAATGCTGCTAATGTCAACGAAGCTGTGAGCCGCCAGGGTCCAGATAAACTGGATACCCGCGTATGGTGGGATGTGGAGTAAAGAAGACTGGAATCCGGAACCAGGGACTATATATTACTGCCTTCGGTTTCCGGTTTCCTGATTTCGGTATTCCTACAAATTTTCAATTACACACGCTAACAATTGAAACTATGAAAACAACCTTTTACAAAAAACAAATTTGTTGTGCGGTATTGCTGCTTCTTAGCCATATGGGTATAAGTAAATCGCAGCTTTCGCCAGTCTTTATGTCTTCTCCGATGACAGTTCAACAGATTATTACAGGAAAAGTAATTGATGGTGAAACCCAAGCACCACTACCCGGAGTCAACGTATTGGTACAGGGCACAACGGTAGGAACAGTCACTGACATTGAAGGTAATTATTCACTAAATGCTCCCGATGATGCTACCGTGCTGGTCTTTTCACAGGTCGGCTTTGCCTCACAAGAAGTCACGATCAACGGAAGATCTTCTATCAATGTAAATCTGCAAGCTGATGTGACCGAATTAGGGGAAGTAGTGGTTACCGCTTTGGGTATTGAGAAAGATGCCCGTACACTAGGGTATGCTACAGCTACGGTAGACCCTGAAGAATTTACCATCAACAGGACGCCCAATGTAATGAATGCCCTCCAGGGTAAAATTGCCGGGGTAAATATCTCTAACCTGGGCACAGGGCCAGGTGGAACTTCAAAAATAAGGATTCGTGGCCAGTCTTCTATTTCAGGACAAAATAATCCACTTATTGTGATCAATGGAGTACCCATTGATAATACCAATTTTGGAACCAACCCAAGTGGAAATGACCCTAATTCTTTAGGTAACAATGATAATGGGTTGACCTCTGATGGGGGTGATGGCTTGAGCAGTATCAATCCTGATGATATAGAGAACATGACCGTACTTAAAGGTGCCGCTGCCGCCGCCCTTTATGGCTCTCGTGCCAAGGACGGAGTCATCATGATCACCACCAAAAAAGGGAAGGGTGTCAAAGGTATCGGTGTTACCTACAACCTGAATTATACCAATGAAACCCCACTTGATTTTACCGACTATCAATATGAGTACGGACAAGGAGAAAATGGCGTACGGCCAACTTCACCTAATCCTACCTCAGGGCAGTGGTCTTTTGGCGAACGCTTCCAGCCAGGCATGACCCAAATCCTGTTTGATGGCGTGGAAGTGCCTTACGAACCAGTGTACGACCGGGTGGATAAGTTTTTCCGAAACGGGCAAAACATTACCAATACGATCTCGCTGGCCGCCGGGGGCGAAAAAGGAGGTTTCAATTTATCACTATCTAACCTTAGAAGCTTGGGTATTGTGCCCAATAATACCTATGAGCGAAGAAATGTGAACTTGGGATTTGATTATGCCTTGTCCGAAAAATTCAGTGTAACAGGTAGTATCAATTATTCTAATGAATATAACAAAAACCCACCGAACATTGCCCAGCAGGATAATACCATACCTGTGGCGTTATACAACATGGCGAACTCTATGCCACTGGATG
Source organism: Cytophagales bacterium (assembly GCA_038259985.1). Taxonomy (GTDB): domain Bacteria; phylum Bacteroidota; class Bacteroidia; order Cytophagales; family Cyclobacteriaceae; genus Catalinimonas. Next base: position 2,072 of record JBBSOG010000457.1, read on the forward strand.
TACTGGACGCTAATAAGTACGATGCGAACGGCAATGAATTCGTGTATTCCCGCTTCAGAAACCGGACTAATCCCTACTTCACTTTGGCGGAACAATTTCAGAACATCCGTCGTGACCGGGTTTTTGGGAACGTAGCGCTCAAATATGATTTTGCCGATTGGTTATACGTTCAAGCCCGTGTCGGCCAGGATTACTGGTCCCGCGACCAGGACGCCAACAACTTTCCGACAGGACAGGCATCAAGGCCACCTGCCCCCGCAGGTTTTGTCAATGGAGTATATACTCAGGAAGCACGGCGGTTCCGGGAAATTAATGCGGATATTTTAGTCAACGCCTATCAGAAGTTCGGTGATATTGGGGTCAACATGAGCTTAGGAGGCAACCAGATGTATCGCCGCAATGACCGTAATTTTGTGCAGGTCACTGATTTTGTCATCCGCGATTTATATACCGTACAAAATGGCCGGGTGAAAGATCCTAGTTATTCCCTAAGAGAAAGAAGTGTAAATTCACTGTATGGGTCGGCAGAGATTTCTTACAAGGATATGCTCTTTGTTAGTGGGACATTCAGAAATGATTGGTTTTCCACTTTGTCTGCTGAAAATCGCAGCATATCTTATCCATCCGTTTCGGCAAGTTACGTATTTACTGAATCTTTTGATGCTCCGTCTTGGTTAAATTTTGGAAAACTCAGGGCAGCTTATGCCGAAGTGGGAAGCGATACGGATGTACCTGAATATTCAGACGTTTTATATTATGGCGTAAATGCGAACCTATTCGCAAATCCTTCCGGCGCATTTCAGCCTTTGGCTAATATCAATGGCAATACGGTGCCTAACCCTGACCTGCGTCCGATGCGTGCCTCAGAGATCGAACTTGGCACGGAACTCCGAATGTTTGACGAAAGGGTAGGACTTGACCTGGCGGTGTATCAAAAGAATACTACCGATCAGATTGTCAATGCCCAGATTTCCGATGGTTCAGGCTTTGTCAATACCCTCATCAACAGCGGGGAAAGCCAAACTAGAGGGCTGGAAATGTTGGTTAATTTGACACCCGTTCGTTCCACTAATTTTCAATGGAACATAACCCTGAATGGCTCTTATAATATCACGGAACTTTTGAGTTTACAAACCGATACACCCGGAGAAGAAATCACCGTAGGCAGCCATGTCTTTAATGGATTTTTGAAACAAATTGTTGGTGAGGAATTGGGGCAATTGGCAGGCTTTGGCTATAAACTTGATGCTCAGGGACGACAAATATTTGGAGATAATGGCGTGCCTCTTCGTACCGATAACCTGATCGCTTTTGGTAGCGCTTTACCAAAGTGGGTAGGGGGTATAACCAACGCATTTGATTACAAAGGAATTAATTTCTCTTTTTTGATTGATTTCAAACTGGGTAATCAAATGATGTCTGGTACTAATTTTAATGCTACCCGGCATGGCTTACACAAAATGACCCTGGAAGGCCGTGAGGGTGGAGTAATAGGGGATGGTGTCAACCAGCAGGGAGAGCCTAATCAGGTAGCTGCAGATGTGCAGACATACTGGGAAGTGGTGCGTTCCCAGCAGTTGGTAGAACCTATAGTATACAACGGAGGCTACTGGAAACTAAGACAAATTACTTTGGGATACGATTTCTCTCGTTTCCTGCCTGATAATTTTCCAGCAAGAAGTGTAAGGCTCAATTTTGTAGCCAATAACGTACTCATTATCAAGAAATGGGTACCCAACATTGACCCTGAATCTTTTGGGTTTTCTTCTGATAATCTGGTGGGATTGGAATCTACCGGCTTGCCCACTACCCGGGGCCTTGGCTTTAACCTGAATGTTAAATTTTAGAAAACTGACATGATGAATAAATTATTAATATTCCGCATACTCTCGCTGGTATTTATTTTTTTGATCGCCTGTGATGAGGATTTTGATGAACTCAACACCAATAAAACCGAAGCAACCAGTGTAGACCCGGCCTTTCAGTTAAACAATGCTATTGTTAATATGTCATTTCCCGGATCGGTACTGGTATATGACATGGGTATCGTGCAGCAGATTATCTCCCCCAACTCGGGAGTATTGACGGGTGCAAATTTTAACCAAGACAATAGAAATTCTACTGAAGCGATGTGGGTCAACTATTTTCGTAATGTAGTGCGCAGTACCCGTGATATCATTACGCGGCTGGAAGAAACGCCCGAAAGAAGTAATTTACTGCAAATGACGCGCATCATCCAGGCTCATGCTTTTATGCTTTTATCGGATACTTACGGAGATATTCCATATTTTGAAGGTGGAAAAGCTTTTATCACGCAAAACTATTTCCCTGAATATGATGCCCAGCAAGTGATCTATCCTGATATTATTAAAGAATTAAGAGAAGCTTCTGCCGCCTTAGATGCCTCAGGAACTATGGAAACATCCGATGTTCTCTACGGTGGTGATATCAGTTTATGGAAAAAATATGCCAATTCCTTATTACTGCGAGCGGGCATGCGACTCAGTAAAGTGGACGCCCCTACGGCTGCCCAGGTAGCCCAACAGGCTTTTCAGGCTGGGGTAATTACTTCCAATGATGAAAATGCCGTCATTCGGCATGATGCTAACTATGTCAATGGCCCGGGAAGGACTTTGAATGCTACTGAAGCCAATAATTATTATCTGGCCAAACCATTTGTTGATTACCTCCAGACTAATGATGATCCACGACTGGCGGCGATTGCAGTGACCTATGTAGGGGCAAAGTCAGGCCCCGATCAAGTTCAGGCAAGTGCTTCAAATGATCCTAGCATTCAAGTGGGTATGCCTATGGGTAATAATGATGAAACAGCCAAGCAAGTAGCTGCGGAGATGGGCTTGGCTAGTTTTTATGAGTTTGCCCAGGCCGATAGAAATAGGGTCGTCAAACAGACTTCACCAATGTTTTTGGTGACCGCTGCACAAATCCAATTACTCTTAG
>JBBSOG010000458.1:0-4976 GCA_038259985.1 Cytophagales bacterium
ATTACCGGCCTTCTTATGTGAACAGGGATTCTAATAAAGCACCTAATCAAATAGAGGCAGAATCAAACACTACTCACCAAACCAACTGGCTGCTGGAAAATACCCTTACTTATGATAAAGTATTTGCTGGTAAGCATGCGGTGAATGCCTTAGTAGGTTATACGCAGCAAAAAGATTTCTATGAAGATAATTACATTTTTGCGACCAATTTTCCTTACGAAGGGGTGCGTACACTCAATAACGGACAGGTGACGGACGGAAGCTCAACAGAATCCGAATACGCGCTGGTATCCTATCTGGCCAGGGTAAACTACGCTTTTGATGACAAGTACTTGTTCACCGGTACCTTACGGGCAGATGGTTCTTCCAGGTTTGGTGCCGATAACAAATGGGGTGTTTTTCCTTCGTTGTCGGTGGGATGGCGCGTGTCAGAGGAAGATTTTATCCCGGAGTCCAGTATAATCAGTGACCTGAAAGTCAGGGCTAGTTATGGTTTCACCGGTAATAATTTGATTCCAAACTATGGGTCCCAGGGTTTACTGGGCGTAAGTCAGTATGTGCTGGGCAATAGCCTGGTAAATGCAGTCTTTCCGAGTTCGCTTTCCAATCCTGACCTTGGATGGGAGATGACAAAACAGTTTGATGTAGGGGTGGAACTGGGGCTCCTTGCCAATAGGATTTATGTGGAAGCGGATTACTATTATCGTTCTACCAAAGATTTATTATTATTCGTTCCTGTTCCTCAAATAACAGGATACGCAACCCAACTCCAAAATATCGGAAAGGTACAGAACCAGGGAATAGAATTTTCCGCCACGACCAGAAACCTGGTCAATGATTTCAAATGGAATACTAGCTTAAATATATCCATCAATAGAAATAAAGTGCTGGCCTTAGGTCCTGATGATAACCCTATTTACGCCAGTGCGCCTAATGTCACCAATGGATTCAAGACAGAAGTAGGACAACCAGTCGCTAACTTTTATGGGTATGTTTTTGATGGTGTCTACACCACACAAGATCAAATTGAAGAAAACGCGCATCGTTCAACCGATGTTCCGGGGGATCCAATCATCAGGGATGTTAATAAGGATGGTGAGTTGAATGCTAATGACCGCACCGTGATTGGTAACAACCAACCTGATTTTATTTACGGGATTACCAATAATTTCTCCTACAAAAATTTTGATCTAAGGGTTCAAGTGACGGGCTCACAGGGTGGAGAGGTATTTTCTATGTCATCTAGGTTCACCAAGTATTTTCATGGCGAAAGGAATGCCAGGGCAGATGCTGCCAATCGCTGGAGATCGCCCGAACAACCCGGGGACGGGGAGTATTTCAGGGCAAACCGAAATTACTTAGGGCTTCAAAAAGAACCTTCCAGCTATTGGATACAGGATGCCAGTTTCCTGCGCATTCGCAACGTTACTTTGGGCTATAATTTACCGGAAAGTGTATTGGGAAACAGCTTTATTCAGTCTTCCAGGTTCTATTTCAGTATCCAGAACCTCTATACTTTTACCGACTATTTTGGTTTTGACCCGGAGGTGAGTACTTCAGGCGATGGCTTGACCCGGGGCGGGGATTACACCGGTTATCCTACTGCGCGTACCTTCACCTTAGGCGTGAACCTTAGATTTTAAAAACTTTTGAATGTTTAAACCAACAGAGATGAAAAAGATAATATTAACAACCCTCCTGGCAAGCTTTTCTTTGATGTCTTGCAATGATGATTTTATTGATCTGAACCCGATTTCTGATATCAGTGAAACGAATTTTTATAAAACGCCACAGGATATGGAAATTGCATTGAATGCTGCTTATGCCGGCCTGCGAAACACCGGGTTATTCAACCAGGGACTTTACTTTGTGGGGGAAATGAGATCTGATAACACTTCTGCTTCATGGGTGTCGGGAGATTCTTATGATACTGAAAGTATTTATTATTTTACGGTCATATCCTCAAACCGCTACCTGAATACAATATGGAACGATGCTTATAATGCTATTCTCAGATCTAATGTTGTGCTGGACCGTATTGATGCTGTTGACATGGACCAGACACTTAAAGAACAGTATCTGGGTGAGGTCCGCTTTTTAAGGGCCCTTGAATATTTTTACCTGGTACAGATTTTTGGGGATGTGCCACTTGTCCTGAGTGAAATAACGGTTCAGGAAGCATATGCCCAGGCAAGGACACCTGCCCAGCAGGTTTATGCGCAGATTATTGAGGATTTGCAATTCGCTGAAGATGCGCTTCCCCCTGCCTATGGCTCAACAGATGTAGGAAGAGCTACGAGCGGTGCCGCAAAAGGTATTCTGGCTAAGGTGTACCTTACCATGAAAAACTATGCGGAGGCTAAAACCAAACTGGAAGAAGTGATCAATAATGACAATTACGAGCTTCTGCCCAACTACGCCGATTTGTGGGATTTGCAGCATGAGAATAGTATGGAATCCCTTTTTGAGGTGCAGTATTTAAAAGGGGGCAGGGGGACTGGTAGTCCTTTTACCAATGCTTTCGCCCCCAAATTCTCCAACCAGGTCGTGGTGCAGGTCGGTGGGGCCGGGTCGGTCAATTCCCCTACGGTAGATATGGTCAATGCCTATGAACCGGGTGATCTGAGAAAAGACATATCATTGGCACCGGGATACGTGAATGACGCAGGGGATTTTATTCCGTATGCCTACATTAAAAAATATTATGACGTACCATTTGAAGATAATGATGCTGACAACAACTGGATTGTGCTCAGATACGCGGATGTATTGTTGATGTATGCGGAAGTTTTGAATGAACTAGGATTCGTGCCGGATGGACAAGCTTTTCAGTTACTCAACCAAATCAGAGGGCGGGCAGGTTTAGCCCCTATGACAGCCAATAATGCCGATCCTAATCTCCGTGTGGCCGACCAACAGCAATTCAGGTTAGCCATAGAGCAGGAAAGAAGAGTTGAACTGGCTTTTGAAAACCATCGATGGTTTGATCTTGTTCGTACAGAAAGGGCTTTGGAAGTAATGAATTCAAAAAGGGATGTGCTGAATATTCCTGAAGAGATACAGCCATATCAAATGCTCTTTCCCGTGCCCCTTCAGGCCATTGAGAACAATCCTTCAGTGATCAAACAAAACCCGGGGTTTTAGATATTTTTTTGAGTATATAAATCATTAAAAACAAAAGATATGAAAGTAAAATTTTTGGATCAAAACGGTCATAACCTCAAACTGTTGTTACTTGCGCTAATCGCAGCAGTTAGCTTTAACAGCAAAGTAATGGGGCAAGATGCGAAAACATCGCAGGCAAGCAAGGAAAAGGCTACCCAACCTAATATGCTCACACAGCAGGAGCAAGGGGAGGGCTGGCAGTTGCTCTTTGATGGAAAATCAACCGATGCATGGACAGGCACCAAAGGCAAGGGTTTTCCGGAAAAAGGCTGGGTAGTAGAAGATGGCGTACTCACCGTCTTGGGTTCCACTGGAGATGATCATGCCAGTGGAGGGGATATCATTACCAAAGACCAGTATGGCGATTTTGAACTGTCGCTAGAGTTTAAAATTCCCGAAGGGGCTAATAGTGGCATCAAGTATTTTGTTGTCAACGATTTTCCCGGTCATCAAGGTGATTATCTGGGACTGGAATATCAGATCATTGATGATGCAAATCATGCAGATGCCAAGTTGGGTGTCAATGGAAACAGGACCATCGCTTCTTTATATGACATGATACCCGCCAAAAATAAACAAGCGAAGCCGGTGGGTGAATGGAACCAAGCAAAAATTATCGTGAGGGGTGATCATGTAGAGCATTGGCTGAATGGACGCAAAGTACTTGAATTTGAGCGGGGCAGCGATCATTTTCGGAAATTGGTTGAGGCAAGTAAATACAATAACCTTAAGGGTTTTGGCGAAATGCCTGAGGGCCATATACTTTTGCAAGGTCACGGAGATACCGTTCACTATAAAAATATCAAGATCAGGAATTTAGCAGATTCCTGATCTGAGTCTCAGTGAAAGCTTGAAATGACTAAAAACAAAATATTAATTTTTAAACCTAACATTATGCAAAACGAAAATAATTCCCGCAGGGATTTTATCAAAAAAGCCGGATTGGGATCAGCAGGGCTTACTTTTGCCATGAACGCGAAAAGCTATGCCAGTATCATGGGTGCCAACGACAGGGTTCGCATCGCAGCTATTGGCGTGCATGGCCGTGGAGATGGCATGGCCAAGAATTTTGCTAGTCAGAAGGACTGTGAAGTAGCGTACATCAGTGATGTGGATGCGAATGTCCTGGCTAAGACCGTAGCGGGTGTAGCAGAAAAATCCAAGAAGAAGCCTAAGGGTGTAGAAGATTTTCGTACCATCCTGGATGATCAGGAACTGGATGGGGTATATATCGCTACCCCGGACAATTGTCATGCACAGGCGGCTATCATGGCATGTCAGGCTGGCAAACACGTATATGTAGAGAAGCCCTGTAGCCATAATCCTTATGAAGGGGAAATGTTGGTGGAAGCAGCCCGGAAATACGATCGTGTAGTACAGATGGGTAACCAAAGGCGCTCATGGCCCAATATTATCGCTTGTGTCAAAGATATCAACGACGGTATCATCGGCAGGGCCTATTTTGCCAAAGGGTGGTATACCAACAACCGTCAACCAATTGGGGAAGGCAAACAGGTGCCCGCACCGGACTACCTCAACTATGAACTATGGCAGGGACCTGCCCCCCGAAAGCCTTACCAGGACAATTTGATCCACTACAACTGGCACTGGTTTTGGAACTGGGGCACCGGAGAGGCTTTGAATAATGGCACCCACGAAATTGATGTGATGCGTTGGGGCCTGGGCGTGGATTACCCTACACGGGTTACCTCAGCCGGTGGGCGTTATGCTTATGAAGATGATTGGCAAACACCCGACACACAAGTCATTACGATGGATTTTCCCGGCAGAATATCTATAGAATGGGAAGG
>JBBSOG010000459.1:0-4971 GCA_038259985.1 Cytophagales bacterium
ATTATCCTGGGATAGCAAACAAAGTGGCTGTGGAGAGAGTATGTCCTCCAACCAAGCCAATACCCTGGACTTTCCCGAACCACTACCTCCCGATATGCCTACGATATATGGTTCTTTCATGCTATTCAAGTATGTTGCCGGAGGAAAGATACCAATTTGCTGGTCGCCAGTCCACGATGACTGATTTTGTTTTTTGTCTGCATATCCATTTCGGCAAATGTCTGTTCGTATCCTTGGGGTTTGAAAATTGGGTCATAGCCAAAACCCGCTGCTCCTGATTGAGTGGCGGTAATTTGGCCTTTTGCGATACCTTCAAACTGATGACTTTTTCCGTCTAGTATCAAGGTGATTACGGTACGAAACTGTGCGCGGCGGTCTTCTTTGCCTTCCAGTTCTGCCAACAGTCGGGCCATGTTGTCCTCGCTTCGCCTTTGGGAGCCAGCGTAGCGTGCCGAATAAACGCCCGGGGCACCGTGCAGGGCACTGACTTCCAGCCCGGTATCGTCTGCAAAACAAGCTACCTGAAAATGATCAAACACATAGCGGGCTTTCTCTTCAGAATTGCCTTCCAGGGTATCCTGGTTTTCGGGGAGCTCTTCCCGGCAGCCTATATCTTCCAGGCTCTGAACTTCAAAATGATTGCCCAGCAGTTGGCGGATTTCTTTAAGCTTGTTTGGATTGTTGGTGGCGAAACAGATTTTCATAAAAATTTAGTTTATACCTTCCACTTCATCAGTGGTAATGTTATTGGTGGACAGATACTCTTTCATTTCTACTTTTTGTGCATCTAAACGACCTTGCAAGTCCGCATCCGGGTCATCCTGCTCACAGGCAAAGAAAAGTGTAGCCGTCATGGCCAAACAGGCAAAGCTACGCAGGGTGTTCAGTGTCTTTCTCATAATTGCTTAACGTAAAAAATCCGGCAGTCTGTACCGGATTTTATTAATTTTTATGAAATGCAGACTTGTCTAGTTAGACACTTGCTTCACGTCCACCAATTCTACATCAAATACCAGGATAGAGTTTTCTTTAATTATATCCCCTCTGGCTTCTGGCCCATAGGCCAAAGGTGAAGGAATATATAAGGTGGATTTTCCTCCCTTTTTTAATAAAGATATCCCTTCATCCCAACCGGGAATGACCCATCCCTGCCCAATAGGGAAGGCCAATGGTTCCCCTCTGCCACGGGAGGAATCAAACTCGGTTCCGTCCAGCAGTTTACCGGTGTAATGCACATATACTGAGTCTCCGGGTGAGGGTTGTACGCCTGAGCCTTCCTCTTCAATTACATAGCGTAAGCCAGATTCGGTGGCCTGGGCCTCGATGTTGTTCTCTTTTAGAAACTCTTCAATTTTGGTACTGTCAGTTTGCATTTGCTCCCCTTGTTCCGCCATCATAGATTCTTGCTCCTCACGCATTCTTTCCATTTGATACGCCTGAAAATCCTGTTCTGACATCACATCCTCTACGCCTATATTAAAAGTGATATAGCTGGCAGAATCAATAAAATCAGGAATAGGAGCATTAAATGTTTTCATAAATACTTCTTCAGCGCTGATTTTAAAAAGCACGCTATCCCCTTTTTTCAACATGCTAAACCCTTCATAGATTTGGCCTTGCGCGGAAGAGTCTATCTTGATAGGAACTGGCCCTCCGAGTTTTTCAGTACTCATCAGTAGTGAGTCATCTTCAGTCTGGTAGGTCATGTTGATCAACAGGATCTCCCCTGTTTTCGGGCTGGCACCTTCGCCTTCTTTTATGTACTTGTACTGCAAACCAGTGTCGGTAGTCTCATAAGAGTCCCCGCCCATTTGGTCGCAGGCTGGTAGGATAAAAATGGCGGCCAAAGCTGCCATGCTTAATAATTTACTGATGCTTATTTTCATGTTAAATAGATTTCTTGTTTTTTCTGATTTTTATGGAGTTGTTTTTTGTATTCAGGAAGTAGACCTAAAAATTTTTATACTGTTTCTTTAATACCAACGTGAGAAATGCCTCCTGCGGCGTTTTTGTGACCACCACCTTCAAAATGCTTAGCGGCAAGTTCGTTAACCGGAAAATCACCTATAGAACGAAAAGAGAGCTTTACGGCGTCCTCCCGCTCAATGATGATCGCAGCCATAGTGATTCCTTCCACCGACAGGGCATAATTGACCAAGCCTTCAGTATCGCCGGTACGGGAACTGAATTTTGTCAGGTCTTCCGCTGAAATAGCGAAATAAGCAGTATTAAATTCTTGCAGTATTTCCAGGCGCTCACTTAAGGCAAAGCCTATGAAACGCAGCCTGTTTATAGAGTTGGTATCGTACACTAGCTTGCTGACCTTGGAAACTTCTGCTCCCAGGCCAATGAGTTCGGCCACCACTTCGTGTACATGTTTGGTCGTATTGGGATGGCGAAATGACCCGGTATCTGTCATGATACCGGCATAGAGGGATTCGGCGGTATGTTTATCTATTAGCTGAGGCTCTCCCATATCTACCACCAATTGGTAGATCAGTTCGCAAGTTGCCGCAGCTTTGGTATCCCAACATTCAAAATCCGCAAAATCCTCTTTGCCATGATGATGGTCAATCAGAACTTTGATGGCTTTTGCATCCCGAAGGGGCTGTTCCATCTTGTCCGTCCGCTTGAGTGAGCAGAAATCAAGACAAAAAATAATCTCCGCCTGCTGGATGATATCGTTGCCGGTAGCTTCGTTTCCGGCATTATAGATCATCACCTCGCTATTGCCTTGCATCCAATGGAGAAACTTAGGATAGTCAGTGGGTGAGATCACCTGCACCTCATGGCCCTTCTTCTTCAGAATGGACGCCATACCCAGTGCCGACCCTAAAGCATCCGCATCAGGATTGACATGGGGTACAATCACGATACACTTAGGCTTATCCAGTAATTTTTTGAAAGAATTGATATCTAGCATTACTTGTTCAAAACTACCGAAGGCAGTATTTGCTCATGATTAAACCACAAAAGTGGAAATAAAAACATTAAAAACAAAAGAGAATAGTACATGCGGTCTACATGCTTTTTACTATAAGGTCGTTGCGGTTCTTTATTGGTATTTGGGACAAAGATATAATACAAACAGCGAATTATTAAAGTTCAGGGCTATTTGTTAATTTTGTGCTTAAGCCTGTAGGGAACTTATCATTTTAACTATCGTTCTACTTTTAATCATTAATACATAAACTCCTTACTATGGAAACCGCGGATCAATTAAAAGCACCTAAGTTTAATGTCCATATCTATCTTGAGTCTAACCCTAATCCCAACTCACTAAAGTTTGTCACCAATCTGATGCTCGTCCCTGAGGGGGAAAGCTTTGACTTTCCTGATGCTGAAAGTGCAGCACATGCCCCCCTTGCCCAGGAACTGTTTACTATTGAGCATGTCTCCCGCGTATTCTATATGAGTAATTTCATCACCGTGACCAAAAGTGACGCAGTAGAATGGCTAGAAATACAGGATAAAGTAAAGCAGCACATCAAGTCTTTTTTAGAAGATGGCAAAGCCATCCTGGTAGATGAAGCAATGGCCAGTGGCACTGCTATCAATGAAAATGATAGTGAAACAGTTAAGAAAATAAAAGGCATCCTGGATGAGTATATTCGTCCGGCAGTGGAGCAGGATGGTGGTGCGATTAGTTTCCATTCTTTCCATGAAGGTACTGTTAAGGTGCTTCTCCAGGGATCTTGTAGCGGTTGTCCTTCTTCCACCGTTACGCTCAAAGCTGGTATTGAAAATTTATTGAAGACCATGCTCCCCCATGATGTACAAGAAGTAGAGGCTGTTGGGGTGTAGGGCGGAAGAGACACGAAATTTTGATGCATCAAATCCTCAGCGTCCCTTGCAAATAATGCAGTCGCACTGCGCCTGCGGTGTAACCAATATCTGGCAAGGCCTCTGGCCCGAATTCATACCTTCATAATTCCTTCAGTGATGAAGAGGCACCAAGTGGCGTTTTAAAACGCCACGCTCATGCGTCCCCGTCACAGACGAGGACAATTTGAGGTGACTGAGGGAATGGAAGGCTTAGCCACGAGTGCAAAGTAAAGTGACAAATTCTCAGTCGCACTGCGCGTGCGGTGTGACTAATATCTGGCAGGGTCTCTGGCCCGAATTTCAATCCTAATTTCCTGAAAAATAGGGTTTGCAATCCGGTAAACCTACAAATCCTCAGCTGCGACCGCTTGCAGGTGACGCTGAAGGGGTAAGCAAAAGCCATCTAAGCGAAACTTCTGAAGTTTAAGGTATTATTCTCTTGATGACGCACAACAGAAACTTCGGAAGTATTCACAAGCTTAAAAGATATTAAGTCAGCCATCAATTCCAATGAGCAAAAAGTGCGTCCACGTTGTCTTCGGTTCCATTTTTATATCGGTCTTTAAGGTATCCCTCCAATTATTGCAAATATTTGAACCAATAACAAAAAATGTATAGGATATTGAATGTAATGGCCAAACTCCCATACACCTTTATCACCTTAATCCGTGGGCAGTAATCGCTCCACCACAGGGCCAGCCAGGGACGGTACAAACCGAATAGGGTAAGGCCCCAGAAAAAATAAATAAGGATAAGCAGCAGTGTCAGCATTCACTTGTATACTTAGGCATTCTCTAATTTCTCTTTGTGCTATTAACGAAAAAAAGCCTCCGTTCGGGAGGCTTTTTTATGGTATGTTTTACTTTTTTTACAGTGTTCTTTTCACTTCTTTTTCTTCAAAACCTTCTATGATATCGCCTTCTTTGATATCGTTGAAATTTTTGATACTAAGACCACACTCGTATCCGGAACGCACCTCACTGACATCATCTTTCTCACGTTTCAGTTGGTTGATCTCACCAGTGTGAGCTACGATGCCATCACGGACGATTCGTATCTGGTTGTTTCTTTTAACCGTACCTTCGGTGACATAACAGCCGGCAACGGTACCCACTTTAGAAATCTTAAATATCCTGCGCACTTCTA
>JBBSOG010000460.1:0-4955 GCA_038259985.1 Cytophagales bacterium
GCACCGCCTTTACCGGAACGAGCACAGAATTTTACGTAATCTATAAAATTGGATGAAGCCAAACTTTTTGTTTTTAACGAGGTATAAGGTAAGTATTCAAAGGATAAGCATTACTTAAAAGTTCAGCTTAAACATGCTATCCGGCTTTCTTGGCATCTATCTCATGGCAGACACGCTGAAAAATCTCATCAACCGCCCCCACGCCATGTACTTTAGTAAGTTTAAGCTGGCTCTCGTAGTAGTTGGCTACCGGCAGTGTTTCGCCTTTGTACACATTCAGGCGGGTAGCGATTTTGGTGTGATCCTGATCGTCCGTTCTTCCTGATGTTTTGCCCCTTTCCAGCAAGCGGTTGATCAATTCTTCATCCGGAACATCCAGCATTACCGTAGCAATAATCGGCATGTTTTTGCTTTCCAATAGTTGGTCAAGCGCTTCTGCCTGGGGGATGGTACGGGGGAAACCATCAAAAATAATTCCTGAGGCACTATGACCTTCCTGAAGTTTATCATCCACCATATCTACTACCAACTCGTCGGGCACCAGTTTTCCCTCATCCATAAACCCCTGCGCTTTCTTACCCAAAGCCGTGCCTTCACCGAGGTGTTTTCTGAAAAGGTCACCGGTAGAAATATGCAGCAGGTCATAGTGTTGAATAAGCTTTTCGCTTTGTGTGCCCTTCCCGGCACCAGGAGGGCCAAACAGTACGATATTGAGCATGGATATGTTGTTTTAATGAAAAAAAGGCGATTACTGTATCGCTAAGTTGGCAAATATAAACGCTAGCGGATTGCAATAATAATAAAAATCTAAAATACAGCGATAATCAGCTATTCTTCCAGGCAGTATATCTCCCGGTATTGGCGGCCAAAGCCATCATAATCCAGACCATAACCTACTACAAATTTATTCGGAATATCAATGCCTTTGTACTGAAGATCTACCGGTATTTGCAAAGCATCAGGTTTGAAAAGTAAGCTGGCGATACTTATACTGGCCGGATTTTTCTCTTCCAGCAACTTGATCAGGTATTGTACGGTATGCCCGGTGTCTACGATGTCCTCCAACAAAATTACATCCTTTCCTTCCACCGATGCATCCAGTCCGAACAACTGTTTTACTTTGCCACTACTTTGTGTGCCTTCATAAGACTTGACCTTCACAAAGCTGATTTCTACTTCTATTTCCAGGCATTTAACCAGATCAGAGGCAAACATGAATGCACCATTAAGTACAGCAATGAGCATAGGCTTACGATCTACATAATCCTGGTTGATGGCCTGTGCGATACGGCGGATAGCTTGCTGTAGTTCATTCTCCCTAATAAAGGGAACAAAAGATTTATCGTTGATTTTCATTTTACAAAGTTCGCATCAGGTGTTGATAAATACGTAAAAAACCGGTGATGTCTTTTTGGTGCACTTTTTCATGGGGCGTATGGGCATTTGCAATGGGTACCCCGACAAAACACCAATCCAGTGGATAAGGCGAAAGTTGGATTTCGCGCCCATCGCTGGAGCCTTCCCCTTCTACTTCCAATTGAAAGGGAATATCAGCTTGCCGGGCAAGTTGTATCAGTTTATCTACAAATGAACGCCGGGGAATGTTTCGGTCACGCAAAGAAACAACCGGTCCATCACCATGCTTTACGCCTTCGGTTACCCAGGTAATATCGGCGATGAGGCACTGCTGCACCGGATGGTGTTTCATGATGTAGTCCAGCAGATAAGGTACTGAGCCGCCGCCTTGCTCTTCCCAACAGCTGAAAACGATCAGTCCATCTTCCAGGGTTTCGGCGAGTTTTAGCATGTTATAAATACCCAGGCGATTATCCAGGTAGCAGGAAGTAATGTATTTTTTTTTAGCCTTGAAATCGCAGCCAAACACCAGGTTGGTGCCGCTGTCAATGCCCCGGCCAAATTTGTAATGCAGCTTTTTCTTTTTGTCTTCTTTCTGCTTCTGTACTTTCAATTCGCACAACACCGGGCCTAATGTATCTCTGCCAATCAGCTTGTATCCATCTTTGGCATCCGGGCTACCGATGGGGATAAGCTGGTCCTGGTAACGAACGGTAAAGCCAATAGAATCCATGTGGGCGAAGACCGCAGTGCGGGGCTTTCCGAAGTGCAGTATTAGACAATCCTGCAAGGAGGCTCCCACGATAATTTCTGGCTGCACCTTCCAGTCTGCCTGATTTTCTTCCACATGATGAACGATAAATTCCTTCATCAAACTTTCATCTCCGGAAGGGGCAAACACCTCGCAAAGCTCCTTTAACAATGTCGTGTCCATGTAGAAAATTAAAATGCCCGGCTTGAGGCCAGGCAAATGTCTAAGTGTTAAAGTTCTAAATTTAAACTTCGTACTTCAGTTGTGTAATTTGTTTATCAATCGTATACAATCCCACGCCCTCTTCACCGATGACCTCAAAGAGTTCCAGGCAACGACGGGCGATGTATTCTTCTTCTACCTGTTCGTTGAGAAACCATGACAGAAAGTTAAAGGTCGTAAAATCCTGTAATTTCTGACATTTGGCAGCAATCCGGTTAAGCGACTGGGTCACGGAAATCTCCTGCTGAAGCGCTTCTTCAAAAATCCCTCTAAAAGAGTCAAATTCTGAAGAAACATTGGTGATTTCAGGAGAAACGGCTGCCCCCCCCAAATCATTGATGTATTTAAATATTTTCATCATATGGCTTCTTTCTTCGTCGGACTGGCTATAGAAAAAAGTAGCGCTGTTGTCAAATCCATGTCGGTCGCACCAGGAAGCCATAGCCAGATAAATAGCGGATGATTTTGCTTCCATCTTAACTTGTTCGTTAAGCAAACTTTCTACTTCTTCGGTAAGCGAGGTTTTTAACCTTAGTAAATCTTTCATGGTATGTTTTTTTCTGAATGATCAATTATACACTTAAATGTCGCTGATAGTTTCAGAAAATGCTATCAGAGGTTTCAATTCGTAAAGGTTCTAAACAGCAATTGGAGCATAGACACGCTCTTGAAGAATGCTATTAAGCTCCAGCATGACACGTGCACCTGCAAAAAGATCTTTCAGGATTAGAAGCTCCGCTACCGTGAGCACAAAACAGCGGTCGCATGCGTGGGGTGAGATGATCTCAATATCTGCTGAAGGGTCAGGGTTGGCGATCATAGCCACAATATCTACTTCATCAATCTTCTTTTTCAAGCAAAAGAAGCACGGAACCGAGAGCGGAGTGCAATACCCCCCGTATTCCAGGATAAAGCAAGACTTCCGATCATCCTGATACAGGCAGCCCCCTTCATTCTTAAAAATCACCTTAGCCATAGACATATGTCAAAATTAGCCTTATTTAAAATAAATACAAATAAGCATCAGGGTTTATCAACAAAATGCTTGGTATTTAATTCCAATAAAACTAAAAAGGCAGGTCATCTTCGTCCCCTCCATCGTCAGCAAAAGGTAAGTCTGTATTCGCAGAGGCTTCCTGGTTGGGTGAGGATGATGTCTCTCCCCCTTTTTGCATGCGCCAGGCTTGTAAAGAATTAAAGTATTTGGTTTCGCCCTGGCGATCTGTCCATTTCCGGCCTTTCAGGTTGAAATGAACAATGATCTCATCTCCTACTTTGTACTCGTCCAGCATCTCACATTTGTCCTGTACCGCTTCAAACTTCACAAATTCGGGATACTGTGGGTTCTCAGCAAATTCAATAACGAACTCTCTTTTTTGAAAGCGGTCACTGATCTGTGCGGTATCGTAAATCTCAATAAGCTTTCCTTTAACTTCCATCTTTTCTATTTAGGTATGACTGTAACTTTTTTCCCCAAGCCTTCCGATTTGACGGGAGTTACATTGGGGATTATGTGTACAAAGGTAAAAAACAGATGAAAAGGACAAGATAGGCTTGGTAAGTTTTTTTACAATAAAAGTTTAAGAAAGGTGTTTTTCTACTAATCTGATCTTGTCTTCTAACCTAAGGTGCCCTGAGTATTTTGAATGCCCTGTCTTTTGGAAGATCAGACTAATTCAGGTTCAGTTTTTGTATAATTTGTAATACGCATAAGGCGTAAATATTTTCCTTTAGATAAATCATTTTTGTTACTCAAAACCATCAGTAAACCATGACATTAGACTATATCATAGCAGGATTTGTATTGGCGCTTGGTTCTACTTTAGTCATCATCAATGCGCTAAATAGCCGCCGCCCCAATTCATCTAACAATGACGGAGGGCTTCCGATAGAGTTTGACTTTCCGGAGCTTGATCTACCTCCCGGTGTTACGCTTCCGATAAGCGGCCCCAAAGTAGATAAACCGGAACCAGTAGGTAGCTACTAAAAAAAACACCAGCTCATTTACTGAGCTGGTGTTTTTTTTAGTGATCGTCCGTAGAATAAGATTGAAGCGTCTTCTACAAATTCGGTATTACCCTGATTAAGAATAAACCTCTTCCGCGTTTTTGTGCAGATCAGGATAAGCTCTCATTTTATGCTCGCCGATATCTAAACCTTCAGATTCTTCTTCTTTGCTTACGCGTATACCTAGGGTCATCTTCAGCACGTAGAAAATCAGAAGGGAGGTAGTGAAACAGAAGACACCAACCGTTGCTATGCCTATCAACTGGCTAATAATCTGGGCACCACCGGCTAGGCCGCCAAAAATACCTACTGCCAAAGTACCCCACACACCGCATATCAGGTGTACGGAGATAGCCCCTACCGGATCATCCAGGCGCAGGCGATCAATAAAGACAACGGCACAAACTACGATAGCCCCGGCAATCAGGCCGATAAGTACGGCATCTATAGCCCCCATCTGGTCAGCTCCGGCAGTGATACCTACTAAGCCTCCCAGTATACCATTAAGTACCATTGTCAAATCGTTTGTTTTTGTAACGATAAGGGAAGTGAGCAGTGCTCCGATCGCTCCAGCTGCAGCGGCCAGGGTAGTAGTAACAAAAACCAAAGAAACCAAACC
>JBBSOG010000461.1:0-4946 GCA_038259985.1 Cytophagales bacterium
AGGAGGTACTTAAATTTACCCGCTTCCCGGTCATAAAGAGATTTGGCAAAATTTCGGATGGCGGATATATCCTGTCTGCCGGAAGAATACTGTTTATAAACTTGTTCGGTGGTGGCTACCTGCACCTCCAATTGATCATGCTGTTGACGGAATAAGGCCAATCTTTCCGCTTCGCTTTTTAAGAATGGAGGACAAATGATCAATAAGTCTGGCACCTGGGCATAGACCAGGTTTTGGTTCGGCACACTTCCCTCCCATTGCACTTCAGAGAGTTCTTTCGGATTAAAAATGACAAATTCTCTCAGTTTTCCCTGGGTAGCTGCAGTAAATGAGTAGGTATTATTTGCGTAAATGGCCTGAATATTTAGCGGGTGTAGCGGGTCACTCACATCCCAAATCATAGCTTCTGGGGAAGATGAATTAAGTTGAAAAATACTCGCATCGTTTTTTGTACTGCCCACACTCCTAAAAAGCAGCATTTCCTCTTGAAAGCTAAGGGCGCGGGGAAAAGTCAGCAGTAAGCGGTTCAGGTGCGCCTGCCCCCGGTTACCATTGGCTTTGTACCTCAACGAAACCGTCAGTTGGTCCTGGCCAACAAACTGATCTGATGGGAGCGTAAAACTGATGGCGTTTTCTTTTCCTTTGTCAGTATACCTTGCATCAAGTATGGGTTCAAGTTCTAGGGCGCCGACTTCCTGGTCAATGAGAGTAATCTCAAAATGAGAAGTTGAGGTTGCTTTGCCCAAGGCATCCACTTGAAGTTTAATTTCCCCGGATTTTGCTAACTGATTAGTAGGTATTGTAAAAGTGAAAGCGTCACCATTATTGAATAGTTGTCCGTACCATTCCCTTCCAGAGCCAGGTTGGAGGATATTATATTCATCCTCTTCGTGTATCCAGTAATCATCAAAAGTATGGATGATTGAGGCATTACTTGCGGTTATTTCAGGACTTTCGGCGATCCTCAGCCCTTTTCCTTCAGTAGTAGTCAAAAAATAGTAGGCAGTGTCAGCATAAAGGTTTTTTTGGTAGCTCAACCGATACTGATCCCCCTCAGGAAGAAAATAAATATTTTCCGACCCTTGCGCAAAAAAGATAATATCATCATCATGGTCAAATGTACCATCATCGGCACCTTTGATATAAATGGCCTGTTCCGGCAGGTCCGAATAGCGTTTTTCAGAAAGTGGCTGAGCAAGCATCCCTCCTCCATATCCAAAAACGCCTATCTTTTTCGGGTCAATCTGGCGGAGGTCAATACCTTTTTCTGCCAGTTGGGCACCATTGATTTTATAAACGCCGGTTTGTGTAACTGAAAATTTATACCATACTCCGGCAGACAAAACAGAAGGCTCCTGCGCCTGGGCTACATGGAACACCAGCAGCACGAGTATGCCTACTAACCGGCTTTCTTTTCTCCTGAAGGCAGGAATAATGGCATTGCGAAGTGCTAAATGCAAGTGGTGAAAATTTAGAAAAGGATATGGCTGAAGCATTAAGCAAACTCAGGGTATACCTCTAAGCTACGCAAAATTCAGCCCCATATTATATCAAGCATCCGCTTTCTCTAACTCAAAGGCATAATTTTCCATAATAACGTTCGCCAAAAGTTTCTGGCAGGCCGTTTCTACTTTTTCCCGGGCTTCCTGCTCACTGTCAGCGTCCACTTCTACCGTGATATGCTTTCCAATTCTCACATCATGGATTTGACTTAAACCTAGATTCCCGAGGCCCAAACGAACCGCTTTTCCCTGCGGGTCCAGGAGTTCCGGCTTGGGCATGATGTTTATTTTAGCAATGAAGTTCATGTTCTCTCTGAATTTTTGAGGTTAATATGCTGCAAAAATAACAATCACGATGATTTACCGGGGATTTTGTCCGTGGAATTTTTTATGACTGAGAAAATAATGTACAAAACAATTACCAAAGGAATGGCTATCGTGTTCAATATCAGCACTAAGACCAGGGATAGAAATATAAAACTATACTTTAATTTGTTATCCGCCCAGGCAAAGCCGTCAAATTTGAAGGCCATCAATTCAATTCTGGCAACGAGCAGGTAAGAAACTATAAGGACTAGCAGGATTAAGAATATATAATTATTCATGAGTTGGTCCACCAGGGGGATATTGTTGCTTAGCGGTAAAGCACTTATGAGCAAAGCGCTGGCTGGAGTTGGCAAACCAATAAAACTACTGGTCTGCCGTGTATCTACATTGAATATTGCCAGTCTTATAGCGGAAAAAGCCGCGATAGAAAAAGCAATAAAAGCTATGTAAAATGACGGTTCAGGCAGGGAGTTCTTGAGTAAAGCATAGACAATGAATGCGGGTAAAACCCCAAAACTCACCATATCTGATAAGGAATCCAGCTCTCCCCCGATGCTGGAATGTGCTTTGAATGCCCGGGCGCTTAGCCCATCAAAAAAATCAAATATGGCAGCCAGCCAAATCATATAAGCGCCACTGCTTAGGTCACCTTCGGCAACAAGGACAATGCCCAGGCAGCCGCTTAATAAGTTGCAGATTGTTAAAAAATTAGGAATGTATCTCACCATAAATTTGTAGAAGAGTTCTGTTTGAAGTCCAAAAAAATACTGTGGCCTTTTACAGCAATACTTTCGTTACTTACAAATTTGTATATTATTTTACATTTTACATAATTCCATTTTATGCAGGCTTATCATCTATGATTTATGACTTTTTTATTGTTGGCCAAGGCATTGCAGGCACTACCCTTGCCTGGCAACTTTGGAATCAGGGGGCAAGCCTGAAGATTTTTAACCAAAACAAGCAAAATACTTCTTCTATGTCCGCTGCCGGACTGTATAATCCGGTGACTGGCAGGAAAATGGTCAAATCCTGGAACGCTGACCTTCTTTTCCCTTATCTTGAAGACTTTTATCAAGAAGTTGAACAAAAAACAAATCAAAAGTTTTTCTATCCTAAGCCTATCTACCGCCCATTTGTTTCAATTGCCGAACAGAATGATTGGCTGACCAAAGCTGACAATAAAGCATTTGCACCCTACGTTGAAAAAGTAGCGATAAAAAGCCTTTTTACTGAACAGTTACATGATTCATGGGGAGGCGTACTACTTAAAAAATCCGGTTATGTGGATGTGCCGGTGTATCTGGAGGCAAGCCGGACTTATTTTAATTGTCAGAAGATGTACCAGGAAGGTGTTTTTGCACTGGAAAATATTGGCATAAGTCCTGATGGAGTAATCATTGACCAACAAAGGGCAAAATGTTTGATATTTTGTGAAGGGCCGGAAGCCATGGCTAACCCTTA
Organism: Cytophagales bacterium; assembly: GCA_038259985.1. Classification (GTDB taxonomy): domain Bacteria; phylum Bacteroidota; class Bacteroidia; order Cytophagales; family Cyclobacteriaceae; genus Catalinimonas. Next base: position 3,294 of record JBBSOG010000461.1, read on the forward strand.
TTTTAATTGGTTACCTTTTCAGCCGGTTAAAGGGGAGATTTTGTATATTAAAGCCGATAATAGTCAGGAAGTCGTATTTAACAGGGGTATTTTCGTTTTGCCCACTGGGGAATCATGTAAAGTAGGTTCTACTTACGATCACGATGACCTAAGTTACCAGACTACCGCTGAAGCCCGCAATTATTTGGAAGAAAAGTTTCAAAAATTGTGTAAGTTTAGCTATAAAGTAATTGGACAAATTGCCGGTGTTCGGCCGGCCACTATAGACAGAAAACCTTTCGTTGGTTTCCATCCCAAACATAAACGATTAGCGATTTTTAATGGGTTAGGGACAAAAGGGGTATCGGTGGCCCCCTATTATGCCGGCCAGTTTGCTGATCGCCTAATCAACGGGCAATTACTTGACAATGAAGTAGATATTAAAAGATTTTATCCTCTGTATAATTCAGTATTGACCTAAATGAACAGATTTACATACGTTTCTCTTATTTTCTTGTGGATGGTATGCACCATAAGCGCCAATGCACAAATCAACCAGGTAGGATTTGGCAAAAATAGGGTTCAATACAAAAACTTCAACTGGGCATATTATAGCTCAGACAATTTTGATATTTACTTTTATGAAGGCGGAAAAGAAAATGCGCTGATTGCCGCCAAGTTTTTGGAGAAAGAATTTGAAAGAATCACTGATGCTATCGGTTATGCGCCCTATACCAAAACCAAAATATTCTTATACAACTCCAATAAAGATCTTTTACAAAGTAACGTAGGCGTAGGAGGCAAGAAATATACTGTCGGTGGACAAACAGATTTTGTCAAATCTCAGGTTGAGATTGCCTACCCCGGAACCATGCTTTCCTTTAAGGATGAACTGGTGAAGCAAATTTCCGAAATGCTCATCAGTGACATGATGTTTGGCGGAAGCCTTACCGATATGTTCCAAAGCGCTTACCTATTGAGCTTACCGGAATGGTTTATCCAGGGCGCTGCCCGTTACATTGCCGAGGGCTGGAGCATTGAAATGGATGATTTTATCCGTGAACAATTTCACGAAGATGATAACCTAAAGCTCGGCAAACTTACCGGGGATGAGGCGGCATTGGTTGGCCAGTCTGTTTGGAATTTTATTGCGACACGCTACGGCAAAAGTAGTATTTCCAACATTCTCAACCTTACCCGTATCATTCGTAATGAAGAAAGTAGCATTGTTAACACCCTGGGTATTCCTTACAAACTATTCATCCGGCAGTGGGCTGCTTATTATGGTGAAATGGCTACCCAGGTAAATGATGCTTACATTTTCCCTGATGCTGACCAAAAATTACGGAAAAACAACCGTAAAGATTACACCTATAATTTTGTCGCCTTCAGTCCCGATGGCACTTATTTGGCCTATTCTGAAAACTACCGGGGCAGGTACAAAGTCAAAGTACTAAATACCAAAAGCGGCAAGATAAAAACTGTCCATACATCTGGATACAAAGTCATTGACCAGAAATTTGATGCCCAAGTCCCTCTGTTAAGCTGGAACAACAGCCAAACCTTGGGCATTGTGGGATATGAGAAAGGGCAGAACTATTTGTGGCTCTATAATATGGACGCAAAAAGCAAAAGGCAAATTACCCTGACGCGCTTTAACCAGGTCAAATCACT
>JBBSOG010000462.1:0-4937 GCA_038259985.1 Cytophagales bacterium
GAGCAGCAACTTTGATACTCAGGGACTAAAAATGTACCTGAACGGGATTCCTGTCACTGATGCGGAAGGTATAACGGTAATGGATGACATTGATTTTGGATCAGTGGATAATGTGGAGGTGGTAAAAGGACCTTCTGGAACACTTTATGGGCTTGCCATTGCCGGAGTGGTCAATTTGCAAACGCAAAAAGCCGAGAAAAATAAAACAACAATAGGCCAGGAGGTAATGGCCGGTAGTTATGGCTTGTTGCGAACGACCACACAGTTGGCAATAGGAGGCGAAAAATCATCCCTGCTGGTGAATTACGGGCATCAGAAATTTGACGGATTCATGCCGCATACAGCAACCCATAAAGATTTTGTAAACCTGATGGGAGATTTTGACCTGAATGCCAGGCAAAAGCTAACGACTTATTTTGGATACAGTGACAGTTATAACCAGCGCAACGGAGAGTTGACCACAGAGCAGTACGAGACGTTGGACTATTCGGGAAATCAACGATATATCAGTAATGATGCGCATTCTGCTGTAAAATCGTTGAGAGCAGGCATTGGTCATACCTATCAATTCAACAAGCAAGTATCGAATACTACTTCGTTTTTTGGATCATCACAGGCTCTTGACAACAGTTCTGCAGGCGGATGGACCGATAAGTATCCGGTAAATGTGGGCCTGCGTTCCACTTTCGATGCACAGTTCAACCTGACCAGCCGCATCAAGCTGACAGGCATAACGGGGATTGAAATGCAAAAACTGAATGCGCATTCCGTAAGCTATGGCATGTCTGCTGATAGCACTAATTTAAGTGGATACAATGTTATTACCAGCACCAGAAGCAACCAGGTACTCAGCAGTTCTACTTATTCTTATTTCACACAATGGACACTCAGGTTACCTTTGGGCATAAGTGCCCATGCGGGTATAGGCGTAAGCAATATGAGCGTGAAACTGGAAGACAGATTATGGGCCAATAACAACAACCATCCCGATAATGCGGTACTTCCAGTATACGAAGCTAGCTACAAAAACCTGGTATCTCCTAACGTTGCCATTAATAAAACCATTAGCAAAGTTGCTTCCATTTATGCTTCCTACTCCTCAGGGCACAAGGCTCCGGTAAGCTCCAATATCTTAATTTCCTATACGGGTCAGGTAAATACAGACCTGACACCTGAATACGGCACTCAACTGGAATTGGGCACGAAAGGGAGTATGATGGATAATCGCCTGTTTTACACACTTGCCGTATTCCATGCACAGTTTAAAGATAAATTCACCACTCAAACGGTTCAGGATCCTGACAACACGGTTACGTTGTATTCCTATCTGGTAAACGGCGGAAATCTAAACAACAATGGTTTAGAATTGCTGGTCAGGTATGACGCGATTAAATCGGATGGCGGATTGGTCAAATCAGTACGGCCTTTTGCCAACCTCGCCTATTCAGACTTTACGTATCAGGATTTTCAATTTGAGCGAATTGGGAAAGATGCTTCAAACAATGACATCACTATTGTAGAAGACTACTCCGGCAATGCTGTGGCTGGGGTATCTCCGGTGGTCTTCAATGCCGGCATTGACGTTGATACTAAACTGGGCCTATATGGCAATATCACATACAACTACCGTAGTGCGATGTATTACACGTCGGATAGTTTGAATGAAACAGACCCGTATAGCTTGGTGAATGCCAAATTGGGCTTCCGAAAATCAATAAAAGCACTCTCCATAGAGGCCTATGTCGGGGCGAATAACCTTACCGGTACGCAGTATTATAACATGGTATTTATCAATCAGCTTCCTGATGCCTATATACCAGCGCCAAATGAAACCACCTTCTTTGGCGGCTTGAATGTCAAATACACCTTTTAATAATCGCAAGAGTGGCAGCATTGCTGCCACTCTTTTATAGTTAAATAATGATGAAAAATATTGTTTTCTTACTAGGTATTGCGGCCATCCTTTCTTCATGCGGGCGCTTTGGAAATGAAGACAAAAAGTCACACCTGGACGAAAGGATTATCAGCGTCTCCAAACAATACACCGAAATCATGTATGCCCTCCAAGCTGATTCCAATCTGGTAGCAGTGGGTATTACCAGCGTTTATCCGCCCGAAGCAACAGAACTCCCCACTGTGGGCTATCACATGGCCCTGAGTTTTGAAGCTATTATGGCCCTCAAGCCCACGCTTCTACTTCACGATGGTGGAAAATATAGCATTGGCCCGGAACATGTGGTCAGGCAATTGAAGCAACTTCAAATTCCCATGAAAACATTTGATACTATCGGGGAAGATATTCCTTCCACCAAAGCATTGATAAAAGAAATGGGCCAATACTTTCACAAAGAAAAAGAAGCCGATGCACTGTGCATAAAACTGGATTCCGACATGGAGAAAGCGGTAGAAAACCGAAACCGGTACAAGGATACCATCAAAGTAGTGGTGATGCACTTCGGGCAAGCTATGAACATTTATTTAGCAGTGGGCAATAACAGTACGGCTGGTAAAATGGTGGCGTGGGCAGGAGGCGTTATCCCGATAGAAAAAGAGGGCATGGCCAGAATTACTTCCCCCGAACTCATTGCTAAAAGTAACCCGGATGTGATCCTCTTAACAGAAGTGGGGTACGACCGGTTGGGTTCTAAAGAAAAGATACTGGAACTACCCGGTGTAGCACTTACCAATGCGGCCAAAACCGGGCGTATCTATCGTATTGAAGCACACGACTTAATTTATTTCGGCCCCCGAACCGGTGAAAATATATTGAAGTTGCAGGAGCTGATTCATAGAGAGGCAACTCCTGAATAAGGAACCAACGCGACAGGAAATGAGTAATAAAAAAATTTATACCCTGCTGGGTATACTGATCCTGATTGCCGCTATTTGCTCTGTATTGTATGGAGCAGTAGAATTAAGCGTAGAGGAGATGCGAAGTGCGGTTGAAAAATGGATCACCGGTGCAAACGATCTTAGCTTAAACGAACGCATCTTTTTAGAAATACGCTTGCCCAGAGCTATACTCACGTTACTGGTAGGGGCGAGTTTAGCCGTTGGTGGCGTATTGATGCAGGGGCTATTCCTAAACCCCATTGTTGAACCCGGTTTAGTAGGTACTTCAAGTGGTGCCGCCTTTGGTGCCGCCTTGTATTTTACATTGGGAGCTACGATAAAGCTAAATGCAGGAGAATGGTCGTTGCCTATCGCCGCCTGCCTGGGAGGCATGATTGCCACCTTTCTGGTGTTCTTTTTGGCAGAAAATAAAAAACACAAAAAAACATCTACTGTCTCGCTATTATTGATAGGAATTGCCATAAACGCACTGTTTCTAAGTGGAGTAGGTTTTTTATCCTACATCGCAAGAGATCCGCAGGCACGCTCCATCACCTTTTGGAACTTAGGCACCTTGTCCGGCGCTACCTGGCACTCCGTAGCCCTGGTGGCAATTTCTTCTTTATCCTGCATTTTAATAGGGTTACGTTATGCCAAACAATTAAATGCCTTAATGTTAGGCGAAGAAGAAGCAGGTAATTTGGGCGTGGAAATCAAAAGCCTTAAAATAAAAATATTACTGGTAAATGTGGTGTTGGTTTCTGTAGCCACGGCTTTTACAGGGGTCATAGGTTTTATTGGGTTGGTAGTGCCTCATTTGCTTAGAATCATAAAAAGTGCGGACACTCGCTACCTGATTTTAGGCAGCACGCTCCTGGGTGCTTTGCTACTTAGCCTGGCTGATATTTTAGCGCGGCTGCTTCTGGCACCGGCAGAGTTACCCATTGGCATTGTTACCACCCTTGTAGGCGTACCGGTTTTCATTTACCTGTTACGTAAAAATGATTATTACTTCTAAAACTATGGTTACAACTGAAAATATAGGATACAGCATCAACGGAAAAATATTATTGGATAAGGTGTCTCTTACACTCCATCCCAATGAAATCACAATGGTCATTGGGCCTAATGGCGCAGGTAAATCTACCTTTATTAAGCTATTAAGCCAGCAAATGCCTTGTACTACGGGTCAGGTGCGGTTTGAAGAAAAAAACATCAAAAGTATGGACAAAGCAGACATGGCCAGGATAAGAGCAGTACTTTCCCAAAGTATTGAAATGGTTTTTCCGCTAACGGTTGAACAGGTTATAATGATGGGCAGATACCCGCATTTTAAAAGTCAGCCTACTCAGACAGATCGGGATATTTGTCAAAAAGCAATCAATTTCTTTAACGTTGCCACCCTCGTCAATAGAAACTATCTAACACTCAGCGGAGGCGAAAAGCAAAGAGTACATTTTGCACGGGTAGCCGCTCAAATTTGGCCCGATAAAAACGAAACAACCAAATATTTACTGCTCGACGAACCACTCACCTATCTCGATGTGTACTATCAATATGAATTTATGAGATTGCTCAAAAAATTAATGAGTTTGCAAAGCATGGTAGTGGTAGGAGTAGTACATGATTTAAACCTGGCCTATCGCTACGGCAACCAGGTTGTTTTGCTTCACAACGGTACCGTATTGGCGTCCGGAACTCGCGAGACTGTTTTTACACCTGAAAATATTTTGACCGCATTTAAAGTAGACGCTCACATCCTCACAGATAATAAAGGGAATAAGTTTTTTAGCCTATAGTTTTCTATTTTTTTGTGGGGCCTACCCTAACGGGCGCTATACGAAGCGTGGGGTTAAGGGGACCCCCGGTGAAGTCGTAGCTCGCTGTTCGCTCGGCCCCCAGGAAAAAACCTGGGGTCTGGCCCGATGGGCCACTACTTCACATCGCTAGTGGACTAAACAGTAAGTTTCGCTATGCTAAGATGTAGTATTTGGACAACTGAGCGAGTGGCAAAAGCCGAGCTACTTCACCGTAGGGCCCCTTCGCCCCACGCTTCGTGGAGCTACGTGAAGGATTTTGTCAGGAAGCACAGGGGTTCAAAGACA
>JBBSOG010000463.1:0-4925 GCA_038259985.1 Cytophagales bacterium
AGGTGGAGGAAGTAATGTGCTGCTCACCCGTGATTTTGATGGATTGGTCATCAAAATGAATATCCTGGGCATTGAAGTATTGGAGGAAGATGAAAATTCAGTCTGGATCAAATCCGGGGCAGGAGAAAATTGGCATCAGTTTGTCCTTCATTGTATTGCAGAAGGCTACGGAGGCATTGAAAACCTCTCGCTTATTCCCGGCACCGTGGGCGCAGCCCCTATGCAAAATATTGGCGCTTACGGTGTAGAAATTCAGGATGTCTTCGTAAACCTGGAAGCAGTCCACTTGAATAGCGGGCAGCTGAGGCAATTTTCTCATGAAGAATGTAGGTTTGGCTATCGGGAAAGTGTTTTCAAAAACACCCTGAAAGGCAAATATGTCATCACCCACGTAACTTTCAGACTAGGCAAGCAAGTGAACATCAATACTTCCTATGGTGCCATTGAAGATACGCTAAAAGAAATGCGCGCCAAGCCGGGATATGAAGCACGCCCTGCCATACAGGAAGTGAGCGATGCGGTGATACACATCAGACAGAGCAAACTCCCTGACCCTCAGGTAATCGGTAATGCAGGAAGCTTTTTCAAAAATCCGGTAGTCACCGCCCATCAGTTTGAAGAATTACTGAGTCATTATCCTCAAGCGCCGGGCTATAAGCTCCCCGATGGCACAGTAAAAATACCTGCCGGTTGGCTGATTGAGCAGTGTGGTTGGAAAGGTAAAAAAGTCGGTAATACCGGGGTACATAGCCAACAGGCACTGGTATTGGTCAATCATGGGAACGCCCAAGGCAAGGAAGTATGGGATTTGGCCATGCAGATCAAGGCATCTGTTTGGGAAAAATTTGGGATTGAAATTCTTCCGGAAGTCAATGTTATTTAAGATAACAAGCCTCATCTTTGTCACCGGTAATACTTTGTGTTTTACCTTTTTTGTTTACTTTTAAGTATTGATTACATTAAAAGACTACACCCTATGAAAAGAAGTATTGTACTATCCTTTTTCGCTTTCGCATTGGTTATGTTGATGAGTGAGGGCCTGTTTGCCCAACAAGCCTTAGAATCTAAGCCCAGCCCTATGGCAGTGGCCAAAATGAAAAAAGGCGATGCCTATATCAAAGTAGTATACAGCCGTCCTCATTTGCGCAACAGAAAAATGCTCGGTGAGCAGGAGCCTTACGGCAAAGTATGGAGACTGGGCGCAAACGAAGCTACTGAGATTACCCTTACCGAAGATGTAAAACTGGGTGGAAAAGAGGTGAAAGCAGGCACCTATTCCATGTTTGCTATTCCTGAAAAAGACAAGTGGACTATTATCCTTAGTAGTGACTTAGGACTTTGGGGAGCCTTTGAGTACGACGAAAGCAAAGATGTGGCACGTTTTGATGCTCCTGTGAAGAAAAGCAGCGAGAAATATGAGCCTTTTACCATCAAATTTGATGAAATGGGCACTAAAATGATAATGATGTGGGATACTACTATGGTAGAGATTCCTGTTGAAGTATAGCTTATATCAAATGTAGAAAGTGAACCAGCTAATTCTATTGGCTGGTTTTTTCTGCCATCTCTGATAAATCATTGTTTTGGCACAAGCCTACCGCTTTTGCGGATATCATTTTTTGGGAGAAGCCTTGGAAACCTGGGATTCAAAAGAAACCCCACTTAGACACTGCATCTAGATCAAAGATCCAAGCACTTGCCCATATTTTCATCCCATTGTTCCAGTGAAGTTTTCGGAAAGAGATTCCACGCTTAAAGACTGCTGAGAAAAAGTTGCGCAGGTCTTTTTCTCAAGTTTATTCACTGTAAATTCCCTACTCCACCGTCACTGACTTCGCTAAATTTCGGGGCTGATCGACATTGCAGCCTCGCATCACTGCGATATGATAAGATAAGAGTTGCAGCGGGATGACGGAAATGAGTGGCATCAACTGCTGGTTGGCCTGGGGCACTTCCAACACATGGTCTGCCAACGATGCAATCTGGGTGTCCCCTTCAGATACGATAGCGATAACCTGCCCTTTACGTGCCTTTACTTCCTGAATATTGGAGACAATTTTCTCATAAGAACCATCCCGGGTCGCAATGAAAACGACCGGCATCTCTTCGTCAATCAGCGCGATAGGGCCATGTTTCATCTCTGCAGCAGGATAGCCTTCCGCATGGATATAAGAGATTTCTTTAAGCTTCAAGGCTCCTTCCAGCGCTACCGGAAAGTTGTGTCCCCGTCCCAAATAGATGGCGTTGGACACATTTTTATAAATCTGCGAGATGTATTCCACTTGCGCATTAAGCTTCAATGCCTTTTCTACCTTTTCAGGAATCTGGCTCATTTCTCTGAGCAATTCGTTATACACTTCTTCACTTAAAGTCCCTTTACTCTTACCAATGAGCAGGGCAAACATCGTCAGTACGGTAAGCTGAGCGGTAAAGGCTTTGGTACTGGCTACGCCAATCTCCGGGCCGGCATGGGTATAAGAACCAGCATGGGAAGCCCGGGCAATGGAAGAACCTACCGCATTGCAAACGCCCAGCACAGTAGCGCCCTTTCTTTTAGCCAATTCTACCGCCGCCAGCGTATCCGCTGTTTCGCCCGACTGAGAGATCGCAATCACGATATCCCCAGGATGAATGACGGGATTACGATAACGAAATTCAGAAGCATATTCTACCTCTACCGGAATGCGGCATAGGTCTTCTAAAATATATTCGGCTACCAATCCTGCATGCCAGGAAGTACCACAGGCTATGATCACGATACGATTTGCATTGACCAACTCCTCAATATGATCCCGGATACCGCCCATCATCAAAGTGCCGGTCTCAGCATTGAGGCGTCCCCGCATACAATCGCTGATGGATTTGGGCTGCTCATGGATTTCCTTGAGCATAAAAGAGTCAAAACCTCCCTTTTCAATTGCTTCCAATTCCAGGTCTATGGTCTGGACATAAGGGTCAGTGGGTACGTCATTAAGGTCTTTGATGTAAAAGTTTCCATCCTGTACGACACAGACTTCATCATCATTGAGGTACACTACTTCATTGGCGTACTCTACAATGGGCGTAGCATCGGAGGCGAAAAAGAATTCATCTTTGCCCAAACCCAGTACCAACGGACTACCCTTGCGGGCAGCGATCAACATATTTGGATCATCTTCCGACATCACCACAATGGCATAGGCACCCACTACCCTTTTGAGGGCAATCCTTACGGCTTCTTCCAGCGTGAACCCATTATGTTGCTTAACATCCTCAATGAAATGTACCAACACTTCGGTATCGGTTTCGCTCTTGAACTCGTGTCCTTTCTGAAGAAGTTCTTTTTTCAAAGCATCATAATTTTCAATAATGCCATTATGGATTACCGCCAGTTTTCCGTTACCGGAATAGTGCGGGTGCGCATTCACATCATTAGGCACACCGTGGGTAGCCCAGCGAGTATGTCCCATACCGATATGACTATTAAGTTGCTCAGCAGTCAAATCATTAGTTAAATGGTTTTCCAATTCAGAGACTTTGCCCTTCTTCTTGTACACACTTAAGCTTCCGTTCATTAGGGCAATGCCCGCGCTGTCGTATCCACGGTATTCCAGCCTTCTGAGACCTTTGATGACTACTTCATGCGCTTGGCGATGACCGACATAAGCAACAATTCCACACATAGGATTAAAAATTATAAGGAGGTTTACTTAGTAACTCTTGCTAGTACAAACAAAAGTAGTGCGAGAAAGGCACAAAATCATTGCATCATTTCAACAAGTGGTATCACCCATTGATGAAAATAGGCTTTTGACTTAAAAATTGTGTGGACAAAGGGATGGGTTAGCGTTATTATATGAGCCTAGTTGCCCAATTCCATACTACGATGATCGTAAATATATCTGAGGATGTCCGAATCTGTCGTTGGAAGTTCCAAGCCCCGTCTTTGCAGTACTGTTCTGGCTACTTCCAGGGCTTTTTCCAAACGGTATATAATACTTTCGCTTATACCGCCCCAGGTAAAGCTGGGAATAAACTTTTCTGGATAGCCTGAGCCGAAGATATTAGCCGATACGCCCACTACCGTTCCGGTATTGAACATGGTGTTGATTCCACATTTGCTATGGTCACCCATCATCAACCCGCAAAATAATTCCCCACTATCCTCATAGTGATGTGTCCCATAATTCCACAAATTGACGGGCTTATAATTGTTTTTCAGATTGGAGGTATTTGTATCCGCACCGAAATTACACCATTCACCGATGACAGAATTACCCAAAAATCCTTCATGGCCTTTGTTGCTGTTGCCAAACATTACTACGTTCTTCACTTCTCCCCCCAGCTTACAATGAGGCCCGATGGTCGTACCTTCCCTGATCTTGCTGCCAATATTCACATGAGAACCTTCCAGCATCGCAAATGGCCCTTTAATGACTGCGTTCTCATGAATAGTAGCGTCTCTACCCAAATAAATAGGACCGGACTCGGCATTCAGTATGGAAGCTTTTACAGATACACCTTCTTCTAAAAATATATCTTCCTTGTTTCCGTACACAATGGTGTGTGGGTCTTCAATCCTGGCAGACTGTCTGTTTTGAGTAATCAGGTCAAAATCAAGCTTGATTTGCTCAGCGTTTTGAAGAAAAATATGCCAGGGCTGGGTGATTAGGTTTAGGGCTTTTTCATATAGGACGGTTTCATAGGAAGAGATGGCATTTATCAAACGTTCATAGGTCTCTTTGCAGGTGGATTTTTCCTGTTTTTGTAAGTCTTTGAGCTGATCAGCCGGTATGCGGGCTGCGAGGAAGAGTTCCCCTTGTAGCAGTTTTTGTCCTGGAGAAAGTTGAGCTACTGCTTTCTGAACAGCTTCATCGGGACAAAGGCTGGCATTGATGAATAAATTATCATCCCCTATGTTAAACGGATATTTTGTTTGCAGATAG
>JBBSOG010000464.1:0-4922 GCA_038259985.1 Cytophagales bacterium
CAAGGATATTTTTGAGGTAAGCTACTACAAACCACAAATTAACCTGACAAAAAAGGTCTCTTTCAAACCAGAGATAAACGGCTGAATTTTCAGGTATAGCGTCTATTTGTGTGATTTCTTTCCTGCTTCTGGAGTCGTATTCATCTGAACTTATGCTGTAAGCAGTATTTACAAATTCACTTCTAATTTTCCAGAAATCTTCCAAGTTATCTGCAAAAGTATTACCATCCACCAGCGCTTCCCTCATAACGATGAACTCACCTTGAATAGCGGTTTGCTGAATTTTCCCAAAGAGAACGTCGCCATTTAATATGTGGTATTTCATTTGAATATTGATAATTTAAGTGATATTATCTTGCCAAATATTATGAAAATATTAGTTTCCTGATTTAATTGCTTTCACTTTTAATTTATTGATTTTTAAATATTGCCATTAAATTGAAGTAAATCGTAGAATTTGGTATAAATGATTGATATAGCGAAAAGAACCCTATTAAAAACAAATTTTCATGACCTACCAAGATTTTTTAGGTTTATTAGATCAACAGGCTCCCCCTCAGGAGTGCAATGCCCTACTCCAAGCTATGTGGTTTGACGCAAATGATGACTGGGAAAATGCTCATAATCTGTCTCAAGATGTCCATTCTTCTCAGGGGGCATGGGTACATGCTTACCTTCACAGAAAAGAAGGTGATTTATCCAATGCCCGGTACTGGTATACCCAGGCGAATAAGCAGGAATTTAAGGGTTCTTTAACTGAAGAAAGTGAAGAAATTATTAAAGCTTTACTTCTATAAATATGTTATGCGCTACTTTTTAGGAAAAAAAGTGAAAAACTCACACTTGCATTTTTCTTAAAAACTACAAAAATAAATCACTACTATTTTATGATTATTATCTTATATGTTTCATATTTATTATCATTGTAATTGATTTCTCAAACCAAAAAAAACGATTTATGATTAAAATTTATTACAACAACTTACAATCAATCTTCAAGTTGTCTCTGATGTTTTGCGGACTAATGCTTATTTGGTCTTGCGAAGACGATAAAGTAGACCTTGGGCCTGACCCTATTGATGGTGCTATTACCTATCGTTTACCAGAGGTCAATAGCTCAGGGGTAAACGGGTACATTAAGTTTTATGAAAAAGATGGGGCAGTTGAGGCTCTAATCCAACTTGCCGGCACTGAATCTGGTACCATGTACCCTGCGCACATCCATGGCAACTCTGCTATAGAGACAGGTGATATTGAAGTTACATTTACCCCGGTAGATGGTAAAACTGGTGAAAGCGTAACGACACTTTCTAACCTTAGTATGGAGCAAATTCAGGAGTACGATGGCTACATAAATGTACACAAGAGTGAAAGCGACGAAACAGTTATTGCCCAGACTGATATTGGTGGTAACGTGCTTAGTGGGGAAAACAAGACCTATAATTTAGCATTGATGACCCTAGACAGTATAAGTGGCACTTTACTGATGGAACAAAGAAATAACGGCTTTACCAAGGCAACCATTACTCTAGAAAACACCCTTAATGGTGGGTCGCATCCTGCCCATATCCATATGAATACAGCTGCTGAGAGCGGAGGTATTGTGGTTTCTTTTAATACCGTGAATGGTACTACCGGTACAAGTATCACCAATATCCGCGCTTTTGACCAAGCTGCCGGTGGTGCTGCGGTAACATATGCAGAATTATTAAAATACGATGGATACGTTAACGTCCATTTGAGTGCTGACCAGCTTGGCATTGTAGTTTCTCAAGTTGATATCGGCCAAAATGAACTTAATGGGAATTCACTTTCCTATGACGTGGATGAGAGGGCAGTAGCAGGGATTTCTGGTACGATTACTTTTGATGAAAGGGTAAATGAAGAAGTACTGGCTACGATCAAGTTGAAAGGTACGCCAGCTGATGGTTCTCATCCAGCACACATTCACCAAAATTCTTTTGTAGAGGGTGGAGCTATTGTGGTTTCATTTAATCCTGTCATTGGTGCAACGGGCATGAGCAAAACCAACTTAACAGCTTTTGATAATGGTGATTCATTAAGTTTAGCTTTATTAGGTGATTATGATGGTTACGTTAATGTTCACTTAAGTGCTGATCAATTAGGCACCATAGTCGCCCAGGGTGATATGGGTGGTAATGAGCTTACCGGTGAATCAGTAGTTTACAACCTTGATGAAAGGGCAGTAGAGGGTATTAGCGGAACAGCAACCCTAGCTCAGCGTAAAAACGGCAATTCATTGTTGACTTTAGATATTGAAGGCACGCCACCAGATGGTTTACACCCTGCACATATTCACGCTAATACTGCGGCAGAAGGTGGAGACATCGTAATTTCACTTGCTTCAGTTGATGGCGCGACAGGAATGAGTATGAAAACTATCCGTTCTTTTGATGATGGAACACCAGTTACTTACGAAGAACTATTGGATTTTGATGGCTATATTAATGTCCATTTGAGTGCCAATGCTTTAGGTACGATTGTAGCGCAGGGAGATGTTGGTCAGAATGCATTGAACGGAGATTCAGTAGTCTACGATCTGAATGCGATAAGCAATTCGGGCGTTAGTGGAACGGCTACATTCTATGCTAGGAACAATGGGTTCACCTTAGTAGAGATTATGGTAGAAGGCACTCCAGCACTTGGGGTTCATCCTGCTCATATTCACTTCAATTCAGCGGCTGAAACTGGTGCTATCGCTATTGACCTGATGAATGTTGATGGTACTACTGGCATCAGCAGAACAAATGTTGACGCACAGAACAATAATAAAACGATTACTTACGAAGACCTACTGGTTTTTGATGGTTACATTAATGTCCATTTGAGCCCTATAGATTTAGCTACTGTGGTTTCTCAAGGCAACATAGGTTCTAACGTGACCGCAGAATAAGCAATTCGTCAAATAATAACCTTTGAAAAAGCTATCCAAACCTGGGTAGCTTTTTTTTGCTTATTGACCTACCAATAAAATATGATAAGCATCTCATAAAGTTATATAACTAAAATTATGTTAAATAAAAATTTCTTTCTTTTATAAAAAGTTAATATGTTGCGGAAAAATAGGGGAGATATGCTTGACAGAATTGAAGATGCCATCCAAAGTATTAAGAATGGTGAAATAATTATCGTAGTAGATGATGAGAACCGTGAAAATGAAGGTGATTTTATTTGTGCTGCCGAACATATTAGCCCGGAAATCATCAATTTTATGGCTACCCACGGCAGAGGATTAATCTGCGCTTCAATCACCGAGGATAGGTGCAATGAATTAGGTTTGGAATTGATGGTTGGAAAAAACACTTCCTACTTTGACACGCCTTTCACCATTTCTGTAGACCTCATCAGCGATGATACCACTACAGGTATATCAGCTGCTGATAGGGCTAAGACTGTTAAAGCATTAATCAATCCTATGACTAAGCCTGAACAACTTGGTAAACCAGGGCATATCTTTCCCCTAAAAGCTAAAAAGGGCGGGGTTCTCAGGAGAACCGGTCATACTGAAGCTGCTATTGACTTTCCTAGGCTTGCAGGCTTAAATCCTTCTGGTGTGCTTGTAGAAATTATGAACGAAGATGGTACGATGGCACGCCTTCCCGATCTTAAAAAGGTTGCTGATAAATTCAAACTTAAGCTCGTCTCTATTAAAGACCTTATTGAATTTCGCCTGGACCATGAAAGTCTGATACATGAAGAATTTATAAATTCAGTAAATACAGTTTATGGTGAATTTCAGTTGCACGTATTTAAGCAAGTTTACTCCGATGATGTTCACCTTGCTTTGGTAAAAGGAAATTGGGAAGAGAATGAACCTGTGTTAGTCAGAGTGCATTCTGCTAATTTTATTGAAGATACATTTGGTTTTCAATCCGGTGATCATTCTATTCAAAAAGCCTTGAAAAAAATTAATGAGGCAGGCAAAGGTATTTTGCTTTATATGAATCAGGAGAGCATGGGTGAAAATTTACTGCAAAAATTGAAAACATATTCTCCTACCCATCAGCAAACTGGAAATATGGATCAACGTGATTTTGGTATTGGTGCGCAGATTTTACGCCATCTCCATGCCAGAAAACTACTTTTAATGACCAATCATCCAAAAAAGAGAGTAGGACTACCGGGTTATGGATTAGAAATTATTGATCATATTTCAATAGATGAATAAGCTTTTGGATATACACTTTTCTTTAGTCTTTTGTGTTAATATACTAAACCAGAATATTTAAAAGATGAAGAAGAAGTTAAGTTATATTATTATTTTAATTCTTTTTTTCCAGGCAAAGCATGCTAATGCGCAATATTTTCCGTCAGAAGTTTGGCATGAAGGAAAGATAACATTGCTTTCCGGTGAAGAATTTGGTGGGAAAATTAAGTATAATTTTGAGGCTGATTTAGTGCAGGTCAATATCAATAATACGATACAAACCTACAGCGCACGTAAAATACTTTTCTTTGAGATTTACGATGAGGAAGAAAGTAGATACCGCCAGTTTTACGCTTTGCCATTCAATGCTCGGCCAAACTATAAGGTACCTATGCTTTTTGAAGTTTTGTACGAAAATACCATGACACTTTTATGCCGGGAAACGGTTGTCCAGGAAACCATTCCACAATATGGTTACTACAGCTATTACGGTAACCGTTATTCAACAAGATATCGTTTATCATTTGATTATTATTTCCTGAATGAGAAAGGGGAAATGATGCCATATACACAAAAGAAGGAAGATCTTTATAACATTCTAAGCAAGAATAAGGACAATCTGGAAAAATATATTAAAGAAAATCGGTTAAAATACGATCGCCATCGCGACCTTGTTCGTATTACGGCTTACTATAACTCTCTCTTAAATTCTTAAATATTTTGAAAGAAAAGCCTTTGATTTTAGTTTCTAATG
>JBBSOG010000465.1:0-4904 GCA_038259985.1 Cytophagales bacterium
GTTATCAATAACTTGCTGTTGTTTGTAGGAAAGTTGAAGATCGTAAGGAATATGCTGCCATTTACATCCTCCGCAGGTGCCAAAATGACAGCAAAAAGGTTCGGTCCGCAATGGGGATAATTGATGAAAATGAACCGGTCGGGCCTCCATAAAAGATTTTTTCTTCTTAACTATTTTGAGGTCCACCACATCGCCTGGCGCCACATCTTTGACAAAAATGACCATATCCTCATGGTGTGCTATGCATTTTCCTTCTCCCGCCATGCGGTCTATCAGCACTTCTTTCAGCACCATATTTTTCCTTTTTCCCATAGCGCGCAATTTATCATATTTGAATTTTAGATATATGTAATTAGCGGAATATTGTTAAATTTAGAGATTGCCCTACAACTAAATGACAAAGGCCAGGTGTCTTTAGAGAGCTACCTCAATGACTAACCATGAAAAAGCTGATCGCGCTATTATTTTGGATTTTCCCTGTTTTTGCGTTCGCTACCCATATCGTCGGAGGTGAATTCAGGTTGATCCACAAGCAAGGTTATCAGTACGAACTAAGGTTAGTTCAATATTTTGATGAGGTCAGGGGAGATCCGGAAGCCGAAGATGTGATTACCCAAGTGTATATCTTCCGTAAAAGTGATGACGTTAATGTGCAAATCCTTAATCTGAATCGGGTATCTTCTTCTTTTGTGCCCTATACTAATCCTTCCTGTACCGACGATAGTATCCTTTATCGCCAGATCATCTACTCAGCCGAACTCACCTTACCTCCGGCTAATTTTAGCGATCCGGGCGGTTATTATGTAGTCTATGAACGTTGTTGTCGTAATGGTTCAGTAAGTAACTTAGTGAACCCCCTAAATACCGGGGAAACTTTTTATTTAGAGTTCCCTCCGGTGGCAGTCAACAATCAGGCCTTTGTCAACTCTACGCCCGAGCTTTCGCCCCCGGTCAGCGATTATGCCTGTGTCAACGAAAGTTTTGTCTATGATTTTGGTGCCAGCGACCCCGACGGTGATTCACTGGTATATAGTTTGTCAACGCCACTGAATAGCTCACGCATCCAGGCTGTTCCCACGCCCACACCTGCGCCACATCCTCCGGTGGCCTTTACGCAAGGAATAGATGTGAATAATATGGTGCCCGGTACGCCTCCGCTGCGCATTGACCAGCGGGGTGGGCTCCGGCTTACGCCTTCCCAACTTGGCGTTTTTGTATTCGGCATCATGATAGAAGAATACCGTGATGGTAAAAAAATAGGCGAAGTAAAGCGGGATTACCAATTGTTGGTGGTGGACTGTGATCCGGGTGAAGCCCCAGAAATTTTTGTAAAATACCATGGGCAATTTTATAACGATGAAGAACTCCTTAACCTTACGCAGGATGGGGACCGCTGCCTGGAAATTCTGGTGACCGACGCTGACCCAGACGAGGTAATACGTGTCAGTGCGGAAGGGGTTAATTTTGATAACGATATTGCCTCATTCATTGATCCTGCCCTAAAACTGATGACCAACCCTGGCGATACTTTGAGGTTTGAGCTTTGTCTGCCCCAATGTTCTTATACAGATGGGCCAATGCAAATCAACCTCATTGCTTTTGATGATGCCTGTAGCCAACCACTTTCTGACACGCTCCGGCTGAATGTAAATATGGATGATCCGGCAAATAATGACCCTTTCATCGTCAATAATCCCAATGTGGTGGAAGCGACACTGAATGTAGGGGAAGCATTCAGTTACCCCATTCGGGGACTGGATGAGGATGGGGACTTGCTTAGATTGGAAGCGAGTGGTGATGGCTTTGATGCGTCAGCTTACGGAGTGGTATTAGAAGAAAGACTACTGGTGCCGGGCGAAGTGCAGAAAACATTGAAGTGGACGCCTGATTGTGATAAGATAGATTTTAGCAAGGGCAATGTATTTGAGGTAGATGTCATCTTAAGTGACAACAGCGATTGCCCTTTTGGGAAAACAGATAGCCTACGCTTTCGCTTCACCATAAATCTGCCAGAAAACGAGCGGCCGAAAATCAGTATCACCGGGCTTGAGGAAACAGAAATCAGCATTCGCATTGATGAAACCCTTACTTTTGATGTATTAGCAGAAGATTTTGATAATGATCTTATCGTTTTAAGTGCCCAGGGAAATGGATTTGACCTCAACGATTACAACATTTATTTTCCCGGAAACCAGGGTATCAAAACAGTAGAAAGTCCTTTTAGCTGGCGGCTTTCCTGCAATGTGATTGACCTTTCAGAAAGGAGTAAATTTGGGATTACCTTTCTGGCAAAAGATAATAGCAAGTGCGGTGCCCCTTCAACTGATAGCATCAAAATCACCATTAATGTGCTGCCGCCATTGAATGAGGCCCCGGAACTTTTTGTCAGAAATCATCAGGATGGAGATACTATTATCGCTGAGGTTAACCGTAATGTATCATTTGATGTGATTAGTACTGATGCCGATAACGATATCATCACCTTGAAGTTGGCTAAGGCTATTTTTAACGATGCCCCGGTGGATATTGAAATCATTAATTTTAATTTTCTCTTAGTCAGGGGAAGGGGAACAGTTGGCGAACGCTTTTCCTGGCTTCCCGGATGTGAGACTGTACGTCAGGCGAATAAAGATTCTTTTCTGGAGTTGTTTTTTGTCGCTGAAGATAGTAAGTGCTTCAATATTAAAAATGATACCGTCAATATCATCTTGCGTATCGTTGACGAACCGCTGAACCTAGAAACATATTTACCCAGAAACGCCATTACGCCTAATGGTGACCAGCAAGGGGATTTTTTCTTTTTACGCTTTTGTAATAATCCCGAAGGAGAATGTGATCTACCTTCCGGAAACTGTTCCAGTACTTTTCAGCGCATAGATATTTTCAATAGGTGGGGAAAAAAAATGTTTACCTCTGATGAAATTGATTTTGAATGGCATGCTGAGGGCGCGACCGCTGGGGTTTATTATTATTCCATTTATTATACCAACCAAACCTACAAAGGGCAGGTATATGTCTATTTGCGGGAGCCGGATTGATTTATTCGTACCTTAAAGATTCAATTGGGTCTAAGCGAGAAGCTTTGTAAGCCGGATAGTAGCCGGAAAACAAGCCAACTCCTATACAAATAATCAGTGAAGAAATGATCCAAACCCAAGGGACAATAAAGCGGCCTACGTTCATAAAAGTGGCCACCACATTGCCTATGCCCATGCCCATGAGCACGCCTGCCAGCCCTCCAATCTGGCAAATCACAATCGCTTCAATCAAAAATTGCTGCCTGATTCTTGTAGGCGTAGCGCCCATCGCTTTCCGAATGCCAATTTCCCGGGTACGCTCAGTCACCGAAACCATCATGATATTCATTAGCGCAACCGATGCGCCTAACAAGGTAATAAAGCCGATGGCAAACCCTCCAATTCTCAGATAACCAGTGATTTCCCCTAATTGCTCGCTTAGCGATTTTTTCTCCTGTATTTCAAAAGATAAATCTGCACCGAGGGGATCTTGCCGGATGATACGCATCATGTTAGTGGCTTCGCCCATGGCTGACTCGAGGTTACCGGAATTGCCAATCAAGACATCAATTCTATAATCCAGTTCCTGGTTCGCACCCAACTGTCTTCCTTTAGAAAGGGGAATTAAAATTTTGCGGTCAGCATTGCCACCACCGCCCATGGATCCCATTTTTTCCATTAAACCGATCACTTTGAAAGTATTGCCATACAGGGAAATTTCCTGGTCAATGGGGTCTTTGTTTACATCAAAAAGGGCTTCGTAAGTTTGGTAACCGATGATTGCGACATTCAGCCCTTTTTCCAGGTCAAAGCTGCTGAAATTGCGTCCCCTTTCCAGGTCGTAACCTTCAGTAACAATATAACTTTCATCCGTACCGTAGACCTGGATATTAGGATTGGTTTTTTCTGAACCCCGTTTCACTTCCGCATTACCAGTGACCCGGGTATTTACTGAAATTTTTGAGGGATAATCATAACGTTTCTTAAATTCCCTTACATCACTGAATCGGATGGGGGCGTATTTTTTTTCGGACCTTCCCTGTTGACGACGGCCGCTTCCCCTTTTTTCATCTATAGAAAAAGTATTCACGCCCAGCCCGGCAAAGCTGTCGTCTACTGAGGCTTGTATGCCGTCAATAGCCGTAAGGATGCCTACCAGGGCCGTAATCCCAATAGCAATAATTAAGGCAGTAAGCGTGGTTCGCAATAAATTATCGCGGATGGATTTAAGGCTTTCCTCTATGTTGTTGAGTATATTCATGGATTAACCTACATAGGTGAACAATTAGATAAAGGACGATGTAATAAACATATAAAGTTCATTTTTTTTAGTAGCTTGAATATCGCCTACAATCAACGGAACAATATGTTTTTTGACAATATTTTAAGCGTTTTGTCATTCTAATACAAACAGGCAATTACTTTATTATGCTAAGATACATCATACTTTCATTGGTCGCGGTTTTGTTTTCTTTGTCCCTTCAGGCTTCCCAACTGCTGATGCCCATGGACGTGGCGCAAAGTAATCATTTAAAAGCATACGGAATAGCGTATTGGGTTTTACAAAACAAAGGTACGGTGGACTGGCTGTTAAATTACCGGGGCGGAAGTTTTGCGGTGGAATATTCCCAGAAATTGGAAAATGAGTGTGTAATCCGGGGTGTGAGTTACGAAGTAATCTCCGACGCGCAGTACACTCAGGTGATCAGTGCTATCGCCAGCCCTTCATCCAATAGTGACTTGATGAAGCTAGAGAAATCACCGAAAATTGCAGTGTATTCACCAAAGAGCAAACAACCCTGGGATGATGCCGTGACCCTAGCCCTCACCTACGCAGAGATACCTTATGATGTGGTGTTTGATGATGAAGTGATGTACGATAAGTTA
>JBBSOG010000466.1:0-4893 GCA_038259985.1 Cytophagales bacterium
ATGAAGAAGGCTTGAAGGGAAAAACCTTTATGGCAGTAAGCAAAGACAGCCGGGGAACTTACTGGTTTGGCGCCTACGGCACCGGTGTTGATATTCTCGAGGGACAAAAAGTGAAGCACTTTGACACGGAAGATGGGTTGAGTAGTAGTTTTATTTCCAGCTTTGCTGAGGATAGTGCGGGAGGCATCTGGATAGGTACTTACTACGGGCTGAACTACTACGATGGACAAAAATTCACCCAGTACGGCGTTAAAGATGGTTTACCTTCGGAAGTGATCTACACTATATTCCGCGCTCCCGACAGTACGATGTGGTTTGGTACCAAAGCAGGCCCGGTATACTTGAAGGACGGGTCTTTTCACCGCATTCGGGATGAGCAAGGGGTCGACTTCAGCCGCTTCATCAGGATCATGCAGCCTTTTGAAAACGACACCTATCTTTTTGCCTCCAACAAAGATATATATCAGCTTAAAGATAAGCAGGCTACTCTTTTTTTGTCTTCCGGCCACTTCAATCATGAAGACATTATTGCCCTGGCCCAGGATAAACAGGGACAACTTTGGGTAGCGACCATTAACGGGCAGGTGTACCGCTATAATTTCCAAACCCAAAAAGTACAAAATCTCAATGAAAGCTACGATATTCCTAACTGCCTCATTTATTCCATGATTTTTGCCGATGATGGCAGTCTTCTCCTGGGTACCCAGCGGGGCATCAACCGCTTATTCTTTTATGATGATGGTAGTTTGGCCTATGTACGACACTATGGTAAAAATGAAGGTTTTCTGGGAGTGGAAGCCAATGCTAACGCTGTCCTGAAAGATGATGATGGCAGCATTTGGTTTGGTACGGTCAATGGAATGTACCGTTATAACCTGCAAGAGGAGCAGCCCAGCGATAAACAACTCATGCCCCATCTGACCGGAATTAAGCTTTTCTACGAAAAAACAAACTGGAAGCTTTTTACTGATTCGGTAAGTCAATGGTATAATGTCCCCCAGCACCTCCACTTATCGTACCGGCACAATCACCTAATGTTTATGTTCAAAGCAGTCAGCCTGAACAAACCTGATGAAGTAATGTACAGCTTCATACTGGAAGGCTACGAAAATGACTGGTCGCCCGCTACCGACCGTTCGGAAGCCGTATACCCTAACCTACCGCCCGGTGATTATATCTTCAAGGTAAAAGCCCGCAGCCCTGATGGGATTTGGTCAAACGAACCGGTGGCCTATGCTTTCATAATCGCCCCGCCCTATTGGCAGACCTGGTGGTTTTACCTGATAAGCCTTGCAGGTTTAATTTTGCTCATTCGTTTGTACATCTTTTGGAACCTGAGACGGGAAAGGGAACAAAGGCTACAATTGGAATTTGAAGTAAAAGGCCGTACAAGGGAAATTCAGTCACTCAACAACTCGCTGGAGAAACGGGTGAAAAACAGGACGGCTGATCTGGAACTTAGCAATAAAAAATTTGAGGTAGAGTTTGAACTGCGCAAACTGGACCAGGAAAAACTGGCACAGCGGGAGAGGGAATACCGCCAACTGGTGAATAACCTGCGGGAAATTATTTTTAAGACAAATACCAAAGGGCAGCTTACCTTTCTCAATGCCCGCTGGCAGGAATATATGGGCTATAGGGCGACGGAGTCCATCGGTAAACATTTCACCCAATACCTATATGAGCCACGCACTGAAAGGGAGCGCTATATCCAGGTATTTGAGGCTATCATTGCCAACGAGCTTCCCCAGTTTGAAGCGGAACTGCGGATGACACGGAAAGATGGCGGGAAATTTTGGGCCAAGGCTTCGGTAAGGGTAGAATATAATGAAGAAGGTGAAATCATCGGAACCAATGGCAGTCTGGTGGATATAGATCAGCGGAAAAAAGCAGAATTTGCCCTCAAAGCCAGCGAAGACCGCTATAAGTTTTTGACAGAAAATACCCAGGACATTATTACCCTACAGTCATTGGACCTGATCTATTTTTATGCTTCTCCCCGTATCTACGAAGTCGCGGGACATGAGCCGGAAGATATCATGGGTGAGTCCAGTCTGGATTATCTCCACCCTGATGATGTGGAAGCTTATCTTCAACTTAAAGATGCTTTAATCAGGCAGAAAGATAGCAAAGGCATGGTCGTCCGCTTCAAAAATGGACAGGGGGAATACCGCTGGTACGAAACATTTCTGAAACCCATTTTTGACGAAAATGGGGAATTGCGCAACTTCATTTCCTCCAGCCGTGATGTAACGGATAAGGTAGAACTCTCCAAAGAGATAGAAAAAGTGCGCAAAACAGTCGCCCAGGACTTTCACGATGAAATGGGGAATAACCTGGCCAGTATCTCAGTGTTATCACAAATTATCCAGAATAAACTTGGCCAGCAGGGCAATGGCGTAGAAGCTTTGCTCAACAAAATAGATGTGGCTGCCAAAAACCTTTTTAGTGGCACCCGTGATTTCATCTGGGCCATTGACCCTAAGAATGATAATCTAAAGGAAGTCTATTTTAATCTAAAAGATTTTGCCGAAGAACTATTTGATAATACCGGGATCAATTTTTACGCAAGCTTTGACCAGGAAGAAGAAGAGCTTTACAAACTACCTTCAGGTTGGAGCAGACAACTGGTATTGATTTTCAAGGAAGCCTTCACCAATGCCCTGAAGTACTCGGAAGCAGAGGCAGTAAGCATGAGTTTCTACGTGAACAGCGAATATTTTTGCATACAAATCAAAGATGATGGCCGGGGCTTCTCCTTGTCCTTACAAGAGCTTAACTTCCGGGGCATCAATAACATGCGAGACCGGGCTAAGCGAATTAAAGCCCAATTTGATATTCAGTCTACGATAAAAAAGGGTACAAAAGTGGCATTAAAAAGAAAAATCACCCAATTTGGGTTAGTCCCGGTAAAGGCGAAATAAGGGGAACTTACGTTATACTGCCAAACAACCAAACAAGCCATGTCAGACCCAAAGAATAAAATAACCATTGTGGAAGATAATGAGGTAGTCAGGGAAGGTTTTGCCCTGCTCATTGGCAGTGTGAGCGACCATCAGGTCATAAGCACCTATGACAACTGTGAAGATGCCCTGAAAAACCTCAGAAAAGACTGCCCCGACATTATTCTGATGGACTTAGAACTACCTGGAATGCATGGTGTAGAAGGCACCCGCCGTATCAAAAAACAATTGCCTGAAGTCAGTATCATTGTCATTACGGTGCACGCCAACAGCGATCTGGTATTCCAGGCGCTCTGCGCCGGGGCATCAGGTTACATCACCAAAAATGCCGGGCACAACAAGCTGCTGGATGCTATTGCCGAAGTGCAAAAGGGTGGAGCACCCATGAGCAGCCAGATTGCCCGTATGGTAGTGCAGTCTTTTCAGAAGAATACGGACTCTCCGCTAACGGCACGTGAAACGGAAGTATTAGAGTTACTAGCCAAAGGCAAAAGCTATACGGTAATCGCCGATGAACTCTTTGTCCACAAAGAAACCATCAAGTCGCACATCAAAAATATCTATACCAAACTTCAGGTCAACAGCAAAGCCGACGCCATTGAAAAAGCACTAAGGGATAGGTTGATTTGAGCAGGACTCATCTTAAAGTTTTTACGGGAACGCGCCGTTGATGGAATCTTTGTGTCACATGAATTGAAATATTATATTTATAAAAAAGACTGCTATGGAAAAATTATTGAATTTACATATTGAAAAACTTCCTGAAGGCTACTATCTCGCCACCTCAGATAAGATTCAGGGATTAGTAGCTCAAGGTAGAACCATCAGCGAAACAATAGAAATTGCCCGTGATATTGCTAAGAAACTATTAGAAGCCCAAACGGAAGAGGAAGTAGAGACCAACCTGAAGAACATAGACGATAATTTTGACTTACCCATAGTAGTCGGGATTTGATCATGGGAAGATTAGGGGGATTCAGATACCGACAAATTATTAAGAAATTAAAAAAGTACGGATTCTCATTTTATCGACAGGCATCAGGTAGTCATGAGATTTGGTATAATGAAAAAACCAGAAAATATACAACAATTCCCAATCATCCGGGAGATATGCCAGAAGGAACTTTACGGGCAATTCTGAAACAATCTGATATTTCCCCAGAAGATTTCTTGAAGAAATAAAAAAGTGCTAAAGGGTAACTCTAGTTTAGTTCACAAAAATAACCTTTTAAAACTGCCTTACAGATCAATTTACGCGTCAACGGATTGATTATAAACCATTTCTTGCTGAAGAAATGGCCATGGCAAATCTTCCCTGATATAAAGCTTAGCGTGGGCGTAATCCAGCACCACACAGAAAGACTTAAGCAAGGCATTACCAATAATGCCATCACGCTCAGTACTTATAGCGTCATTGATTTTATATGCTGTAGAAGACGGAAAGTAAGTATGTACATCAAAAATCTTCCTTTCACCCAAATGCAACTGTTGCATATTACCTGCTTTGCCGATAATGGTGCCGCTATAACCCATGCCAATTTTTTCACTTTTTAGATGAGCTCCCTGGATAAAAGGATGATTGTATAGTAGTAAATGATGGTTGAAGCCGGTGTCTACCATCAGTTTGAGGGTTTTCAATGCACCTTTCCATTTCACCTGGGTTGCTATAATGGGACGGTCAGAAACGATGTTCAGAGGAAGGGAAGAATAGGTATTCTCATCCAAAAAGCCTTCACCATCGTGCAGGCGAATGATTTGCGCAGGAAAATCTATCTCCACAGCAAAACTCCGAAAGAGTGTAGCTCCAATCACCCCGTGAATGGTGACGCCTTTCATCTTGATGAGTTTGAGTGGGTTACGGTCTAGCACCACTGCACCCAGGTTAGGGGCGAAAGCATCTGCGACCCTCAAGCTAAAGTTGGTAACCACA
>JBBSOG010000467.1:0-4875 GCA_038259985.1 Cytophagales bacterium
AGACCTCACTGAGACAGAAATTGCTTATGGGATGAGGTAGGATTTGGATGTAAAATATTTACGGTAGTGCTATAAATGCGTCCCTAATAATGAATGAATCCAAAGGATAGACAGGTGGTTAAAATCAGTAGAGAAGGTTTTAAATCAAACATGTACGAGATGTTAGAAAAAAAATGCCCCTATTGCTTAATTAAGAAGACAACACGAAAAGGTTGTAATCGGAAACATACCAAGCGCCGCTATTATTACAGTTTTGACACACGCTACGTAGAATGTGGCAAAGACTATTTTATAGACGAAGAAACGATGGCTTTGATCGATAGATTGCTGTTAGAGCGTCTCTCTTTACGCGGTGTTTGTCGGGCAGTCAGAATCTCTTTGACCTAGCTGATGAGCTAGGTTAAGAAACGTATGGTGAGGCCGATGATATTGAGCGAAGTGTACCATTTTTGTTTTCAGAAGTGACGTAGGGCGGCGGCGATGTAGTTATAAAACATAGGTTAGGGATTTTTTACCGTGTCATAGCACGAAAAAATAAAACTTAGCTTGTGCTAATCAATTTACTGTTTTCTTTGGTTTTAAGAACTTTAAAGAGCTTTCATAAAAGCAGTTACAAGCAAGAGGATTCTACTGAGTAGATGCCCTTTTGATGAAAAGGTTACAGCAGGGCTATATTTTTTATATACCATACAGTAAATACATGATTGTTGGAACATGACGGTCGCCGTGCGATTAATCATATTTTTACTCATCCCTCAGACAATCTACCGGATTCACTCTGGCTGCTTTCACGGTTTGCAAGCCTACTGTAAACCAGGCGATGAGCAGTGCCAGTAAACCTGCTCCCGCGAAGTACCACCACTGCAATTCAATGCTAAAGGCAAAATCTTCCAGCCAGCGTTGAGCGATAAAATAACTAATGGGCAAAGCAATCAAGATGGCTACTAGCACCATTTTAGTGAAATCACCGGACAAGAGGTAAACAATGTTCCAATCGCAGGAACCCAATATTTTGCGGATGCCAATTTCTTTGAGTCGGCGTTCGGCAGTGAACGCAGCGAGGCCGAAGAGACCGAGGCAAGAAATGAGGATGGCAATACCTGCGAAGTACCGGGATAAAACAGATACTCTCTGTTCTGCTGCGTATTGCGCCTGATAGTCTTCTTCCAAAAACCGATAGTCTAATGCAAAGCCGGGATTGTATTGCCCATATAGTTTTTCAAGATTCATCATAGCTTCCTGCTCTTTGCCTGCTGCTATTTTGACCATCACAATCCAGGTTTGCTGAGGGTTTAATATAAAGAACAGAGGTTTTACTTTTTCGTGGAAAGATTGAAAATGAAAATCTTTCGCCACGCCTATAATCTGCCTATCCACTCCCCAAAGATTAATTACCTTGCCCACAGGATCTTTTATCCCCATTGTTTCAATAGCCGCTTCATTGAAAATAATTTTTGTGCTGTCCGTGCTGTAATCTCTGGAAAAAGTGCGTCCGGCTACCATGTCGATGTCCAACATTTCTATCATATCATAGTTGACTCTTACGCATTCCATTTCAACGATGTCGTCAGGATTTTTCCCTTCCCACTGAACGGTACTCGAGCTGCTTCTGTACCCGCCATCCACCAAGCTATGTCCGATGCTGGACGCATTAATAATGCCCGGTATGTTATTCATTTCTGAAAGAAAGACATCCAAGCTTTTTTCTGCCTTCCCCTCCACTTCAAAATGAACGATATTATCTTTGTCATATCCGAGGTTTTTACTTTGCGTATAAGCGATCTGTTGATAAACCACCAGCACCGAAACAATCAGCATGATGGACAACGTAAACTGAAGGATGACCAATCCTTTTCTTGCCCAAAGCTCTCCGATAGACGTATTGAAGGTTCCTTTCAATACAGCTATCGGTTTAAAGCTGGAAAGATATAAAGCCGGATAACTGCCCGCTAACAATCCGGCGAAGATAGTGATGCCCAGCGTAGTCAAAACCAGTCGGGTATTCAGGTGAAGGGCGAGTTGTTTACCGGTAATTTCATTGAACTGCGGAAGGAAAAGGAGTACCATTATAAGGGCTGTGATGAGCGATAAGCCTGCCATCAGAAGGGATTCGCTCAGATATTGCGATATCAGCGAATTTCTGTGTGCGCCAATTGCCTTTTTGATACCAATTTCCTTGAGTCTTCTGGAAGCTTTTGCCGTGGAAAGATTCATAAAATTAATACAGGCAATACCCAAAACGAAGATAGCAATGATAGAAAACAACCGTACGTAAGTTATTCTGCCACTTACCTGCTGCCCATTCTCATACTTGCCATACAGATAATTTTCTGAATAAGGTGTGGCAAACAGACTAACATGCTCTTCTCCACCGTGGGTTTTGACAAAGTCTGCAATTTTTTTATTGAGATGACCAACATTTGAGCCTTCTCTTAAAACCAGGTAAGTAAGAATACCATTGTTTGTCCAGCCTAGCACCCAAGGTGAATCATCTTTGTAGACTTCAAAAGACAGTACAAAATCAAATTGAGTAGACGAGTTGGAAGGGGTTTCTTTAAATATCCCAGAGATCAGAAATTGCCGCTCATGTTGAATTTCTATGGACTTGCCTATTATATTTTCGGTGGTATTAAACAGTTTCGTAGCAAGAGTTTCGGAGATGACAATCGTGTTTTTATCTGCTAATACCTGATCTTTATCGCCTTGGATGAGATCATACGAAAAAATATTGAAAAAATCTTTGCCTACATATTGTCCTTCTGCCTTAATATTTTTGTCCTTGACGGAAAGTGTTAGTTTTTCGGGCCAGGAAGTAGGGGTGGCGTATTCAACTTCCGGCATTTCTTCAGCGAGCGATTCTGCCAATAAGCCAGGGGTTGCATCAGTGGTGACAATGCCATCAGCATTGTGCTGATTTTCCATCACCTGATACAACTGCGCATCTTTCTCATGAAACTTATCCACGCTCAACTCATCCTGCACCCACAGAAAAATGAGCAAGGCACAGGCTAATCCAGAAGACAAGCCAATCAGGTTGATGAGGAAGGTGCTTTTGTAGCGTTGGAAATTACGGAAGGTGAGCAAAAAGTTGTGGCGTATCATGGCACGGTGGTTTTGGATGTAATGTATTTGAAATGACTTCATAAAAGCCGGACGGAAGTGCAGCAAAACGTTTTGGATGAACTTTCGCCGGGCTTTTCTCGGCGACTCTTCACACTGCTGTTCAAACAGTTCCAGCATATTCCCCTCTATCTCTTCCAGGCAGTCTTCCCGGCAAAACCAGCGGAGGAAACGGAGGGCATATTTTGGGGGCAGTGGCTTTTCCATTCAGTTCTTCAATCCTTATTAACTATCCAAAAGAGATTTTCGGAATCTGCTGATAAATACTGGTGCGTAAGGCATACTGCTGGTCCAGCATCCTTTTGCCCAGCGCGGTGATGACATAAAACTTCTTCCGCCGACCACCCCGCTCTCCGGTAATTCCACCAAAGCGTGATTTGACAAAGCCTTTGTCTTCCATGCGCTTAAGCGCGACGTGAATGGCGCTGATGTTGAGGCTTTTTTCCAGTTTATCCTGTAGCCCTTCCATGATAGAAACGCCATAGGCTTCATCATGCTGGGCAGCGACGGTGAGCAGTACCAGTTCTTCAAATTCCCCCAGGGATTGTGATTTCATGCCTTCATGATTTACTTAACAAATATAAATGTAATTTATTATTTTTACTTTTGTTAAGTAAATATGTTTTTTATTTTTTATCCCTGCAAATTTAAAATTCATCTTTAAATTTGCAGGGATGAATCCACTATATTCTGAAGACATGAAGAAAACCCTCACAACCCTACTGCTGCTCATTTTCTGTATGCTGCCTTTCCTGACCTACTCCCAGACTACGGATGTGGTCATCTTGGACAGCGAGGAAATTAGCCGGTTTAAGCAATTGATCTCTGAGAATGACGAGGCCAGGCAGCTTTACGATAGCATCGCCCGACTCGCCGACAAACATTTGCAGGATGATCCCCGTCCGCTCCAAAAGATATACTACGAAGGTTTGCTACAAAACAATCCTGACCGGATAGATACCCGAAAAAGCCTGGAAGATATCGACAAGGTGGGGGATTTTATCTACGCCAGTTATGGCAACGACAAGGATAAGTACGCCCAAAAGGCCAAAGCATATGTGACTGCCTGGGCCAATACTTACCAGCCTGACGGTAATACCATCAACGAAAACAAATTCACGCCCATTTTCTGGGCTTATTACTTGTTTCAGGATCAATTTTCAAAGCGGGAACAGCAGCAGGTAGAGGAATGGATGAGAAAGATTGCGCAAGCGCAAATGAAGCGGCCTAGCACGCCGAACAACAACTGGGAAGCTAAACGCCACAAAATCATCGGTATGGTAGGAGTGATCACCGATGACGAAGCCATGAAAGATTATGCGATCAAAGGGTTTAAAGAATATATCAATACCGCGTACTTTGCCGATGGCACCAGCAATGACCTGAAACAACGCGATGCCTTGCACTACCATGTCAGCGGACTTAAGCCCACCATAAGCGCGTTTAATAATTTATCCCCTTTTGATCCGGCTTTTGATCTGTACAGTTACATTTCCCCTAGCGGGGCTGCTATCCAAAAGTCGGTAGCCTATACCCTGCCCTATGCCACCGGTGAGTTGGAGCGGAAAGAATGGACCAACTCCAAAGTGAAGTTGGATAAAGAAAGGGCGGCCGCCGGACTGGCTGAATACCAGCCGGGAATGCTTTTTGACCCACAAGATGCGCTGCCAATGTTTGAATGGGCTAGTTATTATCAGCCTGAGTATTATAAACTATTCGGCAAAAGTAAGCCTAATGACAACTATACCGCTACCT
>JBBSOG010000468.1:0-4841 GCA_038259985.1 Cytophagales bacterium
CCTCCGCTTTGCAGATTTCGCCAAAGATTTCAAAGAAGTATTTGACCTAAAGGATGATAAAGTAGATGCTTTATTTAACGAAGTTTTCAAAGCTACAGAAAGCAAACAACCTGGTGAAGCTGACCCCCGTGCGGTACAATTGATTAAAGGACTGATACGTCGCGGTGAAGCCAAAGCAGCCTGCCGTTATTGCGGTATCCCGGAGGAGAATTATTACTTCATGGACATGCCCTTCTACGAAACCGGAAAGGTACGGAAGAAACCTCTGGGAGAGGAAGATGTGCAAATCACGGTAGATCTATTAAAAAAGGTAAAACCGCATCAGATCTATGCTGCCGGTGACCTTTCTGATCCTCATGGCACCCACCGGGTTTGTCTGAATGCCATCATGCAGGCGGTAGAACGCTTGAAAGATGAAGATTGGATGAAAGATTGTTATATATGGTTATACCGTGGTGCATGGCAGGAATGGGATATCCATCAGATTGAGATGGCCGTGCCTATCAGTCCGGTAGAGTTGATGAGAAAGCGCCGTGCGGTGTTCAAGCACCAGTCGCAAAAAGACCGTCCCCTGTTCCCGGGTTCAGACCCTCGGGAATTCTGGCAGCGTGCGGAAGATCGGAACAAAGGCACCGCTGATGCCTATGACCGGCTGGGGCTAGCGGAATATGAAGCGATGGAAGCCTTTGTGAGATATCATTTTTAATAAAAACTAAACGCTTCAAACTAAAGGGTGGCTAATTAGCTACCCTTTTTACTTTTCATACAATTCCAGCGGTAATCCATCCGGGTCAGCGAAGAAGGTAAAGCGTTTGCCGGTCAACTGGTCTGTTCTTATCGCTTCGCATTCCACGCCTTGATTTTTGAGTTCTTGAACAGCTTCATCCACATGATTTACTTCAAAAGCCAGATGCCTTAACCCGGTAGCCTCCGGGCGGCTAGGGCGTGCTGAGGGGTGAGGAAAAGAGAATAATTCTATGGTATACTGCCCATTGAGCGCCAAGTCTAACTTGTAGGACTGTCGCTCCTCCCGGTGTACTTCCTGTATAATTTGAAAACCCAGAATTTGGGTGTAAAAATGTTTTGACCGCTGATAGTCGGTACAGATGATGGCGATATGATGGACGTTTTTTAGTTGTAGCATAGCTTTAAAATGATAAACCCGATGCTCAATAATATCATTGAACACCGGGTTTTACTAAGATCTTTCGGAACAAATTTATTTATGCTGCTCTCCTAGCTTCTCCTATTTTTACTTCTTTTCGGCTGTTGAGGTGGATGACACCTGTTTTGTTAAGCAGCAGAATCACCAGATAAGTGGGGTCAATTTCGTGCCAGCGGAAGCCGCCGAAGTTTGCCCGTGAACTATGCTTGTGGTGGTTATTATGATAGCTTTCTCCCATCATCAGAAAATCAACCGGCAAGAAGTTTTTGGAAGTGTCGCTTACTTCAAAGTTTCTATAGCCATATTTATGCGCAAACCAGTTGATGACCGCCCCATGAATAGGTGACATTAGGAACTGGAGCGGTAATAATAACCACAACCACCATACGGTAGCAAATTGCATATAGATCAAAACATAGATAGTGCCCCAAAAAATACGGGAAACCCATGAACGAGCGAATTTGTCAAAGACATCCCAACGGGGCACACCTTTGGTAAACCTGTCTTCTACTTCGAGCTTGCCATTGCAGATGGACGAGTAGATCGTTTTGGTCTTCCACATCATCTTCCAGATGGTTTCGTCGTAAGTAGGTGAATGCGGATCTTCAGGGGTATCTGCAAAAGCATGGTGCATGCGGTGCATCACACCATAACCGAAGGCACTCAGATAATTGGAACCCTGAAAAATCCAGGTCAGCACAAAGAATACCTTTTCGGTAGTTTTGGACATGGTAAATGCCTTATGCGCAGCATATCTGTGCAAAAAGAAAGTCTGAAAGAATAAGGACAAATACCAGTGTGCTACAAAGAAAGCGAGAATGACGTACATAAGCGTTTGTAATAAAGATTTGGTAATTTTTTAGTATACCTTTCCCTTAAAAGGGATGTTTTGTAAGTAGACAAGTGAGAAATGGAGATGTGACAGAAAAGGAAAATTTTTTTAGTTTTTTTGTTGGGTCATTTTATTGACCTCCTGACTAATCTGGTTAACAAATTCTGATAACTGACCGAAATTGCAGGCTTTTTTAAAGCTTTCCAGCAATTGAAGGGGTTGTGTTTCGGATTCAGATTTACTTAAATTATTCTGATGAAGTTTTTCTTTGGCCCTAAAAAAGAGCTGACGACAATTTTCTTTTTTCTTTCCGAAGATTTCCTGCAAATCTTCGTATTCAAAGTCAAACACCTCGCGGAGCAAATAGATTCCTTTCTCTATAGGTTCCAGTTTTTTGTGTAGCAAAGCCAGGGCTTCGGCTAGTTCGTTTTCAAAGTCAAAACGGGGAAACTCAAAATCACGGTATTTCTCCAGCAATTCGCTATTCTTTAAATTACTGAAATACTCGCTCTTCTTCTTACGGAATGAATTGAGGTGATTGATACAGTTATTCGTGACCGTGCGGATAAGATAAGCCCTGGTATTCTCTACTTTTTCCTGGTCAATGGTAAGCCATTTCACAAAAGTATCTTGTACGATATCCTCAGCATCTTGCCAAGAGCCTACCATGCGGAGGGCAATAGCGTGCAGCAGAGGCTGATAAAGCGATATGGTTTGTGTTTGGCTCAATTTTCCTTAAACATAATAAATTTAGTGCCAGTATAGGAAGGCAAAGTTAAATATTGAAAATTATGTTCTATTTTCTTCAAGAATAATCTTTATTTAGACGTTCTATCTGTTTCATAGGGCTTTACCCAACCGAAATGGCCCTCATTTGTCCTGACATAAAGCAAGGAATCAAAGGTAGCCAGCACCTGTGTTTCTCCATTAACCCAATTACCACGCACTGCTTTATTTTCATAAGGATCGTCAAAATAAAAATCGTCCAACGCAGTGAGCTTAAGTTGCCGGGTAGGTTTTTCCAAAGGCTCTATCAGACTGTCATGGATGTATCCCTGCTGATGATCTGGCAGGGAAATGCGGTACCAGCGGCCACTCTTTCCTTCTACATACAACAGCGTATGCTGCGGAATGTTATCTACGATGTCTGAATCAGTAGCGGGTGCCCGACGCACATTGGACAAAACCGCTTTGGTTCGGACGGCAATCCCTACTTCTGTTTGGTCTGCTGCCAGTATGGGTTCTTCGTCCAGCAAAGCATGCACAAAGGGGTAGGGGTCAACAGCGCCTTTACCCATCTTGTAAACACTAAAATGCAGGTGAGGTGGGGTAGTACGGGCGTTGCCGGTATTGCCCACAAAGCCTAAAGTATCTCCGACATATACCCGCTGCCCTGGCCTTACAGCTTGACTATCAAGGTGAGCATAATATAACCTGAAGCGATTTTCTAAATTGTTTAGCCAGACTACTTTACCTCCCAGCCCACTTTGAGTAGTTTGGCCTACAGTGCCATCGGTTGCTGCCAGCACCGGTGTACCTTTGGGCGCAAAGATATCAATACCTTTGTGGTTTCTTTTGCCTCCGTCACGGGAATCACCAAAAAAACTACCTACCGATTTACTGTTAATGCCACTGACAGGAAACGAAAGGGAGGGCTGATAACGCATAGCCAAGGTGTAAGCCCCGCCCCGCAAGAGTTCGGGCTGAATGCGTAAGGCATGCCAGCCGCTTTCC
This sequence comes from Cytophagales bacterium, assembly GCA_038259985.1. Classification (GTDB taxonomy): domain Bacteria; phylum Bacteroidota; class Bacteroidia; order Cytophagales; family Cyclobacteriaceae; genus Catalinimonas. Next base: position 3,732 of record JBBSOG010000468.1, read on the forward strand.
TTTACTTCGTAATTTAGTTGGGGTAAAGTATCCGCAGAATGCAAAAGCGTTAGGCTGCTGTCATTCTCTACAGAAAAAACATCCAGGAAAAAAATGGCTTCAGGCTGGGCAAGGTGCTCCAGGACAATTTGTATCTGCTGGCCTTCCTGCACCGGATATCTTAGGCTAAGGGCGGCTGGCTTTTGTGGAGAAAAATAACCTGTTTCATTGTAAGGCAAACCAATCAAGAGTGAATCTTCCAGACTTATTTCCCCGGCTTTCAGCCAGTCCGCACCCAGGGCAGTCTGGTCCAGTTCATTTTTTTGCAGGTTTTGCAGATACTTTTCATAAGGAGAAGCCTTAGTGAATAATTGGTCTAGTTTTTTGCTGCTGCTACAGGCTGTTATCAGGAAAAAAAAGCCAAATATATATAGGATATGTGTAATGAATTGCATGGATTGAGTTTATAATGGATACCAGACTAAACAAAATATTAGCTAAGAGTATTCCCTGATTGGCCGATACTTATCCTACTTGTTTTCACTTCTTTTCAAGCACAAAATAGACATGCGAAGACTGGTTGAAGTTGCCGGGCACAAAACCTGCGATGCTGAATTCCTGAATTTTATATCCATTATTTTCCAGTAAGCTTATCCATTCTTCTATGCTGCGGAACCCGCAGGGGAAAGCCATCTCCGGCACACCTACCGCCAGGGCATTGGCTAGAAAATCTACCAGGATGATGCAATCCTTTTGTGTAGTGTAGTCAAACTGAAGGAACTCCGGGAAAATAGCCTGTTCTTTTTTCAACCTTTCTATCTGGTTTTGATAAGCTTTATGCCGACTGATTTCTACTTTCGGTAGCATCACATCCTCCTCAATAATCAGTCTGCCTCCATCAGAAAGTGAGTGGCGGATATTTTGTAAGAAAACGCTTTGCGCTTCATCAGTATTGCCTACATGATGCAGTACCGCCAGGCAACTCATGGTATCGTATTTCACCTGGCTAAACGTGCCCGGCTGTGTGAAGTCCAGCATGTGAAACCCGATTTCATCTTTGACAGCCTCGGTGCGCCAGTCCATGACATCAATCCCCGCTACCTGGCGGAATGATGGGTGTTGGTGCTTGAG
>JBBSOG010000469.1:0-4830 GCA_038259985.1 Cytophagales bacterium
ACAGGGAGGGCTGCATGCTATAGGCTACCGGCAGAGTGGGTTTTACGCTCCTTATGATGTGCGCAATATAGCTTTGCTACAGACACAAAAAGACTACTTGGTCCTGGTAGCCAATAATGACCATAAACCTCAAGTGTTTTCATTAAATTCTCAGTTAAAAACTGTACAATATATTAAACCAGGGCATTAAAATTATTATTCACTTAAACCTCACAACCATGTATAATTTATTTTTTAGCAACATTCTATATTTTCTTATTGTAGCGATTTCTTGGCCACAGGTTTCATCAGACCCAAATGAAAGCGATGCTATATCTGTGGAAATCAGGGGAGAAGGGGGGGAGTTAAATTATATAGAGGTGGAGAACCTTACTACATAAAAGGAGCAGGGGGAGAGCAGCATCTTGATCTGCTAGTTTCAATAGGAGGAAATTCCATTCGCCGCTGGGGAACTGACGAAAATACCATGGACTTGCTGGACCGTGCTCATGAAAAAGGAATTTCTGTTTGTTTAGGTCTTAGTATGGACAAGGAGCGACATGGTTTTGATTATGATGACAAGGAAGCTGTGGCAAAGCAACATGAAGAAATACGTCAGGAAGTACTGAAGTACAAAGATCATCCAGCCGTTATAATCTGGGGTATCGGTAATGAACTTAATCTACGATACACCAAAACAAGTATGTGGCATGCAGTGAATAATGTATCCAAAATGATTCACGAATTGGATCCACATCATCTCACCACTACAATGACCGCTGGCATCACCCAGGAAAATGTGAATGAAATCACAGAGAAATGTCAGGATCTGGACTTGCTTGCTGTAAACACATATGGCGGACTTCCTTCTTTATCTGACAACCTGAAGAAATTTGGCTGGGACAAAGCCTATATTGTAACAGAATGGGGACCGACCGGTCACTGGGAAGTTCCTCAGACCGAATGGGGCGTGGCAATTGAAGAAACTACTACCGAAAAAGCAAAAGTCTACCAAGAAAGTTATGAAGCATCAATGAAAAAAGACGCTGAAAAGTGTCTTGGTTCTTATGTATTCTTATGGGGACAAAAACAGGAACGTACGCATACCTGGTACGGATTGTTTATGGAGAGTGGAGCACCTACTGAGGTAGTGGACGCAATGCAGTATAACTGGACGGGAAAATGGCCTGAAGAACGTGCACCGCATATTGATTCAATACGTTTGGATGGAAAATCTGCTCTGCAAAATGTGTACTTCAACCCAGGCAAACAGTATCGTGCACAAGTATTCGCTGAAGATGTGGATTTTGATAAAACACAGGTTGAATGGGAGATCTATCATGAAAGTACCGACCTTAAAGAAGGAGGTGACCGGGAGCAAAAGCCTGATCTCTTAAAAGATTTGTTTGCACAAGGAAACCGCCCTGTTCTTCAATTTAATGCACCGGAAGAAGAAGGTGCTTACCGGGTCTTTGTATACCTTAAAAAAGAAAAAATAAACCGGGTGGCAACGGCCAATATTCCATTTTATGTGACAAAGTAAATGCAATCGAACTTAGTGAGTAGTTATGAAAAATATCGAAGTAGGCGTATTGATTATTCCCCAAGTACACGAGAGAATTAGCGACGAAAGTAGCAAGGGAGCTGTCTTCATCTTCTATAATTACAAAAATGTCTGGAACCGAAATACTGAAGGCAAATGCTTTGCTGATTCGTACACCTATGTAATGCAGCACCGCCCTGTACTTGCTAGCTTTGAGTGGACAATAAGTTAAGCCTGAAAACCTTAACTTAGCTAATCATGAAACAAGAGAGACGACAATTCGACCGAGCCTTTAAAGTAATGGCTGCGCCCGGCGCCCGGTGGAACTCTGCTTATCGGGGAAACCCACTGGTGAAGTAGCACAGGAATTAGGCATTCGCGCCAACTTATTGAGCCGTTGGAAGCGGGAGCATAAGCAACGGAAAGAAGGTGGCTTTTCTGGACACGTCCGACCTTCCTTGTCACCGGAACAGGCTGAAGTAGCCAGACTAAAAAAGCAGTTACGGGAAGCTGAGATAGAACGTGACATCTTAAAAAAGGCGGTCAGCATCTTCTCCAAGAGCGAACGCGCCACGGGGGCAGCAAATATTCGGGTTCATGAAAAAGCACCGATTTACGTTTGCCGCGCCCGGCACCCGGTTGGGAAGATGTGTAAAGCGTTTAAAGTAAGCCGAAGCGGTTACTATCAATGGTTTAATAGAAAGCCATCGGCCCGGCAGGTAGATAAGCAGAGTATTCTCCAACTGATCCGAGAGATGCATAAAGAAAGTAAAGGACGCTACGGTAGTCCTAAGATTACTCGTGAACTCCACAAAAGAAGAATTCAGGTATCTAGGCCAAGAGTAGCCAAGTTGATGAAGGTAGCTGGTATCAGAAGTGTTGTTCACAGAAAGTTCAAGATAAAAACTACCGGGCGTCGGTCGCTGATTCTAATCATCACTACCCAATCGCCAAAAACCTGTTAGACAGGAAATTTATCCCCGGGGCTATGGCAAAAGCATGGGTATCGGATATCACGTATATTAAGACTATCCAAGGGCGGCTATATCTAACCATTATTATGGACTTGCCTGACCGCAAGGTAGTGGGCGGCCGCCGCCATTAGGTTAGTAGCATATTAAAATTCTAAGAAAGCAGCGCCCGGCGCCCGGTTGTTGCTGTTACGGTGTGAATATATGGATAACCTTATCAGGTTACCCACATATTCACAGCCTGACCACCAGCCTAGGTGCACCGGGCCCCGGCGGCTAAGGCCGTCGCCAGGAGAAACACCTACGCCGCGATCGCCCGGCGACTCGGTCAGACTTAGGTTGGTTTATCAAGATAAGCTTCGGCCGGGTAGCCGGTGCCATAGAAATTCAGGTGAAGGCCCAATGCCCCAGACCTATTATTAAGCGGGGCGCCCCGTGGCGTTTTGAAAGTATCTTGATTATTGATTAACCTCTAAACACTAAGGTATGCATTATTCTTTTTTCATTGGCATTGATATCAGCGTCCGACGCCCGGTAAGAAAACACTGGACATCGCTATCAGAGACCAAAAGCAACACCTTTTTCACCTCAAGGTGGACAACAGCGCGGCTGCCGCTCAATGGCTAGTATCGACCAGTTCAAACAAGCGTGTTTGGCTAAAAACATTAATCTTCAGCAGAGCCTAACCTGTTGGGGCAGCCCCGCTGTTGGTTTCCTTGCGCAAAAGACTACTCAATGCCAAGAACGCTTTGAAAGTCCCTGTCAACGAAGTGGTCGGGCGCCGAGCGCTGCTTTTCAGGATAAGAAGCTGCAAAAAGAGATGGAAAAGCTCAACAGAAAGCCTGTTGAAGCGTTAGAAAATCAGATTGCTGTAGTGGAGAAGAAGATCAGGGTTCTCATCAAAGAAGATGATTCGCTCAAACACCTGTTTGATCTGGTTACCTCGGTAGATGGAGTCGGTGAAGCGGCCGCCGCTGCGGTAGTCTTTTGTGAAATGGTAATTGCTACCAATGAGCGACCGACGCCCGGTTTAAACTGTTTAGCTGTCCCAGAAAGTTTGCCGCTCGGCGGTCCGATTGCTACTCTGGGGTAGCACCTTTTGATCGGACCGCCGACGCGGCATAGCTCTGGTACTAGCATTCGCGGTGGCACTAGGGTAAGCCATCTAGCCAATAAGCAGATGAAGAAACTGTTGCACATGGCGGGGCCACCCTGGCAGCCCTTTCAGTAGTGTCTGGTAAGGGAGAAATGGCTAAATACCGGGCGCCGGGCGCTATCACCGAAAAGTAGAGCAGGGCAAGAATAAACCGGGGGGCCGGGCCCTGCTGGTAATAAACGCGGTACGCAACAAGATCATCCACCGAGTTTTCGCCTGTATCCGCGACAACCGAAACGGAGTCGCCCGGCGATATGAAAAAAACTATACGACCCTACTTGTTTAAACCATAGAAATCGCTGTCAATGCCAATAAAAAATCTGAATTTCATAACTTTATTATTAGAAGTGTAACCATATTAGACGTATCTTCAAAACGCCACGGGGCGCCCCGCTTAATAATAGGTCGTGAGCCTAAATTTCTACCTGAAGCGCGTCTGGTAATTGGTCTGAGTCCAAATTGCGTTATAAGTTTTTCTTAGCGGCGTACATGGTGCACCCAGACGTTTTAAATGTGAATATATGGATAACTCTATTGAGTTACCCACATATTCACATTCTAATAGCAACAATTGATTTCTTAGAATTCTACTACGCTGCAAACCTAAAGGCGGCGAACCGTCAGGCTTTATCGCTAGGATTTCTTAAAGAACGGGTCATTGATCTTTTCTACAGCCAGCAGCCCGAAGAGCTTATAGTATCCTTGAAAATGCTTTTCATCCAACACGTGGAACCCGTCAGGACAGACAGAAGGCCTAGCAGAACCCCCAAAAAGTACAAAAAGAAGAAAAAACCTAAAGTCACCATGAACCGCAAACCTGTCCTCTAGACCCATTAACTTAATGACAGTGGGGGCGCCCCCCATTCGGCCCGAGCTATTGGAGACAATAAGCCAGCTTGAGATCTTTCCCGTATGAGATTCATTTCAAATTCTACCAGTGCTCCGAACATATGAAAATTGAGTTTTCCTCCAGAAGTATTGGTTTCAATAAAATCCTGTAGACTCTTAAAAGCGATACCCTCACTTTCTAACCAGGTAACCCATCCAATCAGATTCCTCAAGGTTTTTCCTAAACGATCTATTCTCCAAGCCACCTATGTATCTCCCGCTCGGAGTTGCTCTTTCAGTTTAGCCAATCCAGGTCGATTAGCTCTTGCTCCACTCGAAAACCTTGATCTAAG
>JBBSOG010000470.1:0-4823 GCA_038259985.1 Cytophagales bacterium
GAGCTAAATAAGAAAGCCATCATCTTCAATGCCTGTGGAAAGTTCAACCTCAACCAGTCGGCATCAATTGTGAAAAACGCGCAATATGTATTTACCCACGATACCGGTTTGATGCATATCGCGGCAGCGTTCAAGAAAACAATTTTCTCTATTTGGGGTAATACTATTCCGATGTTTGGCATGTATCCCTACCGCACAAAATTTACGGTAATGGAAAATAATAAGTTGTCCTGCCGTCCCTGTTCCAAGATTGGTTATAGCCAATGCCCCAAAGGACATTTCAAATGCATGCGGGATATAAGCTTTGATTTTTACTTGCCATGAGCATCTTTTAAGTATATTTGTTTAGACCCGTTATCAGGATTTTTTAACGTTTAACCCAATCTTATGAACAATTACAGTTTTTTTGGAGACGTCAGCAGCTATGTTGACCGAGCCGCCAATTATACCGATCATCCCCAAGGACTCATTGAGCAAATTAAGCAATGTAACAGTGTCTATAAATTTAATTTTCCCATTAAGCTTTCGGGTGGGGGATATAAGGTAATTACCGCTTGGCGGGTACAACACTCACACCACCGCTTACCGGTAAAAGGCGGTATTCGCTACAGCAGCCATGTTAATGAAGATGAAGTAATGGCTTTGGCCGCCCTGATGAGTTTTAAATGTGCGTTGGTAGATGTGCCTTTCGGGGGTGCCAAAGGAGGCGTTTGTATCAATCCCCGGGAATACAGGGAGTCTGAACTGGAATCCATTACCCGGCGCTATACCTCTGAACTGATCAAGAAAAATTTCATCAGCCCGGCGCTGGACGTACCGGCTCCTGACTACGGCACCGGAGAACGGGAGATGGCCTGGATTGCCGATACTTACAATACTTTTTTCCCCGAGCAGATCAATGCCTACGGATGTGTAACTGGCAAGCCGGTATCTCTACACGGAATCAGGGGTAGGACGGAAGCCACCGGGAGGGGCGTGGCTTTTGGCATTCGCGAAGCAGTAAGCGTGGAAGAGGATATGAAAGCTATTGGGCTGACCACCGGACTGGAAGGCAAAAAAGTAATTATTCAAGGTCTTGGTAATGTGGGCTACCACTCAGCAAAGTTTCTTCAGGGAGAAGGGGCTATTGTCATTGGTGTAGCGGAATACAACGGGGGAATCTACAACGAAAATGGTTTAGATATTGATGAACTCGCCCATCTCAAAGAGGGTAGTGGGTCAATCGTTAATTATGGGAAGGGTAAGGCGGTAGAACATGCTAACGAACTCTTAGAATACGAATGTGACATATTGGTGCCTGCTGCCTTGGAAAAGCAAATTACTGCTCAGAACGCTCCCCGTATCAAAGCTAAAATCGTCGCTGAAGCGGCCAACGGACCGGTAACCAAGGAGGCTGAGGAAATTCTTCATGAGAAAAATGTGATGATCCTTCCTGATTTGTACCTGAATGCGGGTGGTGTTACGGTGTCTTATTTTGAGTGGCTCAAAAACTTGTCCCGGGTTTCTTTTGGACGCATGGATAAGCGCTATGAAGAAGTAAACAACCGCCGAATACTACAGGCCATGGAAGGGCTGACCGGCGGTCAGCTTACTGATGTGCAGCATAAATTGATGGAAACCGGTCCGGGAGAAATAGATATTGTCAATTCTGGCCTGGAAGAAATAATGGTGACAGCTTACCATGAAACCAGGGATATGATGAAGACGAAAGGCATACCGGATTTGAGGACTGCTTCCTTTGTAAGCTCAATAGAGAAAATCGCTACTTCCTACATATCCAGAGGAATTTTTCCTTGATGCAATTGATTATTGATAGATTAAGCTAATTAGCCCTAAATCATTTTAACTAATGTAGTATTTTGCTAGCTTTAGTCAAGCTTAGTACATCGTATCCTTATAATTTTAGCAATTCAACCTAATATGTGGTTGTACCAACTATTTGCTGAAATGAAGTGTCATGTTGCTAAGTAAAAATTGCATGGCTATGTTTTTTGGGATCAGGGCAAGTATATGGACATGTTGTCTGGTATTGCTGTACAGCGTGAGCTATGCACAGCATGTCCGTGAGTTTTCCTGGCCGCAGGGAATTACTGCCGCTGACTACGCACCCCAAACGATCATCGTAAAAATCAGGGATGCTGGCCTAATAAATTCAAATGGCCGGAAGGGTTTTTCCGCTGATCCCTTGACTGAAATACAAACGAAGCTCCCAATAAAGGATATTGAACCAGCGCTGCCTCACTATGTCCAAAAAGAAATCAGTAATCCCCGTGCCCGCCAAAGCGGCAATCAGGTACACCCGGAAAATATCTACAAAATCCGTCTGGCAGATGGACAAGATCTAAAAAAAGCCATTCAGCAATTGCTACAACTGGAAAGTGTAGCCTATGCAGAACCTTATTATTTGCTGAAGCCCTTACGAGGCAATGCCGCGGAATACATTCCTAATGACCCTGCCGCTAAAGTAGGGGGGGCACAAGATTATCTGGCGCGTATCAATGCCTACCAAGCCTGGGCTATAGAAAAAGGCGATAGCGCCATCCTGATCGGCATCCTGGATACGGGTATAGAATTTGGTCACCAAGACCTGGCAGATAACCTCTGGCAAAACAAAGCCGATCCTATCAATGGCATAGATGATGACGGGGATGGGTATGTAGATAATTTTTTGGGTTGGGACTTTGCTGATAATGACAATGACCCCAGTGTCGGGCAAAATATACATGGCATACAGGTAAGTGGTATTGCTGTTGGTACTCCAGATAACAAGATTGGGTTGGCCGGAACGGGTTTCTATTCTTCTTATCTGCCCGTCAAAATCTTTAAGTCTACGGACGGAAGCTTTTTTCAAGGCTATGAGGCAGTTGCCTACGCGGCGGCTATGGGTTGCCGGGTCATCAACCTTTCCTGGGGAGGTGCTAATGCTTTTTCTAATTTTGGCCAGGATATGATCAACTACGCGGTGCTGGAAAAAGATGCCGTCGTCGTAGCTGCAGCAGGCAATAGCGGGAAATTTGAAGATTTTTACCCGGCTTCTTTTGACCATGTGTTATCCGTAGCACAGACTGACTTGGCTGATAAGTGGCGCAGCGCGACTACTACCAGCTATTTTGTAGATATCACTGCCCCCGGAGCAAGTGTCTATACCACCAAAAATGGCGATGGCTACGGCTACGCCAGTGGTTCTTCTATGGCTTCGCCCCAAGTCGCAGGGGCAGCAGCCTTACTGAGGGCGCATTATCCTGAATTGAATGCCCTGCAAGTCATGGAAAAAATCCGCCTGAGCGCGGACAATATCTACGGCATAGGAAATAATGGTCAGCACTTGGAAAAAATGGGTAAAGGCCGGTTAAATATGGCTAAGGCACTGACAAACAGTAAAGCTCCGGCACTGCGCATGTCAAATTTTACTTACCAAAATCATGTTGGGCCTTATGCTTTTTATGGTGATACGCTCAATATCCAGGCAAGTTTTACCAACTATCTTAGTCCCACGACTGCCACGACGAGGGTAACGCTTTCTTCGCCCTCACCTTATGTCAAGCTCCTAGATTCCGTGTTTACTATCGGTGCTTTGGATACTCTGCAGATGGTTCAAACCGGACAGCAGGGTTTCAGTATTTATCTACGTGAAGATCTGCCAGCCAATGAACAAATTTATTTTCGCCTGGCTTTTGAAGATCAGGGATACACTGATTATCAATATTTTTTCATTGTCTCCTCACCGGGTGATGTTGTATTAGACAATGGAAAAATAAGGTTGGCGATTGGTGGTAATGGTGACATAGGTAAAAACGCTTCCAGCAACGGGTTCATCTTTCAGGGCGATACCTTAGCCAAAAATTTAGGCTTCATGATAGGGGTATCCCGGGACAGTGTGTCTGACAATGTAATTCGTGATTTTTCAGAACCTGCTTATAGTCAGGATTTTAAGAAACTGGAGACGCTGCGTTTTGCCCAATCAAGCCAGGCAGATATTTTGCTTCAATCTACCTTTGATGACGGAAATGCCGATAAGCCAATACAACTCAGCATTGAACAGCAGTGGTTTACCAATACCTCAGGGCCAGCACAAAATTACCTGATTTCAGCCTATAGGATCATCAACCGGGGCAGCGATTCACTTTATAATTTGCACAGCGCCTTGTTTGCTGATTGGAACCTGGGTGATGCTTCTCAAAATAAAGCAGACTGGGACGCATCCCATCGGCTGGGTTATGTCCATGATAACGATCAATACAGCGGGATCGCGCTGCTCAGCGAACAAAGCCCTTCCCACTACGCCATTGATAAATCAGATGCAAATGGCAACACTGCTGATCTGGGCAACGTCTTTTCCGATTCGCTTCGCTATGTGTGGGTGTCACAAGGTATCGGAAAAACTACTGCCGGGGCCAATGGAAGCGGAAATGATGTAGCCCATATGCTGGGAGCTGTATCTGATACACTGGCACCGGATAGCCATGTAAAAATTGCTTTTGCTTTATTATCAGCACGTAGCCTGGAAGAACTTCAACAACTGGCGGTTGCTGCACGGGCACAGTTTGAGAAGTTCAGCCAGCATCCTCCGGTCAGCCAGACTGTTTACGCTTGTGTAGACAGCACAGTGACTATCATTCCCAAAGACAGTGGACTATACCGGTTCTATAAAAATGCTGCTGGCACGGACTTGCTGGCTGAAGGCAATACCTTTACTACCGGCACACTTTCCGGGGATACCTCTTTTTACCTGGCAAATATTGACGAAGGCTACGAAAGCAAATTATCAGAAGTACGCATCAAAATCCTTCAGCCGGAAGCTAATTTTAGGATAAGGTCTGTTA
>JBBSOG010000471.1:0-4789 GCA_038259985.1 Cytophagales bacterium
TGATGAGCCAATTGATTATCATAGCAGTCGCAGATGTGATAGTACAGGGCAATTAGTTGTAGAGTTTCCATACTCAACTAAGGCATTGGCTAGCACATCTGTTTCTTCTAGTTTCCTACCCTTGATTCGCATAACTTAGTGAAGACATCAATATTAATCATCTTCCTGCTGGAGTTTACTTACTCGTTATAAATAGTGATAGAGAAAGAGAAGTGTTTAAAATCATCAAAAAATAACTCTAATCTTTGCATTACTATGGAACATGCAAAAACTACGTTTTCCATTTATAAAAATTATTGTAGCATTGTTAAACACTCAATATAACTAACCTGCTTAACTATGAAATCATCCTCTCAACTGCTCCACCATGTTTACTTCTGGCTGAAAAACCCAGATTCTAAAGAAGATTTAGACCAGCTTGTCCAGGGGTTGAAGTCAATGCAAGACATTGATTACCTACAAATGTTCAAAGTCGGTGTACCGGCGGCTACGCCCAAACGTGAGGTGATAGATGACTCTTATGCAGTCTCGCTACTGGTAATGTTCAATAGTGTGGAAGAGCACAATGCTTATCAGGTAGAGCCCATCCACAAAAAATTCGTGGCCGACTGCCAGCATCTCTGGGATAAAGCCCTCATCTACGATTCACAGGATGTGTGAAATCTAATTAGTTTCAGTTCTCCAGCCAGGCTTTGAAGAGCTTGGCTTTACTTTTGCTCACAATCACATCTTCATCGGAAGCGGGTTGCACGAACAGTTTGAAGCGATTACTGAAATAGGTATGTATTTGAGAGATGGCCGATAAATGCAGAATGTATTGGCGGTTGATCCGAAAAAAAACTGCCGGGTCAAGGACTTGCTCTAACTGTTCCAAGGTATAGTCTACCACGTATTTTTTTCCCTCTTTGGTCAACAAAAAAACAATTTCGTGTTCGGTACGGAAGTAGGCAATATCATCCTCGCTTATCGGAAGGATTTGCTCCCCCTTTTTCACCAGAAAACGTTTTTTGAAAGCTTGTTTGCCTGTATGGTTTAAGCTGTCCAGTAATTTTTCCAGCCGGTCAGCATGGAAAAACGCACCCTTCATTTGTTTGTACTTCTCAATCGCCTGCTTTAGTTCAACAATTTTGACAGGTTTAAGCAGGTAATCAATGCTCTTGACCTTGAATGCCTTGATCGCATATTCATCGTAAGATGTCGTAAATACAATGGGGGCATTGACCACGGTGTTCTCATAAATTTCAAAACTTAACCCATCCGAAAGCTGAATATCTGATAAAATAAGATCAGGGGCAGGATTTTGGGCAAACCATACCAAAGCAATTTCTACACTGTCCAGTACATTTACCACTTCTATAGGTTCATTGAGTTCGTGTAATAATCTTTGCAACCTCTCGGCTGCCGGATATTCATCTTCTATGATCAAAATATTCATACACCAAATTTATGAGGCAATTAAAGGAAGCCTGACAGAAAACAAATCAGCGGTACTGCTGATTTCAACCTGCCGTGCAGTGAGCAGCGCATACCGGTTAACGATATTTTCCAGGCCGGTTTTGGTAGATTTTTCCAGGATGTTTTTCTTTTGAATATTATTTTCCACCACAACATACCCGTTTTTGTCTGCCGTAATGCTGAGCGTGAGTGGTTTGTCTTTGGAGATGATATTGTGCTTGAGGGCGTTTTCTACCAATATCTGCAAGCTCAGTGGAGCCACTTTCTGTGCCCTGGCTTCTTCCAGGATATGGTTTTGGATCAGCAAGTTATCCCGGTAGCGGGTCTTGTTCAGGGAAATGTATGCCTGTACAAATTCCAGTTCCTCTTCCAGGGTGACGGTTTCTTTCTGTTTGCTGAGGAGCACATAGCGGTACACATCCGAGAGTTGCTCGAGGTAATTCTGGGCATCTTCATTCTGAGGGTCAATTAGGGCAGAAAGCGTATTGAGGCTGTTAAACAAAAAATGCGGATCTAGCTGACTTTTCAGTGCCTGGAACTGGGAGCGGATATTCTCTTTGGCCAAAGCCTCTGAACGTTGAAAATTCTTTTTCCATTCTTCAAAAAAATAAGCCCCTTCATATAGGGAAGTAATCAGAAATGTGGGGACTAAGTTGATTACAGCATAAGTCAACTTTTCGTCAGGTGAGCAAATCATAATACCAAAAAGCCCAAATCCATAACTAAGCAAAAGGGACGAACCAATAGTGAATACGATGTGGATGGGTATCTGTATAATAAACCTTTTGGCCGTTTGCTCATTGTAAGGATACCATTTACGCATACGCATCACGATAGCCCGGTTCCCTTCCCATAGCGCATAAGTAAATGCTAAGGAAGACATAAACTCCACCAGGATGGCGGCAAGGGAAGTGAGTTCATCGTAACTGTACAATATCATGAAGAAGATACTGAACAGCGGAATACAGATGAGCCGAACCATGCGTTCGTTGATGGTGAAATTTTTCATATGTCTTCAGATCAGCCAAGATAATAAAAAAATCAATCTGTTTTTAAGATAGCCCAACCTTCAATTGAGCACTAAGGTCAAGCGCTGGTCTGTTTCTGCTTCTCAATAAGCCGATACCTAAGGTAAGTACCGAAGTAGCTAAGACAACAATCCCTAAATACAGTATCCAGATTAGCTTAGTAGGTTGGTCAATATTACTACCAATAGCCGAGGCAAAGAAACCGCCACTGACCAGTATAGCGGCAGCAGGAAAACCTATTCTAACCATCCAAGCCAGACTTTTGGGCAGCGCAGCATGATCAACAAAGAGCTGCGCCACCAGGGACAAGATGACCAGCACCCCGGCATGGGCGTGCCCGGCACGAAACATGGATTCCTGAAACGTAGTAAGCGCCAGTCCCTCTTCATAACCAGAAAGTACCCGGAGCAAAAAATAGCCTCCGTATTGAATCGTAGGTACGGTGATAAAAATAATCCCGCCCATAAGTTTACTTTGATAAGTCATAAGTGTAAATTATTTGTGTGACAAGCTTTAAATCGAGTTGGTTTAAGTAGTGGAAGTATTTCTCTTCGCTGAGTATATCATAAATATGCCAAGAATTACAAATACCCAGGTACCACTCAGTGGTTGAAAACCAACCGCCAGTAAACCAAATATCAACAAGAGTACGCCAAAAAATATGGGCAAAGGGGTATCTGTTTTGCGGATGATCCAATGGCAGAGTATGCCCGTAGCTATCCAGAAATATCCGGAAAGCAAGAACCAATGTACTGCGAACCGGGACTCCGGCTCGTCAGTCACTGCATTAGTTAACCCATCTATGACCATTCCTTTTACAAAAGGCCAGAATACGATAATGGCAAAAAGCGTATGGATGATCTCTATGGCTATAAGGAATAAACCGCTGTATTTCCAAGCTTTCATTTTTCTGTTATTTTGAATGGGTAGATTTTCAGCCCTGCCACCTTAGAATTTGTTCAGAGTGGCAGGGTTTATTGTCTTAGAACAATATGCGGTACTGTGGTATTGGGAAGAAACCAATCTGGTACTGCGTCTGCACCATATTAGTACGAGGATTGTAAATCCGGGCAAACTCGTTTTGGTTATTGCTGATATTCTGTAAGTCTATGCCAATCTCATGGGTCATTTTGCGGGCATTGATGCGGTAAGCGATTTTGAGGTCCGCTCTCAGGTAGGCATCCAGTTGTTCGGAATACGCCTGATCTTCTTTCATTACTTCGTAGCCCGCCATTTGTGAGGCTTCAAAATCTATAGGTGTGACCCTGTTGCCCCCTGAGGTCGTCATTTTGACATCAATATTGAGAGTGTTGTTTTTTCTGCCGATTTTAAACTCCTTACCACCCAGCAAATTGGTAATATAGTTTCCGTTAAAAGCCGTATTACGCCATACCGCATCACTGCCCTGGTATTCGGATTGATATAAGGAAGTTGTTGCCAGAAAGTAATAACCTTTACTATAGTATTTTTCCAGTGTCAGTTCCAGGCCATAGTTACGCCCCTTGCCTTGGTTGACCAGAAAGGTTTCATCTATGGGGGCAAAATCCGCCCCGGCATTGAGCATGGAGAAGGAACTGGGTTCGTCATTCACCGGGGCATTGCTGATGTTCTGATAGTAGGTCTCTACTTTTAGCATCAGGTCCTGCGCCAGGCTATTTTGGTACGAAAGCACATAATGATCGCTATAACTGAAATCCAAGTCTTTGTTCGGTTCTACTAAGCTCCCATCAGCCAAAGTAGACTTAGTAAAGTAGACCTCCAGGGGTTGCATCTGGCTATGCCTACCGTATCCTACTCCGATGGTTTGCCGGGGGCTTAATTCATACTGTAAACCTGCGCGTGGGCCTACTGATTGGCTACCACTAGCCTCAAAATGTTGATAATTGACGCCAGTATTTAGGGTCAACACATCGTTGAACCGGTGTTGCCACTGCACATATATCTGGCTAAGCAAACTCTGCCCCTGACTGTTCCTTATCAAGCTTTCATCACCGGGTACAAGCCGGGAATTCACCAGATCAAAGTCATAGACATCCAGGATAGTCCCTCCCGATACCATGTTGCGGGCATTGAATTTTTTGTTAAGGAGCAGGTGTGCCGAATATTTATTATTGATGAAATCTGCGTTTTCGTTCGGGATGGGCGTGCGGTCTTCTATACTGAGCGAGTCAGAATAAAAATGCTCTTCCTGGCGGGAAACTGCCAGCGAAAGTTTGTAGTAGGTATTTTTGTTAAAATAATAAAGATGGGATAAACCCATAATACCTGTCTTGTAATTGACATAAGAATTTTCATTTTCACTGCCA
>JBBSOG010000472.1:0-4778 GCA_038259985.1 Cytophagales bacterium
AAAATCAATCTAAAAATTAATTCTTCTTGCTTCCAAATATATCCCGCAGTGCTTCGCCTAGCTTAGTGCGTTTTTTTTCACGTCGCTGCCTTTGTTGGGGGGCTTTTTGTACTTGTTCTGTTACTTTTTCATCTTCATTTTTCTGGTCTTTATCCCCGGCAAAGAGACGCCAGAAAAATCCCCGGTCTTCGTCCAGTGTTTCTTTGTAGAAGTCGCAGTCCAGCATGTCCATTACCCTTCTGCCCGGTTCAGGAAATCGGCTATTACTTACCATCCTAAATTCTGGTTCGCGATTAACCTGCTGCATGAATTTTGCCCAGATGGGTAGCGCTGTATTGGCTCCTTGTCCCAAAGTAAGGCTGCGAAAACGGATCATGCGGGTAGGCCCTCCTACCCAAGCGCCGGCGACTAGCTTTGGGGTAGCGCCAATAAACCAACCATCAGCCTGCGATTGGGTGGTTCCTGTTTTGCCGGCAATGTCATTTTTAAGGCCATAAGCGAAACGGATACGGCGGGCAGAACCGCTATCAACTACATTTTTGAGCATCTGCATCATCAGGTCAGCAGTTTCCTGGTGCAATACCCTTTTAGTTTCCGGATTCTCTTTGCTAAAATCCGCGATTACGTTGCCATAGGCATCTTCAATGCCCAGCAGATAGACAGGCTTCACTTTGTATCCGCGGTTGACAAATGTGCTGTACACTGTAAGCATTTCGGAAAGGGTAAGATCAGCCGTTCCTAGCGCAATAGATGGCTGAGGCGGCAACTCACTGTCAATCCCCATATCATGTGCCAGGGCGGATACTTTTCTGACACCGGTTTTCATCATCAGGTCAACCGTCACCGTATTTACTGAATGGGCCAAAGCGCCAGGCATGGAATAATAACCTTCGTATTTGTTGTCTGCGTTTCGCGGTGCCCAGTCTTCATATTCTTCGTAAGATCTGAGCTCGTTGCTGATATAGTCACAGGGCTTTTGTCCGTCTTCTATGGCCGCGGCGTACACAATAGGCTTAAAAGTAGAACCCACTTGACGACGGGAGGTGACGTGATCGTACTTGAAATACTCATGGTTGATACCACCTACCCAAGCTTTCACATGCCCGTTTTCAGGACGCATGGCTAAAAAACCGGCGTTCAAAAACATTTGATAATAGGCAATAGAGTCTAGCGGGCTCATGGTTTTTTCCTGCTCACCTTCCCAGGTGAACACGGTCATGGGAATGGCTTCCTTAAAATTAGTCTCTGCCTCTTCTCCTGTTTTACCGGCAGCAATCAGTTGCTTATAGCGGGTTGACCTTTGCATTAAGGTTTTGAGGTAATCATTGTTTTTATCCCAAGGGGTACTTCCCTGCCAATGTTTGAAGAATGTCGCCTGTAAAGCTTTCATATGATCATGCACGGCCTTTTCAGCATAAGCCTGCATGCGGGTGTCAATGGTGGTAAAGATCTTCAGCCCATCGGTGTAAAGATTGTAGTAACTACCATCTTCTTTGGGATGGTCTTTGAGCCATTTTTGCACTTCATGACGTAGTTTTTCCCGGAAGTAAGGCGCCAATCCTTCATTATGCGTAACATAGGTGTAATCCAAATTCATCGGAATGGCTTTGAGGGAGTCCGCCTGAAAAGATGTGATGTGCCCGGCCTTAGCCATTTGGTTAAGCACCACATTGCGCCGTCCTTTTGACCGTTCGGGGTGCAAGCGGGGACTGTAATAAGTAGTCGCTTTAAGCATACCCACCAGCACGGCACCTTCTTCCGGCCTGATTTCTTTGGCAGTTTTATTGAAAAAGCGCTTGGTCGCTGCCTCTATGCCAAACACATTTCCTCCGAAAGGCACCGTGTTGAGATACAAGGTTAGTATTTCGTCTTTGCTGTAAATCTCTTCCAGACTGGTGGCGATAAAAATTTCTTTGAGCTTGTTGACAGGCATGCTGAGCAGCCAGTAATCCTGTCGGGGAAAGAGGTTCTTCGCCAGTTGCTGACTTAGAGTACTTCCCCCACCAGCACTTTCATTGCTCAGCAAAATGCTTTTGACCAATACCCGCCCCATGCTGCGGTAATCTATCCCTTCATGCTCATAAAAACGGGAATCTTCGGTAGAAACCAGTGCTTGTACGATTGACGGGGCAATATTTTCGTAACGTGCGTTGGTACGGTTTTCAATATAGTATTTACCTAGAAGCTGCCGGTCATAAGAATAGACTTCAGAGGAATTGAAATTCTTAATATTGCGCAACTCTTGTTCATTGGGAAGCCTGCCGAAGAAGCCCATGTGTACCAGAAAAACAAAGCCTAGCCCGGAGAGTAAAATGCCGAAGAAGGAATAAACGCCCAATCGCAGCCCCTGGCGCCATCCAAAATGCCGTAGGGTACGATACAAAGCTTTGAACATATGCTGGATATTACGAAAAAACTTCCGAAACAGCTTTTTGATATTTTTTTTGACTTTGGGATTCAAAGTTCATTAAGGATTTGGTAAAACAATCTACAATAGTACGCTAAAGACAGCGCTTTGTTATGTAATTGAAAGGTTAATGTGTATTAGTTCAATCTTGAAGGCTATTTTCAAAAGCTACATTCAGTTTATCTGCAATAAATTTGGCCTTTTCAAGAGCACTGTCTTTGTTTGAAAATTCAAAGGTAATCGGTGGCTTATCAGAATTATTGGCTAATAAAATAACATGAAAATGCGTAGTAAAACCCGAAAAAGTGGAGCTAATCCCATTAGGAATATTTGTGCTGTGATTGCTAAAAGAAACTACACTTACAGTAGAGATGTCTGGTAATTCTGTCCATGTTCCAAATTGAAAACCGCAAAACGAATAATATTCCTTTGTCTTCTTTTCATTAAAATCAATGAGGGTTCCTCCATAAGAACATACAATTATTAAACCAATGGTCATTGTACTTAAACTTATCAATAGAACCTTCTCCAGAGAATTATTCCCGTCAAAGAAAAGGGGGCTTATTATGGCAAATGAACCTGCCACGATAAGTAGGAGTCCAATAAGATGAGAGCCTGCCCACAGGTTTCGCTCCTTGAAGTTGAAGTAATCCATAAAATTTTATCGTTTTGTAATAGGCTGATTCCTGCTTCTCAACATGCAATTAAAAAGCATGATTCACTGTCATACTTTTTTAACGATAGTTATAAAATCTTAAGTTCGCCCTTAATTTACAAACGATAGAAAACTGTATGGTTTGGACAGACATATTGATTGTTATCCTGGCAGGTTTTGCTGCGGGCTTTATTAATACGGTAGCGGGGGGCGGTTCGCTGATTGCGCTATCCGTGCTGATATTTATGGGCTTGCCACCAGCGGTAGCCAATGCCTCCAACCGAGTGGCGATCTTCTCTCAAAATGTTTTTGGCGTACTGGGGTTTAGAAGCAAAGGAGTTTATTCTTTCCGTTTTAGCCTTTGGCTGGGCCTTTCAGCATTATTGGGTGCTATACTAGGAGCTAAGATTGCGGTGGACATTGATGGCGAATTGTTTAACAAACTCCTGGCCATCATTATGGTGATTGTGGTGGCATTTATCCTGTTCAATCCCAACAAAAATGTGGCAGGCGTGGTGGAACGCCTGGACAACAAGCATCAGGCAATCAGCATCGTTTTGTTTTTTTTTATCGGTATTTGGGGTGGCTTCATTCAGGCAGGAGTTGGCTTTTTGATCATTGCCTTACTCAGCTCGGTCAACCGTTTTTCTTTGGTGAAAAGCAATAGCGTCAAAGCTTTTGTGATACTTATTTATACCATCGCTGCTTTGGCAGTTTTTATCTGGGAAGACAAAATCAACTGGCAATATGGCTTAGTCCTTGCCCTAGGCAATTCTTCGGGAGCATGGATTGCCTCCCGCTGGTCGGTAAAGAAAGGCGACCGCTGGATCAAGATTTTTTTGGTAGCTACGGTAGTTGTGATTGCGTTAAGGCTATGGTTTTTTGGATAAAAAACAAAAGGCGGGCAAAACCCACCTTCTGTTTTGACTAATTACAAACCAAACTTATAAAATCATGATTCTTTGTTGATGCTGCTTTTCCTGACTACCTACCAAGATGAGCACATAAGCCCCCGGCTTAATGGTCTCAGGTAAATGGATTTCGTTGATACCCGTTTGTATGGCTTGCGAAAACACTAACCGTCCACTCATGTCTAATAATTTTACAGATTCCGCGGAAGCTTCGGCCGTTTCTATTTTGAAAGTGTAGTTGTTGACAGGATTGGGATAAACCTTTGTTTCAGACGTGCTGAAACCATTGAAGTAGACGCTGATAATCTTATGATATTCTACTGAACCGTCAAAATCTGTGGCTTTGAGGCGGTAGAATGCCTGGCCGGACAGGGGGTATTTATCAGTAAAGGCATAAGCCATTTCTGCTTCGGTATTTCCATTTCCCTGTAATGTACCAATCGCTTTAAATTGCAAGTCACTTCCTGCCCGTTCTATTGTAAAGAAATCAAAATTCTCTTCCCAAACGGTAATCCAATCTAATTGTACCGCATTGCTTTGGGCAGTACCGGTGAAAGATAAGAGCTTGATGGGTAGCGTGCCATTGGCGATTTGGTCGTACAAACCTTTATGATCGTTTTCAAAATCATTTTCATCGCCAAAATCTACATTTGAGTTTATAGATCCGTTTCCTCGATAATAATTGTTGGCAAAGCTAAATATATAAAACGCATGATCATTATTATTTAAACTACCGCCCCGTATGTCGTAATGGTCAATGGCAACTACTCCTTGGTTATTAATCGTCCCTTCTTTTAGAAAAAGA
>JBBSOG010000473.1:0-4771 GCA_038259985.1 Cytophagales bacterium
ATCCGGTGAATTGTTTGAAAGATGAATAAGTAATGCTAGTGCTCGCCTGTAACGAGTTTATATGCATATGAGCACGCATTGCAACCTTAGATTAGGGGTCATGTAGTAATGCGCGCTAGATTTAAAGTTATGATGAATAAGCTATCCACCTGGCGCGCTTTTGCAAAGCGTGTCTAACTGCCACTCTTAGTATCACTCACTAGAGGACACTGAGGATTGCTTTTCAAAGCTCAGCGTTCACGCAGCGGCATCCGCTTGCAGGCAACTCTGAAGGAGAGCAGCATTTTGAACCATATAACTCAAAGCATGAAAAATCAATCAACAACCCTAGCCAGAAAGGAGCAAGAAAAGCTTATTTCCAGAACAAAAACGCTGGTTGTATTTATACTGACAATTATCGGTGGCTTTATCCTATTCGTATTACCCAACTTGTTCTTTGGCATTACCAAGCTGAACGGAGGCTTAAGTGGCATCAATCTTTTGTACATGGCATTATTCCAATTCACAACTGTAGTAGGATTGATTCACTTTTCTCTGAAGCGGCTCAATAAAGATTTTAGCGATATAGGTTTATCCTGGAAGCATTGGAAAAAGGATAGTGTATTAGGGCTTCTTGCTGGCTTGTCATGGGCAGCTTTGCAAATTTTATGGATCATCCCTACCACGGGCGGCGCCGAAAGAAACGACGTCTCACAAATGCTGGACATGATGGATGAGACGCTCATTGGCTTGCTTGCCTACATTGCATTAGGAGTCATCGGTGGCGGAATTACCGAGGAAATCTACAACCGGGGCTTCTTTATCAGTATCCTCAAAGATACTTTCAAAAATCCACGGGTAGGCTTGTGGATAGCGACAATTTTATCCATACTTTTCTTTGCTGCTGGACATTTGCCTTCAGATGCTTTGGGTTGGTTTGATATTCTGATCCCTACGCTGGTGTATACCGTCTTGTTTCTGTGGACAAAACGTCTGACGGCCTCCATTGTCGCCCACGGGATTTACAATATGTGCGCAATTCTGTCAGTTTATTTTATGTATTGAATGCGTGTTTACTGCTCTCTGATAAAATCCCCTGGATAGGGCGTCTCTTCAAACAACTTTTTGGCTAACATTTTTAAGATTGCTGTTCTTTCACTTTCTCCTCAGGGGCAAGCAGGTTTTCATGATCATCTAGCACATCTTCTACATACAACATTTTAACTAACACCAACACAATGGCAAAAATAGGGGTTGCCAGCATAAGACCCAATACACCGGTATACACTCCCAGTACTAACTGGGCGAACAAAATCATGGCCATAGGCAAAGAGACCTGATGCTTTTGGATCATCGGTGTTAAAAGGTTGCTTTCAATCATTTGTACGCCAATATAAATAGCTGTTGTCCACAGCATTTTGTCCAGTCCCTGGGTTGCAGCAATGAGTATACCCAGCCCCAAGGCGATGAGTGGCCCAAAGTTGGGAATAAATGCCAGTAGGCCTGCTGTAATGCCGAGGATTAGCGCCAGGGGAAGGCCAAGCATCCACAGTCCCAGCCAAGTGAATATGGCGACGATCAGCATGGACAAAAGCTTGCCTGATAACCAACTGCGTAACGTCTGGCCTAAGGTGTTAAGCACTTCTTCTCCTCGTTCCCGCTTGGATTTGGGTATCAGATGTAGGATTCCATTTACATATTCTTGCGGGCTTGCCAGAATTAAAAAGCCAAGAAACAAAATAATGTAGGCATTGGCAAAGGCCCCAAATACCCCAAACACCGCTGAGAAAAACTCTTGTGCGTTGCTACTTAAGCTCTTTTTAAAATCCTTATGTTCTATATACTGGATGAGTTGTTGGCCACCCGGTAGTTGGCTTAGCTGCTTTTTTACTTCATCAACAGATGAAGGCAACTGTTTACTGAGTTGCTCCGCCTGATTACTGACATAAGGCGCTAAAGCCCAGACAATACCACCCAACACAATTAGAAAAGCAATGACAGCGATCACCCGGCTCCATCCGATAGAAATAGGCATGCGATGGTGTAGCCATCTCGCTATGCTATCAAAAAATACAGTGACCAGCACGGCAGCAATAGCAATAAGCACTACTTTGAAAACAGTACCAATAAATAGAAGGATGAGTAAAGCCGCAAGGGTAATGCCCACGGTAATGAGTACACGGCGAACGAAATAGTTGGAGCCCATAAAAAAAAGAATTAAACCAGTTGGAAAAATCTAAACCAACAGCTTATCAACCGTGGAGCCTTAGCTATGTTTAAGTGTTAAATACAAAGCTAAAAAACTTGCCAAATCAGCCACTTTAACAGAGACTACCGGGCGTAGGTCGCTTGAAGGTAACTGAAAGGGGAGTTGCTACAAAAAATAGAGGATATTTTCTCGTTCGTTTAGAGAACCGATTTGAAAACCAAAGCCTAAAGCATATGATTTTTTGTATGGTGATGAAAGTTTACATCATTCATCATTCATTTTTAAACCATTGCGCATATTTGATATAGTTTTGAGCAATTCTTTCCATCATGGCTTTATTTTCAGGGCCTATGATTTTAACTTTTTTTGCCGGAACGCCAGCGTAGATGGTATTAGCTTCCACCACTGTATTCTCCAGCACCACCGCCCCGGCAGCGACCATTGCGCCACTTTCCACAACGGCATGGTCCATGACGATGGCACCCATACCAATCATCACCTTATCCTCTAAAGTACAGCCATGTACAATAGCCCGATGCCCGATGGTGACATAGTTGCCAATATGGGTAGCCGCTTTTTCATAAGTGCAGTGAATGATCGCTCCGTCCTGTATATTGCTATGGTGGCCCACCGTGATTTCATTGACATCTGCCCTGACTACCGCATTGAACCAAACGCTACAATAATCACCTATACTGAGTTGTCCCACCAGTGTCGCATTATCGGCAATAAAACAAGCTTCTCCCCAGGTGGGAGTAAATCCTCTTACTGATATGATATTTGCCATACCACAATAATAAAAAAAGACTGTCCATTTGGACAGTCTTTTCAGTTTAGGTAGTCAACAATTTTAAGGAATTTGCAATGGAGTCAGCTTTGAGAAATCTACACTATTGGTATTTGTGGGTTCCAGCAGGAAGATCACATCATCATAATCTTTGTCACCTCCGGGCAGGCGGATATCTTCAAAGGAAAGGATACCTAGCTGATGGTCTTCTGCTCTGAGCAACAGGCTTGCCTGGCGAAACTGCTTGGGGCGGTCGGTATTCAAGTGTTTGGAGGTGAAGTGGATATACTTCCCTGAGGTAACTTCAGAACCGTTCCATCCTTTAGTGATCAAAAAGAAACCGATCGCGCTTCCTGCCTTCAGGTTGTCTAAACATACTTTATCTCCTTTGCTGAGGTTTCCACCGCTTCCTTTGGCAGAAGCATTTGCATAGATGATCGTCATGTTGTTGATCTCATCCCTTGAGCGAGGTGGGTTCAGCGGATCATAAATATAATAACCGAGGGTATTTTTAAACAAAGTAGCTTCGCTATAGAAAGTAATTTTCAGATCGGTATCTTCTTCAATGTAAAGATCTGTCACCACTCCGTCAGCAAAATAAGCGGGCACCCGGTCAATCAGGTTCTCAGTTTCAATGAAATTATCGGTCAACAAGTTTTCTAGGTTTTGGTCAACCTCAGTAGCTTCTTCACATAGATTTTTGGGTGCGCCATGATCATCCCACTCGTCACCGGGAATATAATCACCATCTCCAGGATTGTAAACCACAATTTCAATGATTTTTAGCCCGCCGGTACCGGTGGCAACAAACATAACCTGGCCACGGCTTTCCACATAATTGGCAGATGCCTGAAAGCCTACACTTCCCAGCAAAGCAATGCTATTCGGTAGTTGTTCTGACAGGTACATACCAGCGGCACCATTGGCACAGAAAATTTTCTCCTCATTGACGGATACCCCATTAGTCACAATCATTTCTTCCTCAACGCCTTCCAAAGTAGGTAAACCCATCGTGGAAAGTACTTCCCCGGTTTGGAAATCCATAATTTTCAAACCTTCTCTTCCGGCAGGAACAAATATTTTGTCATTCGTAATATTTAGAATAGACTTTGATTCAGGGGTATCAGCGCCCCCTACATTGTATCCATTTACGTAGCTGTTATCTGAAGTCTGGTAAATCTTGACCCTGGCAGGTGTACCCTGCATGATGGCATAATGTGCATCATTGAAAGCGATAGAGCGGGCGTCATCCATGCCGATGTCACCAACTTCCTCCAGGGTAGTTTTATCGAGTATGGTAAGGCCACCATGAGAACCGGAAGTGATGTAAACATAATTACCATGAACTTTGACATCAGTTGCCGTAAAACTGGATATGTCCACTACTTTATTTTGAATACTATCTTCTGAAGGATAATCAATCACTTCCAGCACAGCATTAGAATTCAATTCAAATTCGTCCAAATTTTTGGTGGCACCTGCCAAGTAAATTTTACCTTCATCGTAAAAGATAGAACTGTAATCGGTATCCTCTACAATCATTTGGAAGATCATGGAAGGTGCCTGAATATTGCTGATATCAAATACTTCAACGCCGCCCCGGTATTCCGGGCCTTCAGTATTGTAGCTTACGAAAGCCTTGTCATCGTCAATAAATACGTGGGACGCCCTTAATGCCTGACCGTGGGACTCGGGGGGGGCAACTTCTGCCCTCATGACGAGCACATAATCCGAGCTGGTAGATTCTACATTATTGAACCGGGCGTTTTTCTCAATGGCGTGAATTGGGGCATCAT
>JBBSOG010000474.1:0-4744 GCA_038259985.1 Cytophagales bacterium
AATCCTCAACACTGGCTCCTGGATATACTGTGTAAACTCAATGATGCTGATTACGAAGGCAAATTCTCAGATCTGCTGCCTCACCGATGGAAAGAAAATCCTGCCTGAATTCCAACATGGGGATGAGCGGTTGCTTACGTTGATGTAGGGGTATTCTTCAAAGTACACTAGCTTGTCTACGTTGTAGCGGGCAGTGAAGCCTTTGTTTCGCTTTTGCTTATGCTCGCTCACCCTCCGTACTATATCATTGGTCACCCCGGCGTAGATAACTGTGTGGTTTTTGTTAGTCAGCAGATAAACGTAGTAGGTTCTAAACCGAGATGACATAGGCTTTCAAACAAAGGTAAGACAAGCGCAGTCATTGCATTGGTTAGGGTTCCGTCATTGCGAGGGCTTTAGCCCGTGGCAATCTGTTAGATCTTTGCTAAGGTCTAACAGACGGTTGCCGCGCAATTGCTTCGTTCCGCTCGCAATGACAGGGACCCGAACCCTACATATGATCGCCTTTGAGGGTGGTGAGCAGGCTGACGATATCGCGAATTTCCTTTTTGGTCAGGTAGTTTTTCATATCGGGCATAGAAGAAGGGGCGAAGTCCTTCTTTACAATCTGTTCCTGAAGAATCACTGTGTCGGGTTTGCTGCCAATCTTCATTGTTAGTTGTTTCTCCGTCTCACCCTGGAAGGTGCCACTAAGTTTTTTGCCACCTTCAAGCTCTACCGTTACCACCCCATAGCCGGGGGCGAGGCGCGCGCTGGGATTGATAATTGACTCCAGGATTTGCTCACGGGTGAGCCGGTCGGCTACACCGTTCAGGCGCGGGGCCACGTTGCTGCCGTAGTCACCGATGGCATGGCACTTCATGCACTGGGCGGTAGGATGGCGATAAATTAATGTTTGTCCCCGTTCGGGGTCCCCACCAAATAAGGCTGCTTGATAGGTAGCCAGTTGCGCATCCGGTGACATGTTGTCCTGGATTTGATCGTACTTGGCTTTCAGTTCTTCAGAATGTGTACTGTCAATAGCCTCCGCCAGTTCCAACTGGATTTCGTAGGGAAAACTACCTGCTTCCAGTTTACTGAGTAGCCCATCAAAAGTCGGCTGCGAACTTTCCAGTGGCACATTTCCTAGTGACAATAGTGCGGCTTGTTTTTCTTCGGTGGTTCTTTTGTCAATGACTTCTGAGAGCAGCAGGACTTTGAGCTTGTCGGAGATATCCATATCGTTCATCAGATCCAGCCCGGCAATACGCACACTTTTCTCCTCATCGGTGAGTGCCTCCTTGATGGCCTGGTCTATGTTCTGCTCTTCTGTGGCCGCCAGTGCCCTTAGGGCTTCTACCCGGACTTCGGGCTGGGGGTCATTTTTGAGCAGTGTCAGTAAACGCCCGCTGCCCTGTTCTACCTTAAGCTTGCCCATCGCCTGTACTGCCCCTAAGCGAACCGCTTCTTCTTTGCTGCTGGTGAGATTGACCAGTGCAGGAGCCACTTTGGTACGCAGTTCGTCCACGTCTCTTTCTATCTCGCCCCGGTAGCGGCCATCTACCCTATCCAAAACAGAGGGCTTTGCCCAGGTGGAAAGGGCAGCAATGGCTTCGGCCCGCATCGCTGCCGGGGCAGCTTCCCTTTGGGCGTAGCTAATCAAGTTCTGCATGGCCACTTCGGTACCTACCCGCAGGTTGGCATTGATGGCCCTTCTGATCAAAGCTTCCTGGCTAAAACGGTCTTCTTTGAGTACGTCACCCAAGGCAGGTAGTGCCCCTTCAATAGAGAAGTCATCGTTGATGGCCCGGGCAGCCTCGGTGACAACAAGCTCATCTTCATCTTCCAGAAAGTTTTTGATCCCGGCATCGCCCATCCTTCTTAAGGCCAGCACCGCGCCCATCCTCACCGCGCGGGAAGGGTTGTCAGACAGGGCTACTACTGCTTCTATATTGCCAATCCTGGCCAGGGCCAGACTGGCTGCATGACGGATATAGGCATCTTCGTCATTATTGCTTTCAAGTAAACTAATTAGCGGCCGTACCGCTTCAGGATACGCAATCCTGCCTAGGGCCTCAGCAGCGAAGAAACGGGCCCGGGGGCTGGTATCTTTCAGCACTGCAAGCAGGGCATTGCCTGCTTCGCGGTGGCGGACATCGCCTAGCCACTTGGCGGCCTGTGCCCTGATCTCAGGGTCTTTGTCCTGGAGCAGGGCAACGAGTGGTTTAGCATAGTCCTGGTTTTGGCGGGCCATTTGAGCTAGACCCCAGATGCTATTGACGCGGGCGAGTTGGTTATCAGTTTGGGCACTGTACTTCTCAAAGATTTCAGCGCCTTCATCACCGCGTTTGGCCAGCACGAACTGGGCTTTCTGTCGGACTCGCAGATCGGGATTGAGCAGCAGTTCACCGAGGTGCTGGCTGTCATGTTCTTTAAAGTCTTCTTTGAGCAGGGAAGCGGTAAGCTGGCGTTCGTCCCAGTTATCGCCGCCGGGGGCATCTAGTTTCCATACCCTGCCGTAATCTTTGGTACCCCAGCCATCAATCCAGTCGGCCACATACATGCTGCCATCCGGGCCAAAGTCTATCCCAGTGGCGAGTACACCACCTAATATCTTTTCTGTCTCTCCCAGTTCAAAAGTAGCGCCTTTGGGCTTGAGTTTGAAGGAGTGGATGCCGGAACGGGCGGGATTGCCGACAAATTCAGCCACAAAGAAAGTATTCTTCCACTGGGGGCTGAGGGCGGTGCCTGGATTGTAGATAAAGCCGGTAGGGCCATTAACAAAGTTTTTGATGGTCGGGGTGATGTAGGCAGCTTGTCCTTCAAAGCGGGGCTTGTAGAGTTCTTCATCCATCCAGACTTTGTAGGTATTATTATTGGGGTCCCGGTATTTTCCAAACTGCCAGTTGGTACGCCAGCCAGTATCCGAACCATTCACAATATACACCAGCCTTTCACTTTCGCCGGGATGGTCACCATCGTTGTCCTGGCTGATGAGGTTAGCGTACTCATCAAAGACAAATTCGTGAGTGTTACGAACGCCCATTGCAAAGACTTCAAAATCAGAGCCATCGGGATTACAACGGACAATCACGCCACGATTAGGGTATTTTAATTCTTTGATGTCCTGCCCTTTCGCATTACCGTTAAAACCGATGTCCCCAATGCCCCAGTATACTTTTCCGTCGGGGCCCATTTCCAACCCTGACATGCCATGACCGCCGAAGCCGATATGAATGCCGTAGCCATGGGAGATAGATGTTTTCTCATCGGCTATGCCATCGCCATTGGTATCTTTAATACGCCACAAATCAGGGGCAACGCCCACAAAAAGATCATCACCATAGGCCATAATAGCCCCGGCGACATCGGTAGTTTCATCGTTGAAATCATCTACCATCAACTGCGAAAAGTCGGCTAGTCCGTCACCATCTTTATCTTCCAGGCGATAGATGTTTTCTTTTTGTACCGTCATGTCTTTCCAGTCATGGGAGCCATCCCCGTTCAGATCGGCCAGCCATTCATTTTGATCACTGTTTGCAGGGGAGAGTGTTTTATGCAGGAAGTCCCGTTTTTCTTCCACATTCTGAAGTTGGATGGAACCGATCTCCCAGTCCTGATGCCCACGGATATCAAACTCTGAATTTTTTTGTCGGTTGGTGCGAGAGTAGAATAAACGTCCCTGGTCATCCACATCAATGCTAATAGGGTCAGCTACGAGCGAGTCAACCGCCCAGAGTTTGAGCGTTAAGCCCTCGGCGAGTTCTGGGCTAACCACGGACTCTATATTCTTGGCAAGTTGTGCGATTTCCGCAGCGGGCATCTCTTTGATCCTCAGATCGGTAGTAGACTCTTGTTGACAAGCGGAAACGCTTAAGAAGAGTAGGCATATCAAAGATAGAATGCTGAACTGAGTTTGAAATAGGGAATAGAAGCTTATCTTTTTCATCGGGATTGTTGTGTGTATTACTGGATAACTTATGAATACATGGGTTGTTACGCCATGTCCTTAAAAACATATTAAATCAGTCAGAATATTAAGTCTAATATTGTTCTTTTCCCAAAGATGGGGCGGGTATTTTACCTTCCCATGTAGTTACGAAGATGGGTTTGGTTTAAGAGACTTTGTTTTTCTTCTAGTCAATTTTGCTTGCATATCAGGATAGATATGAAGACCTTTTCAAACTTATTCATCAACCAACAACTACCTAACCATGATGCGATCATTCACTAAGCACTGCACCGCTTTTCATCTCAATACCCAACTTCTTGTATTGATTTTACTGCTTACTTTATGTGCTTGTCAACAAGTGCAAAAAGAAGTGGGGCAACAAGATACCAGGGAAAACAAAAGCGACTGGCAGCCTCTTTTCAATGGTAAAGACATTGACGACTGGACAGTAAAAATCTATCATCATGAGGTAGGGGAGAATTTTGGAAATACTTTTAGGGTGGAAGATGGTATCATCAAAGTGCGCTATGATCAGTACGGGGACAGCTTTAATAATCAGTTTGGCCACCTATATTATAAACAACCTTTTTCGTGTTACAAACTAAAACTGGAGTATCGCTTTGTGGGAGAACTATATACCGGTGCGCCGGACTATACCCTGCGAAATAGCGGCGTGATGTTTCACTCCCAAGACCCTCAGACCATGCCGAAAGAACAGAACTGGCCGATCTCAGTGGAGATGCAGTTTCTAGGAGGGTTAGGGGATGGCAACCCACGGCCTACCGGGAATATGTGTTCACCGGGTACGGAAGT
>JBBSOG010000475.1:0-4658 GCA_038259985.1 Cytophagales bacterium
ATATTGATGTTTTTTCTTTTGATGATTTTGTTGCCATCTACAGAAATATTGATCATCGGAAATTCTTTGATAGCCTGGGCAACGGCCTCTATGAAAATGGGCGTAAAGGTCAGTGCTTCCCCTTCACGCTCTTTGATTTTATCTTTGTGTTGATCCCTCCAATGCACGATATTAGTGACATCGGCTTCTACAAAAGATGTTACGTGCGCAGAAATTTCTTTAGATTCCAGCATTCGGCTAACAATCATCTTGCGCATGCGGTCCATTTCTATGATCTCGTCACCTTGATGAGATACTACCGGAACGAAAGGTTTTCCCGGCTCTGTAAGTTTATTTTTATCTGCTGATCTTTGGGGGGATTCCAGATATTGAAGGATGTCTTTTTTAGTTACCCTACCTTCCTTTCCAGTTCCCGGAATTTGATCAAGCTCTTCCTCACGAATCCCTTCTTCTTTTGCAATATTTTTTACCAGTGGAGAGTAAAACCTAATAGTTTCATCGCTGGCTTCTTTGTCTTTTATTGAGGATGCAGGGGCATCTATTTTTGTGGGTTTATTTTTAGGGATTTCACTAAGTTCAGTTTTTTTACCCTCAACAGGTTCAGTTTCGTTCTTGAAATCTGTTCCGTTAGCTTGCTCATTTTCTATGATGGCAATAGCCTTTCCGACGGTAGCTATTTCCCCTTCCTGTATCAATATTTTTTTGAGTATGCCGCTTTGGGTAGCCGGTACTTCGGTATCTACTTTGTCAGTAGCTACTTCCAACACAGACTCATCTACTTCTATAAAGTCCCCTTCTACTTTTAACCATTTTAAGATGGTCCCTTCCATGATACTTTCCCCCATGCGGGGCATCACCATTTCAAACGTTGCCATAAAGAATCTCTGATTGTTATAATGTTCAAATTTACTTCTTTACTTATCCATTTCAAGTTTAATGAAAAAAGACTTTACTAAAATAAAGTGGGCAAGTAGTGACGTAAAGGAGAGAACATTTTCTGGAAACTCAAATAAAAATCAGCAGGTGTCAAATCTGGTTTAAAAGCGACCACTAATTTTGATTTGGTTAGTATCCGAATGATGAGGTTGATTATTTGATCACCTCACTTAAAGATGCAGATTCATTTAATGGTAGGGCATCTTTGCCTTCCAGGAGAAATTTATCATTGATCGCTTTGAGATGGTGATCAATTCCGATCTCAGAGCCGGGGATAAAACCTGGGACGGTAATCACTTGGGTAAGTACGCCTCCTAATCCGCGATGGGCTATTCCTCTGGGAATGTATACCAGGTCACCCTTTTGGAGTTCTGTGGTATCCAGTAAGTGTTCTGTATCTTTTTTAGTCACTTTTTCAGATTGCCTGATCAAGTCAACTTGGTTTGACGTGATCAGTTTTGCTTCTGGTAAGGCCATTTGTACTAAGTAAAACTCATCAAAACCCCCTTGTACGGGATGATAATGGGTGAATGAATCCATGATCCTTACCCGGTGCGCGTTGAGTGCATGATAAAGATATTCGCCCACATTATCTTCCCAGGTAAGCAGTATTCTTCGATAGGCATTTCTTTCAGTAGCGCAACCACCCGGAATGTCGGTAATGTTAGGATCCCAATCTGGTCTTATAAATGGAGGAATTTCATTAGGTAAAGGGTCGGGCACATCAAAAACCAACACATCCAAAAGAGAATCGGTGGTTAAACGCTGTCCTTTGTCAATAAATATAATATCACCTACTGAGAACGCTGAACTTTGATTATTGCTTAGTTGAGCCTTTCCTTCCCCATTTTGTACAAAGGCAAGCCGATAAATTTCTTTAGGGAGGATTTCAGAAACCTGATAAAAAAAATCAAGATCATAACTAGGATTACGCTCAACAAAAGTAGCCCTGAGATTAGAAAAACCAGCAGTGTCCCCTTCACTTAAACGAACAATTTGAATATGGTCTTTCTTAGGTTTTTTGAAATCAGTTTTTTCTATTGCGATAAATGAGCACAAAAAAATAAATATTATGCCGAAAACGAGTTTGTATGATTTCATAGGCTTCTAACATAAAAAGTACTTTTAAAATTACAGAAATTTTAGGGCAGACTAAAATTTTAAGGAATTCATACGTTCAACTTTTTGATAAAATGAATTGCAACGGTTCTGTTATTCATGTAAAGGATAACATCATTCACTGGAAAGTATAAGATTCCTCTCATTGTAGATGTACTTTATAATGAATTAAAGTGATTCTTTCTAAGAAATTTCTACCTTGTGGGTATTATTTTATTAACGCGATACCATGAGAGTTAGCCACCAACTTAACCTCCTTTTTAGCTTAGGTGTTTGTTTATTTTTTTACGGATGTACCGACCCAGAAAAAAATCCCAACAAGGCTTACATAGCATTTGTAGGGGGAAATATTATTGAAGGAACGGGAAAGCCAGCAATCATAGATGGTGTACTCCTTATGAGTGAAGGACGTGTGGTCGCAGTAGGAACCCAGGAAGATATTGAGCTTCCGGAAAATACTCAAATTATTGACATTCAGGATAAAACAGTAATTCCAGGTTTGATCAACAGCCATGCGCATGTAGGGTATGAGCAAACTATGCAGCCGGAAAACTATTCCAAAGAGCATATTTT
This sequence comes from Cytophagales bacterium, assembly GCA_038259985.1. GTDB lineage: Bacteria > Bacteroidota > Bacteroidia > Cytophagales > Cyclobacteriaceae > Catalinimonas. The sequence goes on from JBBSOG010000475.1 coordinate 2,629, forward strand.
AGGTCAGTTAGCACTCTATGCACGGTATGGGATTACTACTGTAGTTAGCCTGGGGGAAGACCACAAGGAAGCGGTAGCGTATAGGCATGCAGTGGATACGGTAAAAGTAATGGAAAGGGCAAGGCTTTACATTGCTGGAAAAATCGTTTCAGGGGATACCATTCGTGAGGCAATAGCGGAGGTAGACGATAAAGTAAAAATGGGCGTTGATTTTATGAAAATCCGTGTGGACGACAATCTGGGTACTACTGACAAAATGAGGGAAGAAGTGTACCAGACCATCATCAACCGCTCGCATGATTATAACCTCAAACTGGCGGCACACATGTATTATCTGGAGGACGCCAAAAATTTATTGGAAGCCGGTGCAGATTTTTTGGCCCATAGCGTACGTGACCAGAAAGTTGATGCTAAATTGATAGAATTGCTAAATGCAAAGAAAGTATGTTACTGCCCAACCCTTACCCGCGATCTTTCTACCTTTATCTACGAAGATGAGCCAGCGTTCTTTGCTGACCCGTTTTTCCTGCATGAAGTAGATAGCCTGACGCTGGAAATGCTTAAAGATACTGCCAGACAGACGAGTGTGAGCGAAAACCCTAACAATGAAACATATAAAGCCGCATTACAAATGGCTATGGACAATCTTAAAATACTATCGGATAGTGGGGTAACGATAGCGTTGGGAACGGATAGCGGCGTACCTACTCGTTTTCAGGGCTACTTTGAGCATTTAGAGATGGCAATGATGGCGGAAGCAGGCATGAGCCCCATGCAAATATTGGTATCCGCTACTCAAAACCCCGCCCGTTGTTTAGGGCTCAAAGACGTAGGTACATTAGAAAAAGGCAAATGGGCAGACTTTGTCATTCTTAAAGACGACCCGCTTCAGGATATAAAAAACACCAGGAGCATTGACGCGGTATATATAGGAGGCGATCAAATTCAGCGGTAGGAAGACTTTTTTTATACTAACTAACCAAAATTAGCTATGGAAAAGATGCTTATCATATTCATTGTTTTCTTATTTCTTAGTTGTCAGAAAGAACATGAGTCCCTAACAAATATGGCTTATGAAGATATTGAAGTGGAGGTGAAAAAGGAGCTAACCTTGTTGCCGGAGCAAATAGATTTTAAAACTGTTTTTCTGTTAGATGATTTTGAGAAGTCTGAGAAAATGCTCAAAAAAGCGGATGAAGCTTTGCGAAGTTTTTTAGACAAAAACCAAATAGGATACAGTGAATCTAAATCATTCAAGATGGATAATGGGTCACAGGAAAATTATCCTAGCCCAAGTTATGACATTCAATTAAATGAGAAAATGTACCGGGAGTTGGAAAAGTATCAGCTACAGCATCCTGAGCTAAAGGGTTTTGTGATAAGCGCAAAGTTTAAGGATAAAGATCGCGAAAATTTAGAGAAACAGATCATTATAGAAGCAAAGGCAAAAGCGCTAAAGATAGCTGATACCAAAGGGCTCAAACTTTCGGGTCAATATGAGATGGTGCCTGTCCAGTCTAAAGAAGAAGGCTGGTTGACCTTCCCACCGCTGTCAGCAAAAATAAATCATTTCAGACAAAAGTTAGAAGGAAACTATCGTTTTGTATTCAAGGCTTACCTTTAGTTAGAAAGTCGTGATTCCACTGGCTGAGTTTGACTGAGTAAACTTTTTGCCAAACTATTTTACTACCTATTTGCATGGACTTCAAACAGATTTCATTGTTCATCATGGCGGGCCTGTACATATCAGCAGGTGTTTACCATTTTGTCAATCCGAAGATGTACTTGAAAATTATGCCCCTGTGGGTGCCTTATCCCGATAAAGTAAATCTTCTGGTAGGGGCCATTGAGATAGTATTAGGTGTCATGTTATTGTTTCCAGCCTCCCAAATAGTAGCCGCCTGGGGCATCATTTTATTGTTGATTGCCGTTTGTCCGGCCAATGTAAAGCACTTCCAAAAAGCAAGGCAAAGAGAAAAAGGGGTATGGATTACGCTGCTACGTTTGCCCCTGCAGGCGCTCCTGATCTA
>JBBSOG010000476.1:0-4630 GCA_038259985.1 Cytophagales bacterium
AAAAACCTAAGGAAGAATTCAGATAATGGAAATAGTGCAAAGAAAAGATATTTCAGTGGTGATACCCCTGCTCAACGAAGAAGAGTCGCTTCCTGAGCTATGCCGCTGGATCAAAGAGGTGATGGAGAAAAATGATTTTCGCTACGAAATCCTCCTGGTGGACGATGGCAGCCGTGACCGTTCCTGGGAAACTATTATAGAAATCGCCAAAGCAAACCCGAATGTGGAGGGTCTTCGGTTCAACCGAAACTATGGTAAGTCTGCGGCACTGCATACTGGTTTTGAGCATGCCAAAGGCGAGGTAGTCATCACCATGGACGCCGATTTGCAGGACAGCCCTGATGAAATTCCCGAACTCTATCGCCTGATCAAAAAAGAAGGCTTTGACCTGATATCAGGTTGGAAGAAAAAACGCCACGACCCACTGAGCAAAACTATTCCTTCCAAATTTTTCAATTTTGTGACCCGAAGAATATCAGGCATCAAGCTGCACGATTTTAATTGTGGATTGAAGGCTTATGATATCCAGGTAGTCAAAAATCTGGAACTGTATGGAGAAATGCACCGCTACATTCCCATGCTTGCCCAGCGGCATGGTTTTGATCGCATCGGGGAGAAAGTAGTAGAACATCATGCCCGCAAGTATGGGAATTCAAAATTCGGCCTGGAGCGTTTTATCTTTGGCTTCCTAGATCTGCTTTCTATCTCTTTTGTCTCCAAATTCAAGAAAAGGCCCATGCACTTCTTTGGTACAATGGGCACACTAAGCTTTTTTTTCGGGATCATCGTTACTCTTGGTTTAATTGCAGATAAGCTTTACCGGCTCAACGATCATCAGTATGTCCGGGAGGTCACCGACCAGCCTTTATTCTACCTCGCTTTGGTGGCCGTCATCGTAGGCGTGCAGCTTTTTATGGCGGGCTTTGTAGCAGAGATGATTACTATCAATTCTGAAAAAAAGAATGACTACATCATTTCTGATAAAGTAAGTTATCCGCGAAATAAAGTATTCTGACATGTTTTTTTCCCTCATCATCCCGGTGTACAACCGCCCAGAAGATATGCGGGTGGTACTGGAAGGCTTATGTCAGCAGTCCTACTCCCATTTTGAAGTTATCGTCGTAGAAAGTGGTTCCGAGATCAAGTCCAATCAGGTAGTGGAGGGTTTCAAAGACCGTCTGGATATTAATTACTATCTCAAAGGTAATGATGGGCAGGGCTTTTCACGAAATTATGGACTCTCCAAAGCTAAAGGTGACTACCTGATCATTCTGGATTCTGATATCATTATTCCTTCCCATTATCTACAGCGTGTCTATGATTATCTGCAAGAAGATTTTTTGGATGCCTTTGGTGGGCCGGATAAGGCGCACAAATCCTTTACTGCTGTGCAAAAAGCAGCGGATTTTTCCCTAACCTCCTACCTGACTACCGCCGGTACGCGGGGAAGAAAAAAAAGTGCCGGGACATATTACCCCCGCAGCTTCAATATGGGTATGTCGCGGCAAGTGTACGAAAAAACCGGAGGCTTTAAGTTGCCCAACTGTGGAGAAGATATTGAGTTGAGTATCCGTATTCGCAAGCTAGGTTTCAAAAGCAAGTTGATCCCCGATGCTTATGTATACCATAAGCGAAAGGAGACATTAGGAGGATTTTTTAAACAGATGGTTTGGTTTGCCAAATCACGTATTAATCTGTACCGTATTTATCCCGAAAGCTTGAAGTTGATCCACTTCATGCCCTTATTATTTTGTGGCTACTTGCTTATGATGTTAGTCACTTTAGCCTGGGTGCCTACTTTGGGGTTGCTTATGCTGGCGGTACTAATCGTCTATTTTTTGGCTGTTTTTACAGAAGCACTACTGCGCTACCGTTCACTTAAAGTAGCCGCTCTAAGCATCCTTACTTCAGCCAGTGTGTTTTTAGGATATGGCTACGGGCTTGTTAAGTATCTTTTTTTGCAGAAAATACCCTACACTAAGATTCCACAAGGCCCCAAGACAAACATTTAATTTGGAAAGAAGTTTATCAAATAGAAGCTAAAAGCTTTTTTAACTGTGCGAAAGATAATTTTTGTTTATAATTTCAGCTTATTTTACTAAATTTCACGTTTAGAGCAGCAGTAGGGAGGCAAAATTAGAGACTTTTGTAGTCAGCACTATTGCAGTGATAGCTATTTGTCAGGTTGAGATAGAGAATGATTATAAAAAGAATAGTAATGGCTAAATTCCTTGATTGAAATAACGATAACTCTGTTACTGCTAAGGAAGCAGTACTTATAAAAAATAGGTAAGATGAAGACAGGCGCTAAGCCGAATTCATACTTGAAAAAATTGATTTAATTTTGGTTTTACTCTTTTTGTGGTTGAAAGCCGGTCATCATGTGGAGACCGGCTTTTTTTTATGGCTGAAAATCAGGATGATTGCTGTCCTTCTCTGATACAATAGGTTGATCTGTGGGCCAATCAATATCAAACTGGGGATCGTTCCAACGGATGCCTCTTTCTTTGCCAGGTGCATAAAAGTTTGATACCAGATAATAAACTTCCGAATGAGCCTCCAGGGTGATAAATGAATGGGCAAAATGCTCCGGTACGTAAAGTGCCCGGTGATTCTCCTCAGAAAGCTCTACCGCCACATGCTGACAATAAGTAGAAGAATCTTTGCGCAGGTCAATGATGACATCCAGGATTTTACCTTTGATACACCGGACTGTTTTGGCTTCCTCGGCACCTTCTATCTGGTAATGAAAACCCCTGAGTGTATACTTTTCTTCTGAGCGGGAGAGATTGGCCTGGGCCACATTAGGGTTAAGGCCGTGTGCTTCATATTCATTAGCACAAAATGCCCGGGAAAAAAAACCCCTTTCATCTTCTATCTTTTTGAGATCAATGATAAAAGCCCCTGCCAGTTTGGTTTCTGTAAAAATCATATGATTAGTTTTTTAATTCGCAGTTCACATTTCAGTTCACTATGCTGAAGAAACAAATATTGAGCTTTTCGGTATTTCATTGCGTAAACCTGTTACTGAATCATATCCAATCTCTTGGCCAGCGTTCTTAACCTTACAAACTGGTCGCCATCAAAATCTTGTGCTGAAAATTGATGTTCCTGAAGCTTATCATAAAGCTCCTGCATGCCTTTTTTCAGGTCGTACTCTAGTTGAAAGTCAGGAAGCAAAGTATAGAGCAAATCAAAATTCACTTTATAGTTTCTGGGATCTTCCCCCACTTCTCCGGTATACACAATTTCAGCATTTGGCAGGAGTTTTTGTACCTGATCGGCTACATCCTTTACCTGATAGTTCTCTGTATTTGCCCCGATGTTGATGATGCGGTTGTGCATCCTTTCTTTAGGGGCTTCAGCCAGCGCCACAAAAGCATGGGCAATGTCTTTACAATGAATCAGCGGACGCCAGGGCGAACCATCACTTTTGATCGCGATATTACCTTTAGACACCGCGCAGGCCAGGAGGTTATTCACTACCAGATCAATACGCAACATGGGTGAGTAACCGTAAGCGGTAGCATTGCGCAGAAAAACCGGGGAGAAATGATCATCTGCCATCGCGCCAATCTGCTTCTCCGATTCAATTTTAGAAATAGCATAAGCGGTCAGGGGATTTACCGGATCATTCTCGTCCATGTCCAGTTTGGCACCTTTGCCATAAATAGAGCAACTGCTGGCAAACAAAAAGCGGCTGACACCTGCCTTCTTGGCCAGTGTAGCCAGGCGAACGCTTCCTTCTAAGTTGATTTGAAGCGTAAGGTCCTGATCAATATCGCCCATTGGATCGTTGGAAAGGGCAGCCAGGTGCATCACAGCATCGTGGCCACGAAGTTCACCTTCGCTGACTTCCCGCACATCTTTGATCAGTTTATGGTCAGGCTTTTCATAGTCTTCCCAAGCGCAACCTTCGTAAAGATTGATATCACAGCCCGTCACTTCGTGCCCTTTGGCTTTGAGCAAGCCTACCAGATGGGCTCCTATATATCCATTATGTCCAGTTACAAAAATTTTCATGATGATTGATTTAACATTTTAAAAATGCTTTTCGCTTCATCTTTAAAGCGAACTTGCAATTCGTATTCGTAACAGCTTTGCAGTTTTTTTGCACTGACTTCCAGATTGTCGGGATAGATAGTGGTGTCTTCTTCATTAATTTTGATGGGTAGCGCTTTTCCATACATCTCCTGATAAGCCTCCTGCACCTGTTGGGCCACATACAGCATAGTATAAGTCTTTTCTCCGGCGATATTGAAAATATCGTTGGAAGCAGGACGTTCTAAAGCTTCACCCACAATTTTACAAACATCACCCATCCAAATAAAGTCGCGGGTAGCCTGGCCATTAGATTTCAATACGATTTCACCCTGTGTTGCTGCCATACGGGATAGGTCATTGAGCACCAGGTACCATTTGGAAGAATCATGATCCTTAGGACAACCGTAGCTGTTGGTGAGCCGGAAAATAGTATACGGAATATGATGGGTGCTGTGAAACTGCCGGACATAATACTCAGCAAAGAGATGGGTGCTACCATAATCGTTTTTGGGTTCGGTGGCAGTTTCTTCCGTAATCAATCCACTCCGCTGCCCGTATACCTGAAAGGTGGAAAAATAGATGAAGT
>JBBSOG010000477.1:0-4619 GCA_038259985.1 Cytophagales bacterium
GACCTCAATGACGCGCGTACCGGATTTAGCATAGAAGAACAAATAGATGGCAAAAGGGAGCTGCCTATGGCTACCGGGGTGATAGAAGCCCAAGCATTTTTGGAAGCGCTGGTAAAAATTGGATTTGATGGGCCAGTGCGGGCAGAGCCTTTCAACCAGGAACTGCGGGATATGGAAAATGATTTGGCAGTAAAGACGACCGCTGCCTCTATGAAAAAAGCATTTGATCTAATAGCTTAAAAGCATATTTAGTAGTACATAGGAGAGGGAAGTAGCCTTATACTTCCATTTTTTCTTCTAAAAAATCACTCCTATATGCGCTTCTAAATACCTACTGGATATAATTAAAAAAAAGCACGAACTTTCTTACCTTGCTAACTGTTTTATTAGTGAAATTTGACGCCATATCTAATTCTCTATTGATCAACATATCTTTATTTAAAAAGAATAATTTATTGTGTTCGTTTATGAGTAATTAAGATATTATTGCATATTTTTGGGCAAATTGACAGTTTGGTATTAGAAATTTACACTAATTAATTATGGATACAGAGACAGTAATGACAAAAAAGGATAGCAAGCAAATGAAGTATTTGCAGCAAGCTGTTCGTCTTCTGGAAAAAAGGGGCTACAATGAAATTAAGGCTGAACTTCCTGAGTATGAAACACCTACAAGTTTTACCGAGAAGAATTCTGACAAATCTTTTACTCCAGATTTGACCGGGGAAAAAGATCTGAGCAAAGATTATTTTCAAGTGGTTGAAGGTGATAAAAAGAATATTCAGGATGTAGTTAGCAAATGGAAACTATTTGCTAACCTGGCTAAAATCAAAAACGGTCAATTTTATCTGTTGGTGCCCTACGGAAGAAAAAAATACACTACTGAGCTGATACGTGAGCATAATATAGAAGCAGAGTTGATGAAATTGGATAGATAGTTTACAACTAATCATTCTTATATTAGAAGCTGCCCTAATGGGGGGGCTTTTTTTTTATCAGTCTACCTGGTGTGCAAAGTATAGCTATCAAGTCTGTTCAATGACAACTTCTTTCTATTAGTTTGTACTCATTTATTTGAACAAGAAATAACGAACGATATGAAAAAGTCAGAAATCAACCTGACCATACACCTAGATGATGATAACGTTCCAGAAAAAATTTTTTGGGATGCTACCGATAAAGAAGATGAAGCAGACGCTTCGTCAGACGCCATAAGCCTATCTATCTGGGACCATTTGCAGAAAAATACCCTCAGGATAGACCTGTGGACCAAGCAGATGCCTGTTGACGAAATGAAACGCTTTTCTATTGATACCATCGGCGGCATCGCCCAGAGTATACTATCCGCTACCGGCGACACCTATATATCGGATGAGATCAATGCGCTATGTGACAAGCTGGTGAAGCATGTGGAGGGTGAGGCCGCGGCGGAAGGGCAGAAGAAAGACAGTCAGAAGTAGTTTAGTATTTGGAGTCAATCGTTTACAGCTTAGAAGACTGATGAAAGAAAATCCTGATGAATGAAATCATCAGGGCTACTTTGTTAGTTAAAAGTTTCACGCTCATTCCAGCACTACCCTTTTCAGGTGCACGGCTTCCTTGTCTATCACCCTGAGGTAGTAGATGCCTTTGGGGTAAATACTCAAATCCAGCTGTACTTGTTCTTGCAAAGGTAAGGTCATTAAGGGTTGGCCCGTGAAGTCCAGTAGCATCATCTGGGCAGGTTCCTTACTTCCCTGAAAGCTGATTTGCAATGCACCTGAAGTAGGCACGGGATAGACCGCCAAGGGAGCATTGTTATCATTTTTACCCACTACTGTAAAGCTGATCTCTAAAGGCAGCCCTGCATATCCGCGGGCCTTTGTCTGTAGATAAGGTGTGGCTTTTAAGTGATATTCCCCGGCAGGTAGAGGTTTTCCAAGTAAGTCATTACCGTAGTTTCTAAACAAAGTATAAGGCTGGGTTTTTTCTACCCACTTACGGCTTGTTGGCCCTTCTAGCTCTACCTTTACACTACCTACCACTTCCGGTGTAGTATGAATGAGTACGTTTAGCGGACCATGTTCAAGTTCATCCGTATAAATAATACTACCATCAGTGAGGTCCATAATTTTTTGATTAGAAACAGCATCATAAAGATCAAAAGCGGAGACTTCACTTTCATAGATGACCGTGAAGCTGGCGGATATAGGTATCCCTGCTTTGCCTTCTTTGTTTATCTTTTCAAAAGGCGTAGCGGTAACTGAATAATTACCGATGGGCAGAAGCCTACCATAGATATTCCTGATAGAATTATTACGAGGATCATCACCGAATAGGACAAATGGGGCCTGACTCTCCGTTTGTTTATGGGACACGGGACCTTTGATTTCAAAAGCAACACTGCCCACTTTGTTAATATCAAACGCAGCCCCTACGCTTAGCTTAAGTGAAGCAAGTGCCAGATTAATGGTATCCCCATCCTGAAGGGGCTGTAAGACTGAACCATTAGTTGCATCTATTAAAGAAAGGCTTTGAACTTGGATAGAAGAGTCAACTGTAGCTACTTTGACGACCCAGTAGTCATTGTCACATTCTCCATATATGGTAAAACCTCCTTTACAATCTTCACATTTATCCCCTGATGCATTAGAATTAGAAGTGCCTGCCAGTAGGAAACCGCCATCAGCTGTGACAACGGCATCACTAAGAAAATCTTCAAGACTCCCCCCTATAGTTTTATCCCAGATGTTATTGCCCTCTTCATCTATTTTGACGATCCAAAAGTCAGACGGACAGAAGTACTCTTCATCTCCGTAGTAATAACATGGTTCTTTATTATCCTCACTTTTATCGGCTGATATATTAGAAGTAGAACTACCTGCCAACAGGTAACCTCCATCGTTTGTGGAGAGGGCAGTATTAAGTTGATCGTCACCAATGCCTCCGAATGTTTTATCCCAGATCTTATTGCCCTGTCCATCTATTTTGATGATCCAATAATCGTCGTAACAATCTAAATATCGATTACACCCTGCTTTCCTATCTTCGCTCTTATCCCCTGATGCGTTAGAATTAGAATTGCCAGCCAGCAGATAACCTCCATCGCTTGTAGAAATAGTGCTTTTAAGCCTATCACTGTCTTCTCCACCTATGGTCTTATCCCAGATTTTATTGCCCTGTCCATCTAATTTGATGATCCAGTAGTCATAAGAACACATTGCATATTGATTACACCTTCTATCCTCGCTCTTATCCCCGGAAGCATCAGAATTAGAAGTGCCACCCAGCAAATAACCTCCATCGCTGGTGGAGAGGGCAGTACTAAGTCGATCATCATCATTACCCCCGAATGTCTTATCCCAGAGCTTATTGCCATTCTGGTCTATTTTAACGATCCAGTAGTCGCTTTCACCATTGCTATCTTCACTTTTATCCTCTGATATATCATAACTAGAACTGCCTGCCAACAAATAACCTCCATCAGCTGTAGAGATGATTCGATCAGCTTTATCTATCCCGCTTCCCCCAAATGTTTTGTTCCAGTAAATATTGCCTTTCTGATCTAATTTAACAATCCAATAGTCAGTTCCACCTTTACTGTCCTCACTTTTATCCCCGGAAGCATCAGAATTAGAAGTGCCAAAAAGCAGATAGACACCCTCGCTAATAGCAATTACGTTGCTAAGCTGATCTTCACCACTGCCTCCAATTGTTTTATCCCAGATTTTCTTACCAAACCTGTCTACTTTTACAATCCAATAGTCTGCCTCACCTTTGCTATCCTCACTTTTATCGGCAGATTTGTTAGAGCTAGAGCTACCTGCCAGTAGGTAACCTCCATCGCTTGTAGGAAGGGCTGTGGAAAATTGCTCCCCAATACTCCCACCAATAGTTTCATCCCATTGAACAGCTACCTGGGCAGTAGCTGTAAATGTTAGTAGATATGCGCTTACTAGCATGCATGTGAAGTAAAAAAGTGGTTTCATAGGTTGTGATGATTTGGTAAAATATGAAAAAAGGAAAATTTATAATGTCAAAAATGGGTACTCACCAGATGTATACCGAGCTACCGCCAAAACTACTAATTGAAACTGTAAGAGTTCAAAAAAAGAATGATGATAGAATTCAAAACTCACTACTTTCTCACTAAAAATATATCCGATCTGGGTAGTAAATACTGGCTACTTAAATTTCACAAAAAAAAGATGATTTACAACAATGCCCTGGTTTTTCTTTGCAATGCATAAATTACTATTTAATCCTAAGTATTGGGATGGGTGGGCACGGAGGCCCCATTATTATCTTGTATGATCTTGGTGGGTTTCGGGCAAACGATATTCACAATCATTATGCATAGAAATGTTGCATACAGTTCAAACAAACTACATTTGGCGTAATCTTTGTCTGATTTTTAAGAGAATCTTTTGTATCATTGGTGTGTTAGCTTTTAAAGAAAAGAATATTACTATGAATAGATTAATGCTTGGCTTACTTTCTATCGGCCTACTCGTTTTTGTTTCTTCATTTACCGAACTTCCTGTCAAGGCCAAACCAGTCAATGAAATTAAATGGGTGACCATAGAAGAAGCGCAGGAGCTTTCTAAGGAAAAGCCCAAAAAAATTATCATGGATGTGTA
>JBBSOG010000478.1:0-4596 GCA_038259985.1 Cytophagales bacterium
AAATTTCCCAAAGAGAGTCTCCTACTTGTACCAGATGCACTTTATTGTCTGGAATTACTGAGGAACTAGAGGATGATGCAAGCTGGTGTTGGGCTGGGCTTGCTTTCACCCAAACTGTCAATTTCTGGCCGGCATAAATCTGGCTTCCACGAATGTTATTCCAAGAACGCAAGTCAGACAATCTCACACCATGACGTTCGGCAATGCTACCCAGCACATCCCCGCTCTTGACACGGTAGTAAACTTTCTCTTTACTAGAAGTATTGTCAGGTGCATTTTTTGCAATCTGATCTATTTGCTCTTGTATCTCATATTTTCCTGCAGAATCAAGTATAGCGGAAGTATTGGCTGCTATGAAGTTATAAGTGTCTGAAGGGATTAGCAAAGGGTAGTTTTTAGCAGTCTCGGGTATAGCTTTTCTTTTCAGCTCAGGATTAAGCCTGCTCAAGTCCTCTTCACATACGTTGATTTGTTCTCCTAAAGCTTTAAGGCTTACAAACTGGCTCACCCAAAGTGTATCTGATTCCATCGCATACTCCGGAACATCTTCTCTCAGGTTATGCTCATCTAAGTAGTTTAAGGTGTAAGCCACCGCGACAAATTGAGGCACATAACTTCTGGTTTCGCGAGGCAGATAATTGTAGATGGCCCAGAAATCCCGCTTGTTGCCTGACCGGCGTATTGCTTTGCGAACATTGCCGGGGCCAGTATTATATGCTGCTAACGCCAATTCCCAGTCGTCAAACATATTGTATAATTGCTTCAGGTATTTACAAGCAGCTTCTGTTGATTTTTCGGGGTTCATCCGTTCGTCAACGTACCAGTCCTGGTCAAGACCGTACATTCTTCCGGTGCTGGGCATGAACTGCCACAGACCTAAAGCACCCACGCGAGACTTAGCTTCGGGATTCAATCCAGACTCAACGATGGATAGGTATTTTAAATCTTCGGGGATACCATACTTTTTCAGATATTTCTCGAAAAGAGGGAAAAATACTTCCTGACGGCGCACAACCATGCGGGTGTATTCCCGGTTTCTGATCGTAAAATAATCCACAAAAGCTTTCACGTTATCATTGAAAACCATCGGCATATCTGTCTGCATACATGCAATGCGGTCGCCAATTAACTCATAAGAAGCATCAGGAACATATTCATAATCGTAGGCTGGTTCATACAAACCAACTATGGTAGAATCAACAGGGTCTTTTATGGCGGAGTTTGCCCAAATTGGCACAATTACCAACGCACAAAATATAATAAATTGAATTCCCAGCTTCTTTGACATTATCTTACTGATTTAGCTTTGCTTGATATCTGAAATCTATACACTTGCGTACAAAATTCATACAAAATAGGAAAAATTTTGGGATATTTAAAACTCAGTTAGCAATCAGACATTGCATTTAACCCAAATTATCTAAAATATATTTAGAAAATGCAAAAAGTTTGGCTTCCTGAAAATTACTCCCCACCAGTTGCAAACCTATTGGCAAACCTGACTTATCCTCACCGTTAGGAATTGATATAGCTGGTACTCCTGCTATTGACGCCTGGACAGTAAAAAGGTCAGCCAGGTACATTTCCAGGGGGGTGTTTGTTTCCCCTATTTTGAAAGCGGTAGTAGGAGTAGTGGGTAATACAATAAAATCATATTCGTTCAAAATCTTTATGGTTGCATCGCGTAGCAGGCGCCTGACTTTCTGGGCTTTGGTATAATAAGCATCGTGATAACTTGCACTCAGCACAAAAGTGCCTAACATAATGCGCCTTTTCACTTCTTCCCCAAAAGCTTCTGAGCGGCTTTTCTTATACATGGATTCCAAATTATGCGCGTCTTTGCTCCGGTATCCGTATTTTACACCATCAAAACGGGATAAATTGGAACTGGCCTCCGCCATAGTAAGGATATAGTAAGTGGGAAGAAGATAGTTGAGCAATGGAAAATGTACTGGCTCTACCTGATGTCCGTTTGCCTTTAAAAAATCTAGTGCTTTCACAGTTTGGCTTCTAACCTCTTCATTGAGCCCGTCGTTGTCCAGCGCCTCTTCGATATAAGCTACCCTTACTTTTTTATCAAATGCAAGGTTTTGGGTATATGAAGGTACTTCACCCTGACTTACTGTACTGTCATAATCATCCTTACCGGCAATAATTTCCAACAGGAGGGCATTATCTTCAATGTTATTTGTAAAAATACCTATCGTATCAAAGGAAGATGCATAAGCCAATAAACCATAACGTGAGATACGGGAATAAGTGGGCTTGAGACCCACTACACCACAAAATGCAGCGGGTTGGCGCACAGATCCCCCGGTGTCGGAACCAATTGCGGCAGTACATAAATTTGCTTGGACCGAGACCGCGGAAGCTCCTGATGAACCACCCGGTACGGTAGAAGGATCGGCAGCATTGAAGGTAGCGCCAAAAGCAGAGTTTTCATTAGAGGACCCCATGGCAAACTCATCACAATTTTGCCTGCCAATAATGATTGCATCTTCATCCAGCAAACGCTGAATAGCAGTACCACTAAACTGAGAATGAAAACCGTCAAGGATTTTGCTGCTTGCCTGTATCTTATGATCTTGATAACAGAGGAGATCTTTCAAGCCAATGACCATACCCGCCAGTCGTCCAGCACTACCTTGCTGGATTTTTTGATCTGTTTCCCTGGCTTTTTGCAGGGCTTCGTCGGCATATACTTCAAGAAAGACATTTAAGTCCTGTTTTTCCTGAATGTTTTGTAGATATGTATTGACTATATCCTCACAGGTGAGTACCCCTTCAACCAGATACGCTTGTATGCGGCTGAAAGACCGTAAATCTTTCAAGGTATTATATTATTTGCTGGCAGTAGTATTGTGTGAGCTTTCTTCTATCTCGTCTTTAATTTCTTTGGTAGCGTCTTTGAATTCACGGATACCACGTCCCAGGCCACGGGCCAATTCGGGGATTTTTTTAGCGCCGAAGAAAATTACTAAAACCAGTACGATCAGAAGGATTTCCCATCCTCCAAGTCCGCCAACAAATGCTAATGTAGTGTGCATAGAGTCAAATTTTTATGGTGAAAAAAATTTCACGAGAATGTAAATATACCCAATATATCTGCCTCGCAAAAGTTATGTGTCATTAATCAAAGGCTAAGCACGCAAAAAAAGTTCGCCTGAAGAATGTCACCCCTTACAGGATTTTACTTAAAAAAAGCTTAAATGCCCAATCAATACTTCTCTGATGCTATTTTTTTTGAAGCCACGCTTCCGGGTTCAGTTTTTGGCTGTTTCTCCAAATCTGAAATTGCAGCATAGACACACCATTTCCGTCGGTATAGACCATGCCTACCGCGTCAGAAGCCTTAAGTTGCTGCCCGGTTCTGACATTCACCTCTTTCAGCCGGGAATACACGGTAAAATATTCACCATGTTGCATGATCACCGCTTTCAAATCACCCGGCTCAGGGATAGGGGTAATGGCTTTAACGATACCATCAAATACTGCTTTTACTTCCGCATTTTTCATGGTTTGAATATCTACCCCATCATTGGGTACCATGATATTTTTCATGATCGGATGAGGGTTTCGTCCGAATTTTTGTGAAATAAAACCTGAATTAACTGGCCATGTCAGGCTGTTTTTACTTTGCTCAAAAGAAACAGAAACCCCTTCGTTGGAGGGGGTAAGGGCCACGCGATCAGCCGTTTTATCTTTATTGCTTTTCTCAATTTCTTTGCGGATCAAGCCAGCGATGAGTTTATCAAGTTCTTCTATATCTTTCTGACGCTGCGCGAGTTCTTTCCTTAGTTCCGCCTCTTGTTCGTTGAGGTCCCGCACCACCGAGCGTTGTTTTGCTTTCAGGGCCAACAAGTCTTTGTTAGCGGTCACCTGCTGGTCCAACAAGACCTGTTGCTCCATTTGCTTCCCTTCCATTGAGCTTTTTTGATTGATAAGTGTTTGCTTCACCTTTTGAATCTGCTCTACCTGATTTTTTCGTGCTTCAGCATACTGCTGCATGTATTTGATGCGCATAAACATCTGGTTGAAAGTAGAGGCGGAAAAAACAAACATTAGTCGGTCGTAGCTGTTGCTGGTTTTGCTGGTAGCGTATACCATATAAGCATATTCTTCCTTAAGCCTCACCAAGTCATCTTCCAACGCTATAATCACCCCGCCAATCTCCTGTATTTGTGTTCCCAACAGTTCCAGTTCTCCATTGATAGATTTAATGAGGGATTCCCGCGCTTCTATTTGCTGGTTAATGGCATTTAACTGCCCAAGGCTGGTTTTTTTCCGGGTAGACGTTTCCGAAAGTATTTGCTGGGCTTCTTTGATTTTGCGTAAGTTCTCTTTTTTTTCCTGTTCCAGCTGGCTACGCTGGGGATCAGTTTGCGCCCAGGCTTTTGGCTGCGCTAATAAAAGTGCTAAAACTAAGGAAAGTGTATAGCTAAAGAGGAACTTACTTCTGTACATATTTTTCTGGTACCGAGAAAGGGAAACGTAGCACTTCATCCGTGATGCTGGCTTTTTTATGCTGAATATCAATCTCTGTCCTACGTTTTTTTCCGTCACGCTGATAATCCAACGACACCAGGTTTTCATAGG
>JBBSOG010000479.1:0-4594 GCA_038259985.1 Cytophagales bacterium
AACAATGGCTATGCAGCATAGCATTAACTTTATTTTCTTTACGCTAATAACCCTTTCTTTTGACCCATTAATTTTAAAAACTTGCTTACACCATAAAGCTTGGGAATTGTCACTTTTTACAAGGTCACGTAGCCTCAAATTTGTAAACTTCTTCAGTAATCCAGCGGAAGCCAAGGCTTTAATTTTACTACTGTCCTCCTCCCTGGTAAATCATAAACTGCAAAATAGATGAAAAAGAACACCATGACTGCCGAAATGGCGATGACAAAAATGGCCATTGAGAATGCATTACAAAATGTCAGAATCCAGAAGAAACTAGGCGTATTCAACTACGACCGTAAGCAAATGTTGCTGGGCAAAGGACTTTACGAGGAAGTCTATAACTTGCAGGGAACCAAGCAAGATAAATACGGCGAGCAATTAGACGCTACTGATGCCATCAAATCTCAAACCGCAGAAGTGAAAGCGCTCTACCGCCAGCATGTCAAATGTGCTTACCTGGCTTTTGACAAGCAGCGTGGTATCCTGGAACAACTGCAACTCAACGGAATCCGCAAAAGGGATAGTATGGGGCTGCTGGAACAGATGAATACTTTTTACACGAAGATCACCGCGCATAGCGAGGTGATTGGCCGCTTTAATGTAAGCCCCGAAGAACTCGCCCAGGCTAAGGCAATGGTAGACGCTTTGCAGGCTGCCCATCAGCAGCAATTACAGAGCATAGGCGAAGCCCAAGATGCTACTGAGAAGCGGAATGCCAAACGTAAAGAGCTGAAAGCCTGGATGTCTAAGTTCAGAAAAGTGGCCCGCATCGCCCTCAGCGACGAACCCCAACTGCTGGAAATACTCGGCATCATGGTGCCTACCCAGAAAGTGTAGATAGATGCTATGATTAAAACCCCAATGTGAAATAGTTTTGTGTAAATGCTGTTTCACAATCAGGTCAATGTTGAAAATGGGCGATACAATCGCCTGTTCCAGTCGTCCTCGCTGCAAGCAAGGACGATTGTTTGGGTTCAAAAAGAATAAACGGATTACTCATCCGGCGCGCAACTAATGAAAGACTGATGTTAGCATTGATGCATTTGTAATGCAAAAGTCTCCGCAGGGTTTCTTTAGAACCCCTGGGGGTAATAGATAGGGCAAGTGCATTATTACTGATTCATTGCTATGCTTAAAATTGTAAACCAGCTCATCGTATTTATCATCGAGTTAATCATGCTGGGTTCTTTTGCCTATTTTGGTTTTCAGAAAGGCAATACAAGCTTGGTTAAATATGCTTTAGCTATCACAATTCCCTTATTAGTTATTGCACTATGGAGTTATTGGGCGGCACCCAAATCTACACATCGTTTGAATATGCCATATTTAGCTTTATTAAGATTATCATTTTTCTTACTGGCATCATTCGCTCTCTATAAGTGTGATCAAACCAAGTATGCAATTATTCTGGCGGTATTTTCAACACTAACACAGATCATCAGTTTATTTACTGAGCAGAATGCGTAGAAGTAACTAGCTCGGGGCAAACCCATGAGGCATTAGAATAATTTAAGCGACCGACCGCTGCCGTTGCTTAAACCATAGAAATCTAGGCTAATAATTCTTTAGGTCTCAGCAGGGTTTCTTTAGATCCCGGCGTGGAATGCTGAATTACTGAACAAGTATCTGCCGCCGTTGTTTCCCAAAATAAAACACCAACCTGAAGTGAATATCATTGGATTAGGGAATGAAGCGTGTTAATTTGCGTCTCAGCTTTTGTATCCCCTACTGATCGTCAAAAATGTATTCCTGATGGAGACCTTTTTTATATTTTTACCCCTTCTCCTTACCTATACGGTATTCGCGGTATATGCCGAACGTAAAGTTTCCGCCTTTATCCAGGACCGCTACGGTCCCATGGAAGTCGGGGCATACGGTATATTTCAGACGGTCGCTGATTTGCTCAAACTATTGCAAAAGGAGGATATCAAACCCAAAGCGGCGGACCACAAACTGTTTAAACTGGCCCCCGCCCTCATATTTGTGGCAATCTTTGCAGGTTTTGCGGTCATCCCACTCAATTCCTCCCTGAGTGGATCAGTGGCCAATGTAGGGGTGTTTTACCTGCTGGCCATTGTCTCGTTGGATGTGATTGGTGTGCTGATGGCAGGCTGGGGCTCCAACAGTAAGTTTTCGCTCTTTGGCGCTATACGTTCGGTAGCGCAGATTATTTCTTATGAAATCCCGCTGGGCCTCACCATACTATGTGTAGTGATGATTTCTCAATCCCTTAATTTGCAGGAAATCTCCTTCCAACAAGGTATCTGGTGGAATACGATAGATGCCCAGCCTAATTATCTTTTTGGCATCCGTGCCTGGGGTATTGAGACTGGCCATATTGGGGGCATACTCACCTGGAATATATTCAGGGTACCGATTTTGTTTTTTGCGTTTATCATTTTCTTTATTGCTTCCCTGGCAGAAGCCAACCGTGCGCCTTTTGACCTGCCGGAATCAGAATCAGAACTAGTGGGCGGTTATCACACCGAGTACTCCGGCTTCCGCTGGGCATTGATCATGCTCTCTGAATACGGTATGATGCTGCTGGTGAGTTTTCTGGCTGCCATTCTGTTCCTGGGAAGCTGGAATACCCCTTTTCCAAACTTCGGAACCGTAAAACTAGCCGAATGGACCAGCGGGGCACCCGGTAGCTGGGCATCCCATCTTTGGGGCACCTTCTGGGTGATCAGTAAAGCCATTATTCTAGTACTGGTACAGATGTGGATACGCTGGACATACCCAAGATTGAGAGTAGACCAGCTGATGGTGCTTTGCTGGAAATATCTTATTCCCGCCTCCTTAATTTTACTGCTCCTGAGTGGCCTCTGGCGTTTGATGATGGTGTAGATGAGCAAATTCTCTCCGAATTTAGATCCTTATCTTAAAGTCGTACTGGCCATATTGATGATGGGGTCGTCGGGGGTTTTTATCAAAACACTGCACCTGAGCCCGCTGGTACTTTCCTTCTTCAGGTTGGCCATTCCCTCCAGCTTACTTTTTGTGTATTTCTCTTTCCGGGGCATCAATCTTTTTCGCTTTCCTTTCAAGCTGATGCTCGTCGGTTCGGTACTCAATGCAGCGCGCATTTTCTTGTTTATCACCAGCTTCACCTATACTAATATTTCCAATGCCATCATTATTCTGTATACCTGGCCGGTATTTGCCACGGTGATGAGCATCATCTTTTTGGGAGAAAAAGTAAGCTTGCGTAACAAACTGCTCTTGCTCTTACCGATGGGTGGCATTATCATCATGTTTATCAATCAGCCGTTTTCTATGCAAAATGATGACTTCATTGGTATGACGGCCATGCTAGGCTCAGCGATCATTTATGCTACCACGATCATCATCTTTAAGAAAGAATCCCATAAGTATAGTGGATTTGAGACGGTGTTTTTTCAAAATCTGGCCGGTGGTTTTATTTTTCTCCCCTTCTTTCTGATGGGCGATTGGAACTTCAGCGCGGGACAAATTACATTGGCTTTCACCTTTGTATTAATTATCGGTATCGGGGCCTTCGGGCTTTTCTTCGCCGCACTCAAAAAGATTAAAGCTTCTACCGTATCCTTTATTACCTATCTGGAGGTGCTAGTCGCCACGATGTATGGTGTTTTTATTTTTGATGAAAAGCTGAGTTGGAATATCATGGTGGGTGGAAGTTTGATTGTGGTTTCTATGCTTTTGTTCAAGAAGCGTTGAGGGGGAAGCTTAACAGGTAACACACAAGCTTTTGTTTTATAAGATCCGTTGCGCGGAGCAGCATGGTTCATAGAACGGGGAGGTGAGGGTCAAAACTTCAGCTATGTATTTAAATGGGTAAAGAGGACTCTACTTGCGGTAATGCTATGAGTCATAAAATAAGGGTGAAAGGTATTGTATGATTTTAAATCAGCATTCAATTCTGTAAATTCCTCAATCAATAAGATGACGCGCACAGCTTTATGTTGTGAATACCTTAACGCAGATTAAGCCACATCGGGTATTTGTATCTGGTTATCCTTTACTTCTGACTTGAATTCTATTGCTTTCATAATTCTTTCTTTTTTAGCTTGCTGCCAAAATCTATTAGCCGCAATTGCATCTCCACGCCGGGCGTCTATCTACTATATACAAACCCAAGATAAGCTATTTTTGTATACTTTTTGAATTGCTGTGGGTATCCTTTATTTCACCCTTTTGCTCTTGTCAGGGGCTTATTAAAACTTCAGGCCAGAGACAATCCATATGGCCCTAATGATATCTGTCAATCGCGAGACGCGAGCGACTGGGGCGACAATACTTATTGATATTGTTTTGCGACAGCCCGGGCTTTGCCATCGGTGTCAATTTCTACAGTAAAGATATTACCATAATCCTGGTCGCCAATGCTGTCTATGGGTGGGGTAGCGCCTAGGGCTTGAATAATCGGCAGCACCGTATTACTGTGCCCTGTTACAATTACTTTTTGACCAGCGTGTTTGTCTAAAATCTCCTTGGCCAAACCATCAAAATTATGTGCTTCATAGACAGTAATGGGCAGGCTAAACTTTTCCGATATGGGTTCCAATGTAGC
>JBBSOG010000480.1:0-4558 GCA_038259985.1 Cytophagales bacterium
AAAGCAGCTTACAAAAAGGGGGAAGCGCTCTCTTATCTGCACCTTGCCGAATATTATTGTCATAATAATTATTATGTTTTTGACAGCGTTGACCATTACCTAGAAAAGAGCATTGCCATTTATCAGGCACAGAAGGATTCAGTAGGGATGGCAGCAGCCTATTACAGTATAGGACAAAGTTGTTATCATAATGATAACTTTATCCTGGCCAAAGAGTACTGCCAAAGATCCGCCGATATATACGAAGCTACTGATAAAAAACTTCAACTAGCCCAAACGCTCTCCCTACTCTGTGAGATTCATAATTATATGGCAGAAAATGAGTTGGCTACCAAAAATTGCGTGCGCTCCTTGACCCTTTACGATGAACTGGGGATTGAAGAGTACAAGCCTGCTTTGCTCAACACGATGGGAAGCATCAATTTTGACATGCACGCTTATGACAAAGCACGTGGATATCTGCTGCTCTCCATGGAATTATCCCACAAATTTGGCAATGACAACCAGCTTTCCTCAGCGTACATCAGTATGGGAGAGGTACTGCGGGAGACAGAGGATTATGAAGGGGCCCTTGAGTTTTTCAGAAAGTCGCTGGCATTAGACCGCACTAACGAAGATGATAAGGGAATGAGCTATGCGTATTTCAATATCGGTAAAACGCGCATATTACAAGGCGAAAATGAAAGAGCGGTCAGCTTATTAGATGGTGCTTTGGAGATCGCAGAAGATTTTGGTGACCTGATGCTGCAAACCAAAGCTGCATTAGAACTGGGAAGGGCCTACCTGAACCTGAACCAGATGGATAAGGCTTTTGACTACCTCAACCGTAGCCTGTGGCATGCTAAGAAAATCGGGACCAGCCCGATGCTTAAAGATTGTTATCTGAATATGGCCAACTATTATTATAAAACAGGTGAACTGGAAGATGCTTTATTCTATTTTAAGTTTTATGACATAGAACAAGAGCGCTTGTATGAGTTGGAAAGTGCCAAGCGAATCGCAGAAATGGAAACGGTGTACGAACTGGATAAGAAAGAACAGCAGATTGATCAATTTTTGAGAGATAGAGAAATCCAGGAGCTTCAGGCCAACGAAAGAAAAATGGTCAACTACGGGTTGATCCTGGGAATTGTATTGCTGGCCATTCTGGGGATGGTGCTTTATAGTAAATACCAGCTTAAGAATAAAGCCAATCTTGAACTCCAGCAGCAAAAAGACGCGATCAATGTGCAAAAGGCGAAAATAGAAAAACAGCGGGATGAGATTGTTAACAAAAGCAAATTGCTGGAAGAAAGTAAGCAGGATATTACCGATAGTATCATGTATGCCAAGCGTATTCAACTTTCTCTGCTCCCTGAAAAAGACCAGCTAAAACAACTGTTTCCCGATTCACTGGTTTTCTTTCGCCCCAAAGATATTGTAAGCGGCGATTTCTACTGGATTCGCGAAACAGGGGACAAAGTGATTGTGGCCGTGCTGGATTGTACGGGACATGGTGTGCCTGGTGCTTTTATGACCGTGCTGTCTAACTCTATTCTAAATGAACTTGTATTAGAAAATTGTGTCAACAGCCCCAATATTATTTTGTCAGTGATGGACACAAAAATCAAGGCCGCACTGCACCAGCATCAGCACCATGAAGATGCCAGTAGCGACGGGCTTGACATGGCGGTATGCATTATTGATAGGAAAAGTTTGGAAGTAAGTTATAGCGGTGCCCAATTGCCTATTTACGTGTCCAATGGAGTAGGTTTGAAGTTCCTAAAACCTAATCGTTACTCACTGGGCGGCTCTTTCTTTTCTGACAAAAACTTCTCTAACCAGAACCTAAAGCTGAAACCCGGCGATATGATTTATCTGGCTACGGATGGATTTCAGGATCAGTTTGGTGGGGAAAAAGACCGGAAATTCATGCGTAAACACTTTAAAGATTTATTAGAAAGCATACACCACGAACCTGTATCCAAACAAAGTGTACTGGTGCAGGAAGCTTTTGAGGGCTGGAAAGGTGAGCAAACCCAGACCGATGATGTATTGGTAATGGGGCTAAGAATATAAAAAAAGACTGTCTCATAGCAGTATCAGTCGCTAGTCTCTGGCTAGCGACGCCTATCTGACGGGCCACAATGGAATTGCCACAATGGAATTGCCTCTGGCCCGATTTTAGGCACTTGATAATGTTAGATTTAAATAACGGTTTAGTTATGAGACAGCCCCTTTGTTCCGTCGGCTACAACCTTAATTTATATCTCAACCTCATCCAAATTAATGAACTGAATGTTTTTGTCATCGCCCAGTTCAATACCGACCACCGAATCCCGGTTGATCCTTCCAGAAAGAATTTCTTTGGAAAGCTTGTTCAGGATTTCCCTTTGCAGTACCCGCTTCAGTGGACGAGCACCAAACTGAGGGTCAAATCCCATCTCCCCCAAGTACTGAAGCACTTCATCGGTAGCTTCTAGCTTGATTCCATTTTCTTCCAAACGCTCCTGTACCAGCTTGAACTGTATATCCGCGATTTTCCGCATATCTTTTCTAGACAGTGGACGGAACATGATCGTTTCATCTATCCGGTTAAGAAACTCAGGACGCACTGATTTTTTTAGCATCTCAAAAACAGCCTGCTTGGTATCATCAATTACTTCTTCTTCATTAGCATCATTGATGTTCAGAAAACGCTCCTGTATCAGCGAAGAACCGATATTGGTTGTCATAATGATGATGGTATTCTTGAAGTTTGCTACCCGGCCTTTGTTATCCGTCAGGCGGCCATCATCCAGCACTTGTAGTAGGATATTGAACACATCAGGATGCGCCTTCTCAATTTCATCCAGCAGGATGACTGAGTAAGGCTTGCGACGAACCGCTTCGGTAAGCTGCCCACCTTCATCATAACCGACGTATCCGGGAGGTGCCCCGATCAGGCGGCTGACCGCATGGCGTTCCTGGTACTCCGACATATCAATCCGCACCATGTTATTCTCATCATCAAAAAGAAACTCCGCCAGGGCTTTGGCTAGTTCGGTTTTGCCCACCCCGGTAGTACCCAGGAAGATAAACGAGCCAATCGGGCGCTTAGGGTCCTGCAATCCGGCACGGCTGCGACGTACCGCATCTGACAAGGCTTCAATGACTTCCTGCTGTCCGGCTACCCTTTTGCCTAATTCATCTTCCAGAAAAAGCAACTTATCCCTTTCGCTCTGTAACATTTTAGAAACCGGGATACCCGTCCACTTAGCTACAACATCAGCAATATCTTCCGCATCTACTTCTTCTTTTAGCAAAGCGTTGCCGCTCTGCATCTCAGCGAGTTGCTTTTGGTATTCCTGCATTTTTCTTTCACTTTCACCGACTTTTCCGTAGCGGATTTCAGCTACTCTGCCATAATCTCCGGCACGTTCCGCTTGCTCTGCTTCCAGCTTCATGCGGTCAATCGCCTCTTTTTCCTCACGGATGCCCTTAATGACTGCTTTTTCATTTTCCCATTTGGCTTTGAGGTCGTTTCTTTTCTCAGCCAGTTCAGAAATATCTTTGCTCAGTTGGGCTTCTTTCTCTTTGTCCTTTTCCCGGCGGATGGCTTCCCGCTCAATTTCCAATTGCATAATTCTCCGGTTCAACTCATCCAGTTCTTCCGGTAGTGAGTCAATCTCAATGCGGAGCTTAGAGGCTGCCTCGTCCATCAGGTCAATGGCTTTATCCGGTAAGAAACGGTCAGAAATATAACGGCTGGATAACTCTACCGCTGCAATCACTGCATCATCTTTGATCTGCACCCCATGATGTAGCTCATAGCGGTCTTTAATACCTCTCAAAATAGAAATAGAGTCAGGTATATCCGGCTCATCTACGATCACTGACTGGAAGCGCCTTTCCAACGCCTTGTCTTTTTCTATATATTTTTGGTACTCTTTCAGCGTAGTAGCGCCAATGGCATGCAGCTCGCCCCTTGCCAAAGCGGGCTTCAGCAGGTTGGCCGCGTCCATGGCCCCTTCACCACCGCCCCCGGCACCAATTAAGGTGTGGATTTCATCAATGAATAGGATGATTTCTCCATCAGAGTCAGTTACTTCCTTAATGACAGATTTTAGTCTTTCTTCAAATTCACCTTTGTACTTGGCACCGGCTACCAGCAAGCCCATATCCAGGGCAATGATGGTCTTGGTCTTCAAATTTTCTGGCACATCACCATCCACAATACGCTGGGCCAATCCCTCTACAATAGCCGTTTTACCTACGCCGGGTTCACCGAGTAGGATAGGGTTGTTCTTGGTACGCCTTGCTAGGATTTGCAATACCCTGCGAATTTCATCATCCCTGCCGATTACCGGATCTATCTTACCGGCTTTGGCCAAATGGTTCAGGTTCTTAGAATACCTTTCCAAAGACTTATATTTGGCCTCAGCGTTCTGATCGGTTACCCGGTCGTTACCTCTGAGTTCTTTGATGGCCAGCTTCAGTTCTTTTTCGGCAAAGCCATGCTGCTTCATGAGTTTGGCGGCCTTGTCATTTCCTCCCAAAACACCCAGTATCATGTGCTCTATGGTGATGAATTCATCCC
>JBBSOG010000481.1:0-4557 GCA_038259985.1 Cytophagales bacterium
AAATAAAAATATATGAATTGATCATTATAGCTTTGCTTCCACACAACAAAAACATATTTCTTATATGAAGACAATCACGGTAGCCAAGGGCGATGGCATAGGCCCGGAAATTATGGGAGCCACCCTGGACATTATTCAGGCAGCGGGTGCCAAAATTAACATTGAAGAAATTGAAGTGGGTGAGAAAGTGTATTTAGCCGGAAACACTTCCGGTATTGCCAAAACCTCCTGGGACAGTATCCGAAGAAATAAAGTTTTCCTGAAAGCTCCTATCACTACCCCTCAGGGTGGAGGGTACAAGAGCCTCAATGTGACTACCCGTAAATTCTTAGGATTGTTTGCTAACGTGAGGCCCTGCCAAAGCTTACACCCCTTTGTGCACACCAAGCACCCCGAGATGGACCTGGTGATTGTTCGGGAAAATGAGGAAGACCTGTACGCCGGGATTGAACATCAGCAAACGGATGAAGTGGTGCAGTGCCTCAAACTTATCAGTCGTCCGGGCTGCGAAAAGATTGTCCGCTATGCTTTTGAATATGCCCGCCAATACGGCCGCAAGAAAGTGAGTTGCTTCACCAAGGACAATATCATGAAGCAAACCGATGGGCTGTTCCATAAGGTGTTTAATGAAATTGCAGTAGAATATCCTGACATAGAGAATGAGCACTGGATCATTGATATCGGTGCCGCCCGCTTAGCGGATTCACCGGAAATATTTGATGTGCTGGTGATGCCCAACCTTTATGGTGATGTCCTTTCCGATGTTGCGGCTCAGATTGCAGGTTCGGTAGGCATGGGTGGTTCATCTAATATTGGTGAAGAATGTGCCATGTTTGAAGCCATTCATGGTTCTGCACCCCTGTTGGCCGGAAAGAACGAGGCCAATCCATCGGGTTTGTTACAAGGGGCAATCATGATGCTCAACCATATCGGCCAGAATGATATTGCTGAAAAAGTGCACAATGCCTGGCTCAAAACCATAGAAGATGGGATACACACCCCGGATATTTATAAAGAAGGTGTGAGCAAAAAGCGAGTAGGTACTCGAGAATTTGCCCAGGCTGTCATTGTCAATCTGAACCATAGACCTAATGTTTTACCGGCCGTGAGTTACGAAGATGGTAAAGTCATCAAGCTGCCTAGATACGAGAAAAAAGCAATCGCCCCGAAGAAACTGGTAGGGGTAGATGTCTTTGTAGACTGGAAAGGAAGCCAGGCTGACGAACTGGCCAGTATGTTACAGCAACTCAATACCGATGGTATTCAGTTAACCATGATCACCAATAGGGGTATCAAAGTGTGGCCGGAGGGTTTTGAAGAAACATTCTGCACCGATCACTGGCGATGCCGTTATGAGGCGGTTGACGGAAGATCTATCGGCAAACAAGAGATCGTTCATGTGCTTTCCAATGCGATTGAAAAAGGGATTGACACCATCAAAACAGAAAACCTTTACCACTTTGGCGGAAAGCAAGCTTTCTCCGCCGGACAAGGGCAGTAAATACAGATAAATTTCATCAAAATATTTAAAAATGGAAAAAGTACATCACCTCAAATTTATAGAAGGAGAGTTTCAACCCGAAGAAGCGAATGCAGTGCTTTGTGATATTATCGGGAGTAAAATCAGGCATCATAACTTGAAAATTCTCAATATCAAAGTAAGTGCTAACGGAGAGGTGCAGCACTCGGAAGAAAGGGTGGAGGCCCTTGTGCACGTGAACCAGGCGGTGAAAGAGATTACCCAGTATGCTATAAAGGAAGGATATACACTAAAGATTGATAGTACCATCAACATACAACTTATGAAGTAACTAAGGAAGATAATAAAGTGGGCAGCGAGCTAATCGCTGCCTAAATTTATTAAATACTGGCTAGAATTTGAGGGTTGATTCAAAAGCTTCTGGGTCGTGTTGAATATGAAGGGAATCCGCTTTACCTTGCGGTGATAGTATCCCGAATATTACTGAATGATACCGATGAAAAGATACGCTGCCCTAAACCCATCCCTTTTTGTAGAAAACAGAAAACGCCTTTCCAATCTTTTACATTCCTGCTCGCTGGCGCTGATCAACAGCAATGACATCATGCCCACCAACGCGGACGGGAATATGCGTTTTGTACAGAACAGTGACCTTTTTTACCTCACCGGTATAGACCAGGAAGAAAGTATCCTGCTGATGTTTCCTGATTTTCCCAATGAAGAATACCGCGAAATACTTTTTCTCCGGGAAACCAGTGAGGAGATTGCCATCTGGGAAGGGCACAAATACACCAAAGAAGAAGCCCGTGAAGCTTCCGGAATACAGACAGTTTTGTGGTTGTCCCAGTTTGAGCGCATATTCAGTATGCTGATGGCTGAGGCGAACCATGTATATCTGAACACCAACGAACATATCCGGGCCTCAGTAAAAGTAGAAAGCCGGGATGCGCGTTTTATCCGCTGGTGCCAGCAGCATTACCCTCTGCACCGCTATGAGCGGCTGGCTCCTCATCTGTATCATCTAAGGGCTGTCAAATCGGAAGAGGAAATCCAGGTGATGCGGGAAGCTTGTCAGATCACCGATAAAGGCTTTCGCCGGGTGCTAAATTTTGTGAAACCGGGCGTGATGGAATACGAGATTGAAGCTGAATACCTGCATGAATTCGTCAGGAACCGATCACGTGGTTTTGCTTATGAGCCTATCATCGCTTCGGGTAAGAATGCCTGTGTGCTGCATTATATCGCCAACACCGAAAAATGTCAGGACGGGGATTTGCTGCTCATGGATGTGGGTGCCGAATATGGCAACTACAACGCAGATATGACACGCACTATTCCTGTCAGTGGCAGTTTTACCCGACGCCAAAAACAAGTTTACAATGCTGTCTTGCACGTACACCAGGAAGCCATGAAACTGCTCCGTCCCGGTAATGTCGTGCGGGAATATCAGAAAGAAGTGGAACACATCATGGAAAGTGAACTCATTGGCCTGGGTTTACTGGACAAGCATGAGGTAGAGAAGCAAGATCCTAAAAAACCCCTGCTCAAAAAGTATTTTATGCACGGTACCTCCCATCACCTCGGCCTGGATGTACACGATGTGGGCAACGCCTACCGTAATTTTGAGCCGGGCATGGTCTTTACCGTAGAACCGGGCATTTACATTCGGGAGGAGGGGATAGGCATCCGCCTGGAAAACAACGTGGTCATTCGTGAGAATGGCGTAGAAGACCTCATGGCCAACATCCCGCTGGAAGCCGAAGAAATTGAAACTTTGATGAACAAAATTTAAGGCTTAGAAGTTGGAAGTCCGAAGCAAGCAAGTTAAAACTTCCAACTCCCTTGCTTCGGACTTCCCAAAATAAACAAACTCAAAACCATACCCCTGGAAATGTACCTAAAAAACATCAACATTTTTGTCTTATTAATTTGCATCTTCCTGGCAAGCTGCTCCGTATTTAAGCAATCTTCTTCTAAAAAGGAAAAAGACGGCGATGAGACTACTGCTGAAAAGGAAGACGATAAAAAAGAGGATTTCACCGCCTACGATAAACTCATTACCGAAAATGCAGAAACAGATTCCGGCCTTTTTGTAGTACACAAAGTAGATGAAAGCTATTACTTTGAGCTCCCCGATTCCCTGCTGGAACGCGAAATTCTCCTCGTCAGCCGGATTTCCGGAGTGACGCCTAACCTGAGTTTTGGCGGTGCGGGGATGAAAGCCCGCTCTCAGCAGGTGATCCGCTTTCAGCGCAAAGACAAAAAGATACTGATGCGCCATGTCTCCTACACCAATGTAGCCGATATGGAAAAACCTATCTATCAATCGGTCAAAAACAATAACTTTGAGCCGGTGATTCAGAGCTTTGCCATCAAATCATTAAGTAAAGACTCCAGTGCGCTTGTCATTGAGGTTGATGATTTCTTTACTTCCGATATTCCACTCATCAGCGCGCTGGACGATGATCAACGTAAAAACTTCAAAGTCAAAAAGCTGGACGGCAGCCGTAGTTTTATACAAAGCATCCACAGTTATCCCAGGAATGTAGAAGTACGTCATGTACTAACCTACGAAGCAGAATCCCCGCCTGATGACGCCGAGTCAGGTACACTTTCGCTGGAAATGAACCAATCCATGATCGTACTGCCGGATCACCCGATGAAGGCTCGACTGGCCGATGACCGGGTGGGCTACTTTAGCATTGAACAGTACGACTACGGTATGGATAAGCAGAAAGCTTTTCAAAGGGAATACGTGACCCGTTGGAAGCTAGTACCCAAAGATGAGGAAGCTTACGCCCGGGGCGAACTGGTAGAACCCATCAAACCCATTGTCTACTACCTTGACCCTGCCACACCCATGGAATGGCGGCCTTATCTAAAGCAAGGTATAGAAGACTGGCAGAAAGCTTTTGAAGCCGCCGGTTTCAAGAATGCTATCATCGCTAAAGACCCGCCTACAGAACAAGAAGATCCGGAATTTACCCCTGAAGATGTGCGCTATTCGGTGATCCGTTACATTACTACGCCTATCCAGAATGCCCAGGGGCCGCATGTGCATGACCCGCGTAGTGGGG
>JBBSOG010000482.1:0-4555 GCA_038259985.1 Cytophagales bacterium
CAAAGTAGGGCGCACCGAGCTTATCTATACGATGAGCTTTGCCGGACTAATAGATAAAAACTATGCAGGCAGATTGAATGGCCTGGACGTAGGAAACTATCGGTTAACCAACATCCCTATTCGCCTTAATCGGTCCAAATATCAGAAACAAGCTTTCAAAGATGGTGTAGGGCATATAGGAAATGGTCTACTCAAACGCTTTAACATCGCTTTTGATTATAAAAATGGTGTTACCTACTGGTATCCCAATGAATCATTCGTGGAGGAATTTAAAGAAGCCTATTCTGGGCTTATCGTGAAGTCTGATCAGAAAGAGGAGCGTGTTTTTGTCAAGCATGTATTTGATAATTCACCGGCGGCGGTGGCAGGAATTGCCAAAGATGATGAAATCGTGATGATCAATAACGTCAAAACAGAAGGCCGCACTTCATTTGAAGTCAACGGCCTCCTGAATTATGCTGATGACAATATTGAGATTGTGGTCAAGAGAAATAACCAACTTAAGAAACTACATTTGCAGCCTAAAACCCTCTGAATTAACCTTTCAATACAGACCTCATAGCCTTGAGGTTTTCTTCGCTGTTTTTTATGTTTTTGCCTACAAAGTCCTTTTCAGTATCAGCGCTTTTGTCTTTCACGTTTTGCAGCACTTCATAAGCTTTTTTAAGATAAAGCAATGCTTCTTCCTGTGAACCCACTGCTTGTTCTATTTCCTCCTTTGATTTAAGCTCTCTTTTTACATTGCTCATGATATGATGCGCATAGTTCATATAGCCACGGGCCATCACCACATGATTAGTAGGGTTGAATTGGTAAGCGTCTTCAGCAAGTTTAAACTCACGCTTAGGATCTTCTAGTTTCTCAATGGCTGCTATTTGCTGATCAAAACTGGCGCATTTTTTATTCGCGGATGTTTCTTTGGCAATAGCTGCATTGCCATTGGCAAAAGCTTTCATACTTACCGGGCAGTCCAGCAATTGCCACATGGGATGTAGCGGCATGTGGTCCTGGATAAACACTTTTGGGTCGCTAAGGAAATACTGTTCATTGAACTTGGGGATATACTGCATCTTATTGTTCAAGCCACCTGCGCCCCAGGTAGCGTCCAGCAGGTACCATTTTTTATCAAGGTAAACCGCATTCCAGGCATGGTCGGCAGTACTGAAATCAGAGCGGTTCTCATTGCCAAAGCCTTTGCTATATCCCGCAACCAACTCACTGCTAATACCTGCTTCCTGGCAAAGGGCCGTAAATAAATCGGCATAGCCCTGGCAGACAGCTTTCTTTTTCTTCAGCACATCTTCGGCCGTAATGTTCATAGAAGCACCGGGACGGTAACGCCGGAAAAGCTCTACATCATAACTAATGTTCGCTGCCATCCAGACGTAGAAACTTCTGACTTTCTCAAAGTCATTTTTAGCTGGTTTTGCTAAATATTGGGCGAGTTCCTGCACATTCCGGGCGTGCTTGGGGGGAGCATTTCGGGCATACTCATCTATTTTAGTGTACTCAGTCGGAGGATTGGCTATACTCAACTGGCAAAGTAGAAGCAGAAAACTTAACAACATTAACTTTTTCATAGCACCGTTTTTTTTTCAAAGGTCATGGATTAAATATTATTTTCTAATCCACAACCTTTGGTTTTCTTACACAGGTCTCAAAGCTAACATTGTTTATGCCTGATTAATTTCCTCAGGCTATCTTCTTGTATTTGATGCGTTTAGGTTCGGTATCGCCTAACCTCTTCTTGCGGTTTTCTTCGTAGTCACTGAAGTTACCTTCAAACCAATAGACCTGTGAATCTCCCTCAAAAGCCAGGATATGCGTGGCCACCCTGTCCAGGAACCACCGGTCGTGGGTGATGATGACTGCACAACCGGCGAAGCTTTCCAATGCTTCTTCTAATGCCCGCAGCGTATTTACATCCAGATCGTTGGTTGGCTCATCCAGCAGAAGCAGATTTGCGCCTTTTTTCAGCATCATCGCCAAGTGTACCCGGTTCCGTTCTCCC
This sequence comes from Cytophagales bacterium, assembly GCA_038259985.1. GTDB lineage: Bacteria > Bacteroidota > Bacteroidia > Cytophagales > Cyclobacteriaceae > Catalinimonas. The sequence goes on from JBBSOG010000482.1 coordinate 2,012, forward strand.
CCGGAAAGCTTTCCCACCTTCTTCTCCTGATCGGCACCACTAAAATTAAATTTGCTAACGTAGGCACGTGAATTTACCTGTTTCCCGCCAAGGTCTATCAGCTCATTTCCGCCGGAGATAGTTTCCCATACACTTTTTTCCGGGCTGAGTGCATCATGTTCTTGGTCTACGTAGGCCAGTTCTACTGTCGGGCCCAGGTCAATTTTCCCATGATCAGGAGCATCATTGCCAGTAATCAGATTAAACAAAGTGGTTTTACCCGCGCCATTGGGCCCGATGATTCCCACAATGCCAGCCTGGGGCAGGTTGAAAGTAAGGTCTTCGTAAAGAAGCTTGTCACCAAAAGCTTTGGAAACATGCTCTGCTTCCAACACCTTATTCCCCAATCGCGGGCCAGGTGGAATGAATAGCTCTAATTTGGATTCCCCATCTTTGGCTTCTTCGCTGTACAGTTTGTCGTAGGCACTGAGGCGGGCTTTGGCTTTGGCTTGCCGGCCTTTGGGTGTCATGCGGACCCATTCTAGCTCACGTTGCAGCGTTTTTTGCCTTTTGGATTCGGTTTTTTCTTCTTCGGAAAGCCTTTTCTGCTTCTGTTCCAGCCAACTGGAATAGTTACCTTTCCAGGGAATACCCTCTCCCCTATCCAGTTCCAGTATCCATCCGGCTACATTATCCAGAAAATAACGGTCGTGTGTCACTGCGATGACTGTTCCTTTATATTGCTGAAGGTGTTGCTCCAACCAGAGCACCGATTCGGCGTCCAAATGGTTGGTAGGTTCATCCAGGAGCAATACATCCGGCTCCTGAAGTAGCAAACGGCAGAGCGCAACCCTTCTTTTCTCGCCCCCGGACAAGTTGCCCACTTTGGCATCAGAGGGCGGAGTACGCAGGGCATCCATTGCCCTTTCCAGTCTGGAATCTAGTTCCCAGGCATTGTGCCGGTCCAGTTCCTCCTGGATTTTACCTTGCTTGTCTATTAATTTTTGCATGCCATCCGGATCTTCCATGACCGCCGGGTCGACAAAGCTTTCATTTACTTTTTCAAATTCCTTGAGCAGATCCACGATTTCCTGCACGCCCTCTTCCACCACTTCTTTTACCGTTTTATCAGGGTCAAGTTGAGGTTCCTGTTCCAACATACCTACTGAATAGCCTGGTGAAAAGACCACTTCTCCCTGATAGCTCTTCTCCGTTCCTGCGATGATGTGCAACAAAGTGGATTTTCCGGAGCCATTGAGACCGATTACCCCTATCTTGGCACCGTAAAAAAAAGACAAGTATATGTTTTTCAGAACTTGCTTTTGCGGTGGATAGATTTTACTAACCCCCGACATGGAAAAAATAATTTTTTCATTACTCATGATATATTAAATTTTATTACTTATTGTAAAGGATAAACTTGAGATGGACAAAAAAAATACGTAGAAAAGATTATTGAATAAAGAATAACAAATTAATTATAAATTCAACATATTTTTGCGCGTAGCACAAAATTTAATTATCATCGTACAGGGTAAAGTATGCTTCAAAGAGAGGCCTTTAATCGCTAATAATCAATCTTAAACTAACATTTAGAAAAGTGGAGTCAAAGAATCCTTACGGTTTTATCAAAGAGGGTAAAATCTATCGTAATGCTTTTCTTGAATATCCCGAACGTGAAATCGGAGAAGTCAGAGAAAGTGAAGAATCTACTATTAAGTACTTTGAAGACCGCTTTACTATGGCGGAAAACAAAGTAAACGTTCTCGTGAAATCAGTTGATGAATCTGATAATAAAGGCTCTTATCTGATGAAATTGGTACATATGCGTGAGCAGCTTGCCAATTTTGATGCACTTGGGGATTATGTAGTCCTGTACAAGCAGCTGGATGATGTTGAAGAAACCCTTCGGGATATTATTTCCAAAAACAGGGTCAAAAACCTGGAAATCAAGCGAGCGTTGATTGCAGAAGCAGAAGTTTTTGAGCATAGCACCGACTGGCAGGAAGCGACTGACCAGCTCAAAGAGATCAAGAACAAATGGATTCGCACCGGAGCTGTCGACAAAGAACATGAAGAAGAAGTAGAAGGCCGCTTCACCGAAGTGCTGGATAACTTCTTCCAGCGCCGAAACCAGTTTTTTGAAGATCGCAAAAAATTGTTCGGTGTACGTATCCAAAAGTATTATGATATCATTTACGAACTTAGGGGCTTGCAGCGCAGCGATGACCGGCAGGCAGCCATTAGTAGGGTAAAAGAACTTCAGAATAACTGGAGAGAGATCGGAAAAATCCCTCCCAGGCTGTATGCCAAGCTACTTAAAGATTTTAAATACCTCACCGGTAAGTTTTTTAGGCCACAGCAAAGCCGGCCTTCCTCCGGTACTTATCGGCCTTCTACAGGCGGTAGTTACCGCTCACCTTCTTCCCCCCAAAGTGGTGGTTACCGTGGTGGAAACGATCGTGGTGGTGATGACCGTTCTTCAGGAAGGAGCTACCCTCCTCGTAGGAGTCCTGACAACCAGTACAACACAGAATACAATGTAGATGAAATGCTGGAGCGCAA
>JBBSOG010000483.1:0-4546 GCA_038259985.1 Cytophagales bacterium
CTTAAGCAATACATCCCTGGACGGCATAGGATAATTTTCTCCTTGTTTATACCAGGACATCATGGTATGGGTCAAACCGCTTCCGTCAAAATCACCGGAATAAATGGTCAGCGGTTCATCTTCAGAGGCTTTGAAAGGCGTATTTAACCCTAAATTACCTAGTATATAATCTATGTCCCCATCATTGTCCATATCAGCCCCGGCAAGGCTGTTCCACCAGCCCGAAGTCTCATCCAAACCGGTTGATGTGGTGACATTAACTAATTTCCCCTCTACATTTTTGAAGAAGGTAACTGGCATCCATTCTCCCACTACCAAAAGGTCCACTTGTCCATCGTTATCAAAATCAGTCCATAGCGCAGAAGTTACCATGCCTGCATTTTTTAACTCAGCGCAAACTTCTTCAGTAACATTAATAAATTTTCCATCTTCATTCTGGAGAATGTAGCTTTCTGGTGCCCGGGGATATTTACCAGGCAAAACCCTACCTCCTACAAAAAGATCTAAGTCTCCATCGCTGTCAAAATCCGAAGCAGTTACATAGGCACCGCTTGCATTGATAGCCGGTAGTGCGGTTGTATCTTTCAGAAAGTTTCCATTGCCATCATTTTTATACAGTCTGTCCTGATAAGCCGACGATTCTGCGGCAAATTCACTTTCTCCACTGACTACGTACAGGTCCGGATCGCCATCATTATCAGCATCAAATAACAGAGCCCCCATATCTTCATACTCGAGATCATGATGAAATTCGTGCCTGGAAAATGGCCCGGAAGCTTGTTGCAGAAAAATGCTTGCGGGATGACCAGCAGACCCACCGATATAAAAGTCGTCAAGTCCGTTTCCATCAATATCTCCTGCTGCCATAGAAGGTCCCAGTGCTGCATACGTTTGAGGAAGCAAGGGCTGGGCCGTTAAATCGGAGTAGATATTTTCCTGATGAAGAAAGTCAATGCCATAATCTCCAGAAACTTCTAGAAAAACGGGTGGTTCTTCTTTCTTTTCCTGATCAGAAAAGTATGCTGCATCTTTTTGGTTTACTGTTAAAACCTGATTGGCCTGGACATTAAAAATTTGTTGTTTCTTTCCATCAGGCCAGTAAACTTCTACCGTATCAACACTATTCACTTTTCCAAGGCCGAAATGTACCGTGTTACCTACGGTTGACTGGTATCCTCTGTATAAAGTATGTTCATACATTTGAATTTCACCTTGGTAATGCAGCATCACCTTTGCGCCCAAAGCCATTCGGTTCAATGAATCGCCCTGAAGGGAAATTTGCAGATAATTATTATTAGTAAACATATTAGCATCATTTCTATAAATGAATGCTTTATCATTAATGTTATTGATGACCAAATCTAAGTCGCCATCATTGTCAAGATCGGCAAAAGCTGCGCCATTAGAATAAGTAGGTTGATCAAATCCCCAATCCAAAGCTTTTGAGAAGGTGAAATCATGATTATTTTTATAAGCGTAGTTAGGGATTTTTACGCCTTCCTGCTCATCCATAAGCGCCAGCAAGGTTTCGTTGGCATCCTTCTCATCCTTGAACATGGTTTTGTTCTGACTGTAGCTTATAAAATCTTTATCCGTAATATCTTTAAGATAACCGTTGGTGATGAAAAGGTCTTTGAAACCATCATTGTCAAAATCAGCAAATAAAGGACTCCAACTCCAATCGGTTTTTTCTATACCGGCTAAGCGGCCAATTTCACTGAAAATGGGATGTCCATCCGGGGCCTTACCATTATTTAATTGAAGCGTGTTCCTCATATACTGAGGCTCATACCCCCTTTGGAGTATAAAATCAAACTTTTCATTGCTCATAGCTCCCGTCATACTCTTCTGCCGATGATTATCTTCGGGAAGCATATCCACCACTAAAATATCTGCATATCCATCGTTATTATAATCTGAAACATCTACGCCCATCCCGTTATAGCTTTGGTGTTTCAAATATTCACTGATTCTATTGGAAAAAGCGGGTTGTGCCGGCGGGGAGGGTGCGACCGCGCGGCGGACCGTCCTTCGCCCGCGTCCCGGTCTGGCATGACCAGCACCATTTTGGTTGTTGATGTAAAGCAGATCATTGCTCAGAAAATCATTAGACACATAGATATCAGGCCAGCCATCACCGTTGATATCATTGATGGCTACGCCCAAGCCATATCCTTCTGTCAGAATACCGGCTTCTTTAGAGATATCCGTAAAAGTTGGGTGCCCATCCAGCCCGTTCCCGTTATTTCTAAATAACTTATCCGTGCTTTTCCCTTCTCCATTTACTTTTTTAGGGTTAGGGTTGTTCAAAGCGCTGGGCGCATGGTCATGGGTGAGCAGGTACATGTCCAGGTCTCTGTCTTTGTCATAATCAAAAAAGGCTGCTTGTGTACTATAACCAGTATCTGCTATGCCATACGCCTCGGCCGATTCGGTGAATGTGTTGTTCCCGCCAGGGGTGGCCCCGCCAAGGGTGGCCCCATTGTTAATAAACAAAAGATTAGTCCGGTCGGCTGGGTTTTGGCTTCCGGCCCGGCTCACGTAAATATCCAGAAAGCCATCATGATTTATGTCAACCATAGCTACGCCTGTACACCATCCCTTTGTAGCTACCCCTGCTTGTTCAGTAATATCCTCAAATTCAAGATTTCCCTTATTTAGATAAAGCCTGGAAGAAACCATGTTGCCGGATAGGAAAATATCGGTCAATCCATCATTATTGATGTCTCCTAATCCAACCCCCCCACCATTATAGAAATACATATATTCTATTACATTAAGCGTATCTGTTTGGTTAATATCATTGGAGAAATTGATTCCTGTTTCTTCTGAAGACAAAAGTTTAAATAAAGCATCAGGTTTCTTTGTGCCAGTTTTACAGCCTGATACCATGAGGGTGCATATTATCCAACACAAAAATATAGTTCTCAAAGTGATGAGTTTTTTAGCCCTATCAAGTGTAAATATATTCTATTAGTTGAAAATTTGCGGAATAGGAACGCGAAAAACTGATCTTCTCCAGCCAGGGCTAGTCTCACATTCATTCAGGGGTAGATAACCAGCGTATTGCGTAATATTCACACTGTCCCTTTCCAATATTGCGAATGCCATGTGGGTCCATTGAGCTAAGAAAAATAACCGATCCAGGCCCCACTTTGTAAGGAGAGCCATTTATCATTTCTTCTACTTTACCTGATAAAACTACGATGATTTCTTCATCAAAATGTACATGGGGATCATGGCTTTTTTCCCCTTCATTAAGCGTAGTAATATGCGCTTCCAGTTCTCTCAAAGTAGCTGTAGGCCTTCGCATTATAGTCCTGCGCCCACCTTTTTGATTTTTCTCAAAGTTCATATTTGTATAGTCAAAAGCTACAGAACCACCAGCTTGTCTTGATCTTGCCAGGTCGGTAGGCACTTTTGATTCCCATTGGATACTATAGTAGGTAACTGCTTCATCGCTAGCATTATATATATTGTATTTGTCACCAATGGCAGCTAAAGAGATGCTTCCCGGGCCTAAAATACTTTTTTTGCCGTTTATCGTTACTTCTAGTTTTCCTTCCTTTATTAAAACTAACGCTTCCCTATCCTGGTCATTGTCACTATTGTATTGGGCTTTTCCAGGGTTAAGTGTGTGGACATTAATCTCAAAATTGTTTAAGGTTTTTGTAGGCCCATCCAATACCTGTCCTTTTTCTCCTGTTTGAGTCTTCTCTAGTGAAACTTTCTCCCATTCATACACTCCGGATGGCAGATTCTGCTTTTGGGCATTCATTTCTAAGGTACAGAACGTGATAAAAATAAATAGTAAGATTGATCTTTTCATATTATGGAAAATATTTAATGGTAAACTAAAATAGCGGATTATAAGTGATCAAAGTAGCAGAAACTGGTGAATGGCTGCTTAGTTTGAGCAACCAACATTGGGTTGCGGCTTTCTACCAGACTGCCCTTTGAAAGCCTATATTATAAAATATTTAGCGGGTAAGAATATTACTTTACCGTAATAGCCTTACCCGATAAACCAGGGCAATGATCGTGGCATTTTTCTGTTGAACCAACTTGCTGCCCCACACTTTTCAGGTGTATTTCTACTGGCTAAACCTGCTTGGGGTTATACGGTGACGTCCCAGCCTTTTTCATAATCCCTTTTCCAGAGTTTCATGGCTTCTTTGTTATCTTTAATATGGCCATTTTTCTGATCACAATGCAATACACTTCCGGTCCGCTGCGCAATGTTGCCGAGCTGGCACAATAAAACACTTTTGTGGCCGATTTCAATATCGCCATTAGGACGTTTGCCAGTCCGTACAGATTCCAGGAAATTATTGATATGGAAGGCATCTAACCTGTCTCCGGGGCCTGATGTATCCAGCGTATTGGTTTTCACCTCATCCTGTACTTCTTTCACTACTTTGTTGTCAGTATCATACACCGTGTAGCCATTATCCCCGGTAGTCACAACGGTTCCTTTGTCGCCATAAAAAATAGCCCCGCGGCCACTCCCATGGATCGGATAGCTATTACAGCTACGCCCTTCCCA
>JBBSOG010000484.1:0-4541 GCA_038259985.1 Cytophagales bacterium
AAGAGAGATGACTGGGGTCAGAAATAGCCAGGGCAGGTAGGGCGGGGCGATTTTCCCGATAACGGCCACTTAGTTCTTCAGCAAAATGCATGGCATCGCAATGGGAACCGCCATTGCCACAGGTGATAATCTTGCCCCCCTCCAGGATAGTTTTGGCAAAGAGTTTAGCCCCTCTTTCAATCAGGGTAATATTTTCCGGATCATGAATAAATTGGTGCAGCACCTGACTGGCCTGCACTAGTTCGGCTTTAATAAGTTCTTGCACTTAAATTATGTCTGGGTCGGTATTCTTTTTTTCTACTGATTGCTCAAACGATTTGATAGAGTCATCAATGTCATCATTACGGCGCTGCATATCATAAACTTTCGCTTTGATGTTATCCTTTTCAGATTCCAGGCGACTGATTCTCCTCTGATAGATCTGACGCTCAAAAATGGTAATTAAGAAAAGCACCAGGAATAATACTAATCCTATAATCGTCAGCCATTGTACAGTGGGCTTATTGCCCAATACCCAATCCCAGCTATTGTTAAGGGCGATGCCTACAAAAACAGCATGGTAGAGTAGCAAAAGCAAGAATAATGTGAGTTTGAAAGGTTTCATATGTGTAAGGTATTAGGTTGGTCAAAAAATAATCATTTAAAGAACAACGTAAAAGGATTGTTTTGTTTAAAAGCTAAAAAGATTAGGTTTCCTACGACCTACTTTTCTTGGATGGAAAATTAGGAAACGGTCTGCATCTCGGTGAGCTTGTAATACAAGCCACCCAACTCTACCAACTGCTCATGCCTCCCCCGCTCAATGATGTGACCGTTTTGTACCACAATAATTTCATCCGCGTGCTGTATGGTGCTGAGGCGGTGGGCAATGACGATGGAAGTCCTGTTTTTCATCAGATTGGTCAGCGCTTCCTGCACTAGTTTTTCTGACTCAGAGTCCAGGGCGGAGGTAGCTTCATCCAGAATCAAAATGGGAGGATTTTTAAGTATCGCCCGGGCAATGCTCAGGCGCTGTCGCTGCCCTCCTGAAAGCTTGGTGCCCCGCTCCCCGATGATGGTTTGGTATTGCTGGGGGGTATTGAGGATAAAATCGTGGGCGTTGGCAATTTCGGCAGCACGTATCACTTCTGCTTCGGTAGCACTAGGTTTGCCGAAAGCGATATTGCTGTAAATAGTGTCGTTGAATAGGATAGACTCTTGCGTGACAATGCCCATCAACTTGCGGACTGAATCTATTTTGGCGTCGGAAAGTGCCACGTCATCAATACAAATTTTTCCTTCCGATGGATCATAGAAACGGGGGATGAGATCAGCAATTGTAGATTTTCCTCCTCCCGAAGGGCCTACGATGGCTACGGTTTTCCCTTTGTCAATAGTAAAATTTATATTTTTGAGTACATGCTCATGCTCGTAGGCGAAGCTGACATGCTCAAAGCTGATGTTGTGGTGAAAGCCTTCAATAGATACCGCGTCAGCTTTATCCTGTATCTGGGGCTGCGTGTCAATGGTGGTGAAAATGCGTTCTCCCGAAGCCAGGCCACGCTGAATACTGCTGACCGCGTTGCTAATGGATTTGGCAGGCGGCAAAATTTGTGAAAAAAGGATAATGTAAGTAATAAACTCGCTGGAAGTTAGCTCCGAATTGTCATTGAGCACAAGTATGCCCCCATACAGTAATATTCCTGTCACTACAAATATGCCCATAAACTCGGAAAGGGGCGAGGCTAATTCTTGTTTCCGTGCCATAGACACATTGATCCGGGCGTAGCGGTCTACCTCCTGCCCGAACTTTTCTCCTATCCATTCCCGCGCGTTGAAGGCTTTGACGATGCGCATGCCAGTCAATGTTTCGTCCAGAATATTTACAATTCTACCCAGCGACTCCTGACTCTGCGTGGCCTTGCGTTTCAGGCGTTTGGTGATTTCTGAGATAATGGTGCCGGAAATCGGCATAATGATCAGTGTAAAGATCGTAAGCTTAAAAGACATTAAAAAAAGGACAGCGAAAAAACCAATAATCGTAGCCGGGTCGCGAAAAACCACTTTGAGCGTATTAACTACTGAATTTTCAACTTCCTGTACATCATTGGTAATGCGCGACATGATATCCCCTTTACGCTCATTGGAGAAGTATCCCAAATGTAAGCGGCTGACTTGGTCAAAAATACGATTGCGCAGCTTACTGATCACTTTTGCCCTGATCTTGGCAAGGGTGAGGCCGGAAACATATCTAAATAAATTGGTTAGGAAAACGGATACTACGGCAATGCCACAGATGAAACCCAGTGCCCCTACTTTGCCATATTCCCCAATGACCCCGGCGAAATAAAAATTAAATAGAGAACGGATATAATCTAAGTTGAGGGCAAATTCCGGCTTAGTCAGGGCTTCTGCATTTACCGACGGATCTACCTGATTAAAAAGTATATCCAGTAAAGGGATCAACATTGCAAAATTGATCAGTCCGAAAACGATGGATAAAGTGGTGTAAATCAGGTATTGGGGAATATATTGGCTGTAGGGCCGGGCGAAGGATAATATGCGTAAATAAGTTTTCATACTTTTTTAATAACCACGGCGATTAGCTTCTCAGGTGCTAATCCCTTTGAGGGGCGCAATTTACGTTAGTATTTTATGTCGTCATAGCTTTAACAATATTGTATGGGAACAGGAAAACATATTATGCTAAAAAAATAGGCTTTACATTGTCAAAGTAAGGGGAAATGGGTAAAATTACAGCCCTAACCCAAACTATAAAATGTAGATCGGGTTAATTGTATTATCAATTGATCATTTACTCCATACCAATATGTTTGACGCATTCGGCACCGAAGGATTAAATCTTTTTACCTGGATAGTAGCTGGCCTCCTGGGCATAGTCACTGCACTAATCACCACCCACGCACTTGGTGTATTTAATGTAGTAGGCAAAGAAGACGAGGAAGCAGACGAAGAACAACACGTGCACTGATTTGCATTTGTTTTGTCAGCGCGATTATATTATTGTCAAGGTGTTATTTTATTTTGGATAATAAAGTCTTACAAAAAGCTTGGCAGTTATATTATGGTAAAGACACTTACAAGAAGTATCGTTTTTTTCTCAGGCATCAGCTTTTTTTTGGCACAGGCATACGCCCAGCAGCCTGACCCTCCCGGCCAAATAGAGGGCAATGAAAGTGCAGAGAATGAAGCGTATCTGTTTGCCCACATACGCACACTGACTATGGCCGCCTCTATTATTCGGTCAGTCTGGATGGTTTGCATTGGAATACTTTGAATAATGGGAAAAGGGTCTTTGAAGATTACCAGGGACACCCTGATATTTGTAAAGGCCATGATGGGCGTTACTACATCGCAGGCAACACCAGCGATGCTTCCCCCGACATCAAGATTTGGGTATCGGATGACCTCATCAACTGGAAGAGCCACACAGTATATACGCCAAACCTGAAAAGTACGCCGGATTATTCAGAAGCTTTGCAACGTATAGGCGCTCCCAAACTTTTTTATGACCAAAGCTCCTCCCAGTACATAATGACCTGGCATACGCCCCATCAAGAGGGTACCAAGGAAGATGCTGAAAGATACTGGGCCAGCCAACGTACATTGTACGTATTGTCCAAAGACCTGAAAACATTCTCAGAACACCCAAACCGACTATTTGACTGGGATATGGGTACGATTGATGTGATAATCAGAAAAGTAGAGGATACGTATTACGCTATTCTGAAAGATGAAACCCATCCTACACTGTATTGGGTGACAGGTAAAACGATCAGGATTTCCAGGGCATCTTCGCTATTAGGCCCTTACTCAGAACCTTCAGACCCGATAAGCCCCAATTTCAGGGAGGCACCCGCATTGATTCCTTCCCCCAATGGGAAAGCATGGTACATGTATTATGAGCAATATCCGGGCGTATCTTATGGATTATCTATTGCTGATAATTTAAATGGGCTGTGGTATCAGGCATCAGGCTATACATTTTTTAGCACCTGGGATAAATACAGCCTACCCGAAAAAGTAAGGCACGGCTGTATGATTACTATTTCCAGAGGAGAATATGATCAACTGGTCAACAATTTTGGCATCACCAAAACGGATTGAAATGCGTGGTAAGCTTGATGGTATATGAAGTGAGATAGCGAGGTTCTAGAAATTAAGCCAGAATCTTTGCCACAGCAGCCTGAAAATAGTATACTTGAAAACCAAAAACTGTATACTGCAAGTAAACCTGCTAACATTTAGACGCTTCATGATTTACCGTTATCTCCTTTTTTCGCTTCTTGTCTCCTTTTTCATTGCTTGCAATTCCCCAGCGGATGCCCCAAACACTGAAACCCAAACCCCAAAGCCCAACATCGTCATCATCTTTACCGACGATCAGGGCTATCAGGATGTAGGTGCTTTCGGTTCGCCTCTGATTAAGACGCCTAACCTAGACCAAATGGCGAAAGAGGGCGTGAAGCTTACTGATTTTTATGCCGCCCAAGCGGTATGTTCCGCCTCCCGCGCGGCTTTGTTGACCGGCTGCTATCCTA
>JBBSOG010000485.1:0-4531 GCA_038259985.1 Cytophagales bacterium
AAAGCAAAAGTGGTGGAAGCATGAGAGGAAGCGAAGCCAAAGCGACCGCCGCATCCAGCTACCACATTGATCAGTGATGCTATTTCAGGATTATGACAAGGGCGCAGCCTACCGAAATAAGGTTTCATGAAAGCTGAAGTAAGTTGATCAGCCAGCGCTACGGAAATCACTACGCTGAGCATCATCAAAGCCCCTTTCCACTTGTATTTACTCACTACCAGAATGATCAATAGCACATATACCGGATACCAGGTATACTTATAGGTGATCCAATACATGGCTATATCCAGCCACTCGGTATGCAGACTATTCAGGAACATGAACAATTGCCGGTCAAACGTATCCAGTTTCTCAAGCATTGGCAGAACGGTTTCGTTACTTAAATTTTTCCTGCTAAAGAACCGCAAGTTAAGACAAGCTGCCAACAAAAAAAGCCGCTGGATAAAAGCGGCTAAAATGATTTATAACGCAAAGGCCGGATTGTCATCTAATTGGCAAGGCCGTTTCTGAAAATAAACTGATCGTAAGCCAAACGGAAAGCTTTCACGTCCGGGGCTAACGAAACTGCATATTCATAATTGGTCAGCGCATCTGCCAGCAGGTTATTCTGCTCATAAAAAGAAGCCAGGATAAGTTTATCCAGGGCAGATTGTTGATTGGTAATTTCCAGTTTAAGTTCGTTGAGTTCACGGGCAATTGGTTCGGCCTCTTCGGGGGTGAGGTGCTTCATTCCATAATCACTGGACTGCTGGTCTTTGAAATCAACACTATTTACAGAAATAATAACCATTCGCTGGTTAGCGATTTTGGCATCGTTGAAATTGAGTACGACCTTGGTATCCTGCACTTGTTTCACCATGATCACTTCGTTGAACATATTTTTCAGCTTCACCTCATAGGTTTCATTGAGCGCCGCGGTGTTTTTCCACCGTAAGATGACTTCATCGTTAAATACATCTACAGAATTGGGAAGAAGGACTTTTAAACGGTTTTGGTCAACAGACCTTTCAATGGACATGGCGACTTTGTTACCCCCGCTTTTCAGGCTACTGACATACAAATCAACATATTTGCTGGCTACTCCCGGTGCTTTGTTAGCGATTTTACTGGCAAGGCTATTTACTTCGTACGTGCCTTCTTTGTTCAGTGATAGTGTTTGACCATTGCGATGGGCCAAACCGAGATAAGCATTATCTTCTAGTCTCAATACATCATTTGCCATCAGGGACTGGCCTAACTCAATAGCTTGCCACTGCTCTCCCTTCATATACATCACTTCACCATCCAAAGCCATTACCTGAAAGGCTTGATCTTGTGCCCACACAGACTGGTTGACCGCCAATAGCAAGCCCCAGATAAAACAAACTTTGAATAGTAAGTTGTAGATTTTCATAATTATTTCCTCGTAAGATGAGTTATAAACAAAACCCTAATTGGGATACGCTAAATTCATTATTTTCTGATTAACGTACAATTTGATAAATAATGAAAAGTTACAATCCCAACATTTGCCCCTCAAGCCATATACAGTAATAACAAATGGTACTTATCAAATATACACAAAATTAAATATTTATAATTATAATTTAAAATATGCATTAATATAAACCCCTATTTGCGTGAAAGTTCTTTAAATTATACAAATTTCATCTCTATTTTTTATCATTATGTCAGAAGCTTGTGATTTATATGCTATCCGAGCAAAAGCTACAATAGACGGATATTAGAATTTTCTGCCTTAACACCTCGATTGTACTCCTTCGTTATCATTAAAAAGCTTAGCAATTTTTACCTACATAATTTTTAGCTTTATTTATAAAAACATATTATTCCTTACCTGTTACCCTTTGCTGTATGGCAAAAGTCCGGCTCAAATTACAAGAATACATTGATGGAATCATTTCAGGGAAACGCTTTGTACTAAGTCAGGCCATTACCATAATAGAAAGTACCCTTGAAGCTGACCGTCAATTGGCGGAAGACCTTCTTGAGGCAATATTGCCCTATACTGGAAATACGTTGAGGATTGGGATCACGGGCGTACCCGGCGTGGGGAAGAGCACTTTCATTAATGCCATTGGCCCTCACCTCATCAAGCAAGGCCATCAACTGGCTGTGTTGTCTGTTGATCCCAGCAGCGAAATTAGCCGGGGGAGTATACTGGGGGACAAAACACGGATGCCAGAGCTTGCCCAACATGCCCGGGCGTACATCCGTCCGTCTGCCACGGGTAGCACACTAGGAGGTGTAGCCCAGAAAACCAGGGAAAGTATGCTGCTCTGCGAAGCAGCCGGATTTGATATTATTTTTGTAGAGACCGTTGGGGTAGGTCAGTCGGAGACCCTGGTGCATCAAATGGTAGACTGTTTTCTACTATTAATGTTGGCCGGTGCTGGTGATGAGTTGCAGGGGATCAAAAGGGGAATTATGGAAATGACAGATATTCTGGTCATCAATAAGGCAGATGGAATATATAAACTACCGGCTCAACAGGCAAAAAAGGAGTATGAGAATGCGCTGCATCTTTTTCCACAATCCGAAAGTGGCGTGAACCCACAGGTATTGTGCTGCTCCGCCATAGAACATACTGGTATTGACGAAGTGTGGCAAGCGATACTTCACTATCATGAGCAAAGCCATGCACATAATTATTTCCAAAAAAAGAGGGAAAAACAAAGGCTTCAGTGGCTGCACGACAGTATTGCGCAGCAACTAAAGCTCCTATTTTATCAGCATCCCACTGTCAGGGAAGAATTGTCATTACGTGAAAAAGAAGTACTTGCGGGTACTGCTTCCCCCGGCAAAGCTGCCCGTGTATTGATGCAAAAATTTATGGCTTTCCCAGGAAAACCTTAGTCCCTGCTGACCGATTTAAAATGGCTTTTCAGGTCAAACTGAGGTATTTTGATTTCAGCAGGAGTTGGCATTTGATCTAAACGAAAAAGTTCTTCCAGCATGATCATTTCTACGTCACGGTCAACGCCCAATACCGCCTTTACCTTTCCTTCCTTCACATAGTACGCCAGGAATTTCTGTTCTTCAACTTTACCGTTGTAAATAATATCATCATAATCTTTTACATGACCTACATAACGGATATTTAGCCCTTGTTGGGCCGTCCAGAAGAAGGGAACACTATTGTAAGTAGTGGGTTTCCCTGCCATGTTTGCACCGGCAATGCGTCCCTGCTGACAAGCCACCCGCCAGTGTTCTATACGTAACAAATCTTCTTTGTACGGAAAGTGAGCTATATCCCCGGCAACATATACATCTTTGGCAGCCATAAAATGTTCGTCTACTTCAATTCCCCCATCTTTGGCCAGGTTGATGTCTTTGATGTATGCTGTGGCAGGCTTAACGCCAATGCCTATCAGTACCAGCTCAGCTTCAAGTTCTTCATCATTATCCAGTACTACCGAACTGACTTTCTGGTCGCCTTGCAGGCTGCTGACTTTATGCTCTAAACGAAACTTGATACCTTTTTCTTCATGCAATTTTTGTATCATTTTACCTACTTCCTCACCCCATACCGGGGCGAAAGGATGCTTTTCGGGGGCTACGACCGTTACTTCGCAACCCAGGGTACTCAAGCTCCAAGCACTTTCCATCCCAATAAATGATGAACCAATCACGATTACTTTTTTTGTTTTTTTGGCAACTTCTTTAATCTTCCGGCTATCTTGAAGCGAACGTAGCATAAACACATTTTCCAGATCAATGCCTGGCATATCAGGTTTGATGGGTGCTCCGCCGGTACAGATCAGTACTTTGTCGTAAGCTAAGGTCTGCCCGTTAGAGAGACTGACTGTCTTTTGATCGGCATCTAGTTCATTTACGGTTACCTCTTTGATGATTTCAATGGCGTGCTCTTTATAGAACTCCAGGGGGCGTAAGGCCATCCACGCCTCGGGCGCTTCATCTTGTAAATATTCTTTGCTACAATTTACCCGGTCGTAGGGACTCTCAGTCTCCTTAGTAAGCATCAGTATCCTTCCGGTATAACCATTGGCCCGCATCGCCTCGGCAGCATACTGGGCGGCAGTTCCCGCCCCAATGATGAGGTTTAACTGTTGGTTAGCCTCATCCCAGGTTTTCATTTCAGGAATGCGTTGCTCAGGGGCATCCTTCGGCACTTTAATTACAACATCTTCACCTTCAATACTGACTTCAAAGCTAGGCAGGCTGTTACAACCAGGAGGCTCCAAATGGTCACCGTTGGTAATATCAAAACAGGCATGGTGCCAGGGACAAATAAGCCGCTTGCCATGCAGTACACCCTTCTCCAATGGGGCACCGTAGTGAGTACAATGGGCAGCGGTAGCAAAAAATTCGTCTTGGTAGCGAGCTAATAGGATTTCAGTCTCGCCTACTTTCACCCGTTTCATTTCGCCCGGTGCTAGATCACTGACCCTGGCTACTTTGGCTTGTTGGAATGTCATATGCTGGAATGTTTGAAGTTCAAATAAGTATACTAAAACAACCAGCAGTAATGAAGAGTGTTTATAAAATTCTGGATTGATCTTCCGATGAT
>JBBSOG010000486.1:0-4531 GCA_038259985.1 Cytophagales bacterium
AAATATAGGCAATGCTGTCGTGATGTGCCCAGTTCACCTTCTTCAGTGTGTGCTCACCTCTGTTTATTATAGAGTTTTCACTGGTTTTATTAACGGTCACTTTTCCCTTCAAATAGCTTTGATTGAGTGTAGTGGCTACCGGATATTCTGCATCTGACTGAATGCCTGTACCCAGGCAAACATACTCCTTGTCAAATAAGAACCATGCCTTTCTGGCTACCAATGAGTCCAGAGGGCTTTTGAAATCAAACCCGGCGGCACTGTACCTACCGTCAGTGACTGCCCCTACAAAATCGCTAAGCCCTTTCTTTTGTATTTCTTCTTCCGAAGGGAGGCTTGGCTTCTGCACTACGGTAGTGCCGGGAATTTTCTGCCAGTCCAGTAT
The DNA here is from genome assembly GCA_038259985.1 of Cytophagales bacterium. GTDB lineage: Bacteria > Bacteroidota > Bacteroidia > Cytophagales > Cyclobacteriaceae > Catalinimonas. Next base: position 386 of record JBBSOG010000486.1, read on the forward strand.
CGGAAAAATATCTGTGTATTCTTTGCCTGTTCTCGAGATAAAATTAGAACCATCGCCTAAGTGATGGTTTTTTAAGCCTTCACCATTATAGGGTTGTTCCATGCTGTGGTTGCGCGAAGAGAACATACGGACGGAGGTAAAATAATCGGGACGTTGGTGGCTGAGGTATTCAGAACGCCAGTAAAAGCGGTCGCCAGTAAGATTAGGTTTGAGTTCCCCTTTTCGGATCTGAATGATTTCTTTCAGTTCATCTTTTCTGTAATCTGTGGCGTGCAATAAGTTTTCGGGAATAGACGTACCCGCAGGATCTAAGGCTCCTTTTCGGGTGATGCCCCGGTTTTTCGCTCCCGGGTCGGGGTATTTTCCGTAAACCATGGTCTGGCAAATACCATCCAGGTAAAAATCAACCAATAACTTAATCTTATCTTCAGGAAAACGATATGTTGTGCCAGCTACTTTGGTAGCCCATTCGGCAAAGGCGTTGGCATAGCCTAAACCATAAGAAAGCGTGGAAGTCACATGGTCGTGGCGATGATGAAAACTCATATCAGGCTGGAGCCCTCTTTCATCGTCCGGGGTATTTCTATCGGTAGCCAGCGCTATTTCGCTGGCCATAGTACTAACTACCCTATCCAAAATATCAGCCTCTCGATTGAAAAGGGCGTATTTTCCCAGTATTCCGGCAATTTTGATCAGGTCTCCACCGGAGCGGGCACCCCAGGCGCTTAAGTTGGCACGTCCCACGATGGAGGCTGCTTTTGCTTTCTGTTCTTCTGTCAGGTCATTATCCATGATGAGCAAAGTGCTGACCAGCCGGTCAGGTGTACCGATCTGGTTCCACCACCAGTTATCGCAGATAAAGTTATTTTCCAGCCAGAAATTGAGCGATGCGTCTATCACTGATTTTAGCTTTAAATCTTCAAAAAAACCGGAATTTGGTTTTTGATAAGCTCTGCTTAGTTCCACCATATTTTCCAGGTGCCGTGCGTGTTCAAATCCAGTACGGGATACATCCTCATAATTGATGTCCGGCCAACTTCCATTATCCCGAATAGTGTTCATCAGTTTTACTATTTCATCCTGTTGAACCACAGGCTCCATCAGTTCAGCAATCACCCTTTCCCTGATAATGCCTAAATCCTCTCCATTGTCATTTTTTATTGGTTTCATGAGTGTAGGAAAAGTCCAGGCAAAATGATGAATAGGGTAAGCAAGTGGACGGGCTTGTGCCACATAATCGTTGTACTTTTCATCCCCATAAATGCCATGCATGGCTTCCAAGAGATTTCCCGGCCAGGATTCGGGGCTGCCCTGACGTGGATTTTCAAACCATTTCCACGATTCAGGATGCTGATTATAGTAAAATAAATAATCCAGGGCAGATTTGATGGACTTTCCATTTTCCTGATCAGTGAAAAGGTCAATGCCTTCAGTTTGCAAGGCTACCCAGCAGGCTGCCGTAATTGGTGCCAGGGAAAAATAAGTGTACCATATTCCGTTCTTTTCCCGACGGACTTCTTCGGGCATATGCCCATCTTCAGCAACTTTATGGAATAAGTCACTTTTGATCAGGCGGATATTTTCGGCAACTTCCGTAGTATCATCCAGTAAATGGGCACTGAGGATAGAGCCAAACCTGCCCCAGTCTGCCCAGTTGTTTTTTCGGTTTCGGATTTCATCGGAAGCTTTGCGGTATACGTTTTTTACCCATAAAAAAAACTGCTCCTTATCTTTTTCTTTCCACCCTTCATGATGGTAAATTAAGTCCGCAGCCATAATCATGGCAGTACCTGAATAAGCCATAACCAGGCTACCATCTGCATTGGAGTATTGGGTATTGGTATTTGCCCAAGCCATCAGAAAATCAAGGGCTTTATCGGCATATTTTTGTTCATCGCTCAGTTGATAAGCCAGAGCGCACGCATAGGCGTCAAAGGCATCAGATTGCAAGGATTTTGAGTTGGTACGGTGTGAAGCAGAGTCAACGTAAAAGCCAGGCACATTAAAATCGCTCAAAGCATGGTTTTTATGCGTTAAGGCCGTGTTGGAATAATTTAACAACTGTAGATAAGCTTGATAGTAGGGCTGTTGCTTCTGTTGTACCCTTTCTTTCACAAAATCAATTTGATGTTTGGGGTGCATGCCCCCAGGATGTTCATAAGCGAAGGCTGATACACTAAGGGAAAAAAAGATAAAAAAAGTAGCAATTATACGGCTCATGAACATAATAAAGTATTCTGGTTGTAGCAGTTGGGAGGGAAAATCCCAAAAAAAGTCCCGTTTTATGGCACAGTATATAATGGTAAAAAAAGCCCGTAATTGGTTTCAATTACGGGCCTATTTTAAAGAATTCTATTTCTATTCACTAACGCCCCATCCAGGGTTTTGACCAAGATTCGGGTTTTGTGATATAGCACTGATAGGTATCGGCCATAAATAATGCTTGCTTTCGTCAAATACCGGATCAGCATAGTCAGTACCAGCATACACATCCAGATACGGAACGCCATCAACTTCTGAAACACCGATAGTTACTTCACTATTGGGGTCAATACGAGTTTGGTTCGCAGCATCCCAGCGCATGCCGTAGTCTTTGTCATCCAGCTTTTTGCCTTGCTTCCAGCGGCGTAGGTCATCATAGCGGAAGCCCTCCATAAATAACTCAATGCGACGTTCACGGCGAATTTCAGAGATTAGGGCTGAAACTCCATCGTTAGCATAGCGTGGGTCCATGGGTACGTTTATGCTCATAGGTGGCATTGCTACCCGCTCACGCAGCAAATTGATACTCATATCCAGATCTCCCTGCGTAATGGTTCCTAATTCAGCTTTGGCTTCGGCATAGTTGAGTAATGCCTCACCAAACCTCAAAATAATCGCCGGTGTAGATGAAGTATTATAGGTGGCATATGCAGCGTTGTTCTCATAAACTTTAATAATATGATATCCGGTGGTGGATGCTATTCCGGAAGTAGTCATCCCCTGAATTTTTGGATAACTGGCTACTCCAGGATCACTATTTCCATAACGGTAGATAGGTTGATCATCTGGATGTAGGACCGTCTGTCTCAGTCTTGGATCGCGGTTTTCCCAGATATTTTCATATACTTCATCCCCCTGATATAACGGAGATAGTGTAATGGGCAGGCCGTCTGTACATAGATAATCTTCCACTACACTCTTGGTAGCTCCGCCATTGTAGTCTTTATGATAACTTTGTACGTGGTTGGTGAAAATACCCAACTGATACCTTCTCCAGTAGAGTACTTCTGAAACACCGGAAAGATCTGTCATGCGGTGAATGGCATTGTAATCCATAGTTGGATCTCCGGTAGTATATAGAGAATAAGGACCATTCTGCATGAGTTCCAGAGCAGCGTCGGCTGCTTCTTGTAGCCACATATCGGCATCGGCTCCCCCCTGGTATTTACGCCATGTTCCTTCAAACAAACAAACCCTTGATTTCACCAGTAGCGCGCACCAGCGGTTTAACCTGCCGGGAGCATTGCCATCACCCCAGTCATCAGGCAGATTTTCGGCAGCAAAGGTAAGGTCTTCCAACACTTTGCTCATTACAAATTCCCGGTCATCCCGTTCTCCATTCAGAATATCTTCATCATCAACACCCACAGTTTGTTCTACCCATTGTACGTTACCGAATTTCTGGGCCTTTTCGCCGTAAAACCAACCCCGGAACAGGCGGGCTTCTCCTATGTATTGATTCCGTACATCTTCCGAAACATTGGCCTTTTCGTAGTTTTCCATACCGAAGTTAATTGCCCTAACGAAGTTCCAACCTCTGTAACCAAAAGGATTAGGATTATTGGGAACGTTATGTTTACCCGCCCGAATTCTTTGGAAAAAGTCATGGCGGGAAGCGCGGGGTGCTGTGTCATCAGAAAATCCTGATAAGTGCCATATGCCAACATAGTGGCTTTCAAAAGCTTCATCATGACCCATTAATATAGGAACATTATCATCAGCTCTGGCCAGGTCGTACAAGCTATTATTGTACACCCTCAGGTCGTTCTCCGTATTCCAGAAGGCCTCATTGCTGATCTCATCCAGCGGTTGTCTTTCCAGAAAATCATCATTGCAGCCAAACATGAGGACTACAACTATTAAAGCTATTTTTGAAATATATAT
>JBBSOG010000487.1:0-4518 GCA_038259985.1 Cytophagales bacterium
ATTAGGGTGTTGACCTTGGCTTTTAGCGCTAGGCTGGCTGCTTCTATCGTCGTACTGTGGTAGCGCTCGTAGGCTTTCTTAGCTTGATCATGCATAAAGGTAGCCTCGTGGTAGAGTAAATCTACCCCTTCAATATATTCAAGCAATGCTTCATTATAACGAGTGTCGGAGCAGTAAGCATAGGAACGGCTCTTGCGGGGTGGCAACGTCAGCGCTTCATTGGCATAGCGCAGTCTACCGTCGGGATGGTATAAATCTTTACCCTCTTTCAAGTCCAGTATATCCGCTACCGAAATATCAGTAGTAAGCATTTCTTTGTCGATCCTACGGGTTTTTTCCTTTTCCCGAAATAAGAAACCGGTGCAGGCGATGCCATGATCAAGCGGAAAACTATGTACCGTAAATTGGGGATGGTCCAGCAAAAGCTGGGCATGAGCAGGATCAGTTACGCTAAAATGGATACCGAACTTAAGCCGGGCATGCGTGACCCTCATTTGCACCGTCAGCATATCCGAAAGGTGGTAAGGACCGTAGATATGTAAATCTTCGGTCCTTCCATTGAGGTTCAGGGTATTGATCAGTCCGATCAGTCCAAATACATGATCTCCATGCAAATGGCTGATAAATATATGATGTATTTTGCTTGCTTTGGCCCGGTATTTCAGCAACTGCATTTGGGTGCCTTCACCACAGTCTATGAGCATGTAGTGGTTTTCCAGGTTCAGCAACTGGCTGGTCTGGTGCCTGCCGTAGGCAGGAGTTGCTGAATTTGCCCCTAATATTGTAAGCTGAAACGCCAAGGTTTAGTCGAGTCCGTTATCGTTTTCAGCGTCATCATTATTCAGGTCTTTCTCAATCTCGTTCATAAACACGGCATCTACTGCTTCTTCCAGCGTGGGAAGTATGGTCATTACGTTGTCCAGTTGCGAAATCTTGATGAGCTTCATGACATGCTCATTGAGGCTGCACATGATAAACATGCCCCCATCTTCCCGAAAAATCCTGTTGCCTACTAGCAAGGCGCTCAGCCCGGAAGAATCTGTGTATTTTATCTGGTCCATGTTCAGAATGAGGTTGTTTACCCCTTCCGCATGCATGGTAATAAGCTCTGACTTAAGTTCAGGAGCAATAGAAGCATCTAATTTTTCTTCCTGAAGAAGGAAAGTACTGTACTGCTCTTTTTTGTCTATAGAATATTTCATCTGTACTTTTTGTTATTTATTATTTGTCTGTCGCCCAACCGCTGTGCTGTATTCAAGTAAAAAGCTAAGTGAATGATGGTACTTAGGTTAGGAATGAATAATTTCTTAAGGATGTTTCGCCAAATAGCGAATACCTCCCGCTTATTTAAGATGCTAATTTACAAAACTACAAGGCATTTATTATATTTTGGTGTATTCTATTGAGAATATTCTCTGTATTGTCTTTAACAAATGTTTTTGCTGTAAGCTTTTCGTAAAGTTCAATATAACGTTCAGAGATATTATTGACAACTTCGGGTGTCATTTCCGGCATTGCTTGCCCTTCTTTGCCCTGAAAGCCCTGAGAAATGAGCCATTGCCGTACAAACTCTTTGGAAAGCTGCTTCTGGCTTTCGCCTGTTTCCTGTCTTTCTTCATAGCCTTCGGCATAAAAATACCGGGAAGAATCCGGCGTATGGATTTCGTCAATCAGGTGGATGCTGTCCTCAAAAGTACCAAACTCGTATTTGGTGTCTACCAGGATCAAACCTTTACCGCGTGCTATGTTGGTGCCCCGCTCAAATAAGCGATAGGTATGTTCTTCCAACTTTCTATATTGATCTTCAGCCACCAGTCCCTGAGAGATGATCTCCTCAGCGGAAATATCTTCATCATGTCCTTCCTGGGCTTTGGTGGCCGGTGTAATGATCGGTTGTGGCAGAGGGTCATTTTCTTTCAGTCCATCTGGCAAGCTTACGCCACAAATACTTCGCTTTCCATCCCGGTACTCTCGCCAGGCGTGTCCGGCCAGATAGCCCCGTATCACCATTTCTATGGGGAATGGCTTACAATTAAAACCCAACATGACATTGGGGTCGGGCATGGCTGTCACCCAGTTGGGTACGATGTCGGCGGTAGCGTTAAGAAACTCAAAAGCGATCTGGCTGAGTACCTGCCCCTTAAAAGGAATAGCGCGGGGGAGCACCACGTCAAAAGCGGATATGCGATCGGTAGCGATCAACATGATTTGCTTATCCAAAAAATAAACATCCCTTACCTTTCCCCGGTAAAAGCCTGTTTGACCAGGGAACTCAAAACAGGTTTTCGTTATCGTATTTACCATAAGGACGGCAATTTAGTGATATGTGAAGAAAAAAAATATGATCTGGGCAAACTTGATAAAAAATACCGCTACTTCTTCATGATAGCGAATGAAATCCAGGCTTACTTACTGCCACCGTGTTCATCTTTGCTAAGCACATTTCCCTGTTGGTCATAGCTGACCCACACGCCTGTTTTCTTTCCTCCGTTATACGTACCTTCTACGGCAAGCTGCCCGTTTTCGTAATACTCCCGGTATGCACCCTGGGGTACGCCATAATAATAGCTTGTTTCGCTCTTCAATTCCCCGGAAGGAAAATAGACTTTGCCTTTTCCGGTTTTCCGTCCTTTGTTGTAATCCTGCGTACTTTGAATCCTGCCACTGGGGTGATAAGTGATCTTGCTACCCTGGATTATACCATTGGTATAAGGCTCTTCACGTTCAAGTTGGCCATCAGCATAATAAAACTTCCAGGTGGCTAGGGGCTTTTTGTCATTGGTGAATGCTTGTTCTGACTTCAGGGTACCATCCTCAAAATATTTTTTAATCGAATGGCCCGTGTCACCATAGGCAGTCACTGACGAAAGCTGGCCATTTTCGTAATACGTTTTTTGCTCCCCTACGGCTTTGCCATTGCGATAGGTATGCTGCATTTTGATCGCCCCATCGGGATAGTAATATTTAGCTTCGCCTTCCAGAAAGCCGTTTTTGTACTGCTCATCCCGCAGCAATTGCCCCTGATTGCTAAAAGACTGAGAACTACCGTGCCGTTGGCCTTTTTTGAAATAAGTCTGGTCAGCGAGCTTTCCATTGCGATGATATTCGGTCACCAGTCCATCAACAACAGCATTTATATAGTTAAACTCCGACCGTAGTGCGCCATCTTCATAATATCGCTTAGCCGGGCCATGTTGTTCTCCCTGCTGATAAGTGATCGTCTCCTGTAAATTACCGTTGGGATAGTAGCTTTCTATCTTACCTTCAGGCTTGCCATTCAAAAACTGGGTTTTGCTTTTGATGCCGCCATCGTTGTAGTAGAGACGTAGATCGCCTTGCAGCGTGTCGTTCACATAGGTAGCCGTCTGTATGGTGTCACCCTGCGGGCTGAATACGACGACTTCGCCGTTTTTTACACCTTCCTGAAAAGGCGTAAGCCTTTGTAATGAGCCGTCGGCATAATAATCTTCCAACTTTCCATCAAGTTTGCCCTGATCAAAATTTGCACTGGCTGCTAAAGCCCCATTTTCATAATACTTCTGATATAAGCCTTGCACCTGTGTGCTGTCCTCATTCAGAATGAAATACTTCTCTCTGAGGATGGTTTGGGCAGAATCATAATAGGTCTGCACCTGCGTAGTGTCTTGCGAAAAGGCAAAACTGACGCTGCTGCTCAACAAAATACTTATGGTGAAGGCTAACCGGCAATGTTTCATAAGATCAACTTTTTCAAATCAAAAAGTATAAATTTATCCACTAACAAAGGACAACGCTATTTGATGCGAACTAGCGTGGCACCGTAGCCAAATTTTTCTTTCATGCTGTCTTCAAAGTATTTGATACCGGATATTTTAGAAAGTTTTTTATGGATACTGTTTTTTAGTACGCCATTTCCCACACCGTGAATAAAAGTGATTTCATCCATGCCAGTAGCGATGGCTTTGTCCAGCGCCTCTTCAAAAGTGCTGAGTTGTAGCTCCAGCATATCACCGTTGTTCATGGTATCATAGTCCTGGGTCAGCTTTTCTATATGCAAATCCACTTGCGAAGGGGGACGGCTGAAAGTGATACGGTTCGCCGTGTCCTGCTCTTGGGTGTTGGCAAACATTCTCTCCTTAATCTTCTCCGGGTCAATGGGTTTGCCTCCTGCGTTGCCTTCGTCCAGGGGAAAGAGGAAAGCTGGTTTATTCAGCAAAGGGGCCTGCCGCTGACTTTTGAAGAAGGTGGTTGCCTTAAATTTCATTTTGCGGATGAGTGGCTCCCGCAGGGTGAAATAACCATTGCGATAAAACAAGCTCTGAATCACCAGCGTAGGCCATTGGTCAAACTCGCTGACCATCACATCTTTGAGTTTGACATAGTTTTGTGCATTCAGCATGCCCGCTGACAGCCCTTTGAAATTTTCGTTGGCCTCTTCGCCAATCAGGTAAGGCATATCAAAGTCAGTAGCATTGACAAAATATACCGAAAGCTGCTTATCGTTGAACTGCACAAAAGCGAGATAAGTCCCCTGACTAG
>JBBSOG010000488.1:0-4516 GCA_038259985.1 Cytophagales bacterium
GTGGGCGCGATAGAATCTGAGGAAGCAATAAAAGCTTTGCAAAGGCTGCAACAAAGTCTGGAAAAAATGGAACCTTCACATCAGAACCATGAGATACAAGCTCTAATCAAGAAGCAACTTGCCCAAAAATAAATATGCTTTGGCCGACACTATTTATGCATTTGCCCATACCGTATATAAATGCTTGCTCTGAGTGTATTGGGTTTTTCTATCTACCCTTCGGGTAGCCTTTTCACCTTAAATGTCGGGTAAGGGTGAGATGGTAACATCGCGCCCTTACCCGGCAAGCGTTAACCATCGTGTCATTTAAAATAGTGTCTGTAAGAAAACGACGGTTCAAACGTAATTGACCCAAACGTTCTGCTAATGATTCGGTATTCAAGATTTGTCAAAAAGCGAATTGCTAATCTCTTGTCTTGTTTTCCATAACCTTCGCTAAGTGGGCAAGCCCCTGCTCCCTATTTTTTTGTCCACCAGACTTAACCATAAGCATCTATGTTGGTTTATAGTGCCATGGCATGAGCTTAGTTTTCTACTATGTCGGCACATTGCGACTCATTGACCGTTACTGCCTGTTTCAAAAACTCTTGATAATCTCCCTGCAGCGTGTAGATATTAGAAACTTTTTGTTGAAACCGCGACTTGTTCGGTGCGCAGAAAAAGATGGGTATCGGGTTTACCAAATAGTTCACCTCCTGAAAAAAAGCAAATAAGAACAATTCGTATGATGGAAAGAACGTACTTTAAAAGTAGGGAAGGTCGGCTGATTTATAGGGTTCTCACCATCGGGGAGGTTCTCACCCTTTATCTTTCTTACTAACTTTCTATATTTCATTATTTACTGATGAATGATCATAAAATTTCACTTAACATATAAGCGATTCAAAAACTTTAAATTACTTTTCTTACAAAACCTTCGGGCTTCACAGCAGTTGATTTAAAAAAAACAGCTATGCTTGCCACTGATCCTGCCCTTGAAAATCCCAATCTCATTGCCTTTATTCCTTTTTTATACCTTGCCTGGGCCGATGCCGATCTGACAGACCAGGAAATCAACGATCTCAGAGAAGCCATCATGGCATTTACCGAGTTTACCGACCCCGAGCGTAATTACCTGCATGACCACCTGGATCCGGAACAAGCCCCTTCACCGGAGACCTTAAAGGGATGGCAGCGGATCATCAGGCAACATACTGACGAACTGTCGGATGAGCTGAAGGGCACCCTAGCCGCTACCGGCCTGAAGCTGGCCAACGCGCATACCCAAAGTGCCTCTCCATCGGCAGCGATTAAAGATGCATTAGAACGGGTTGAATCTCAACTGGGGGTACTGGCCCGCGAGTCGCCCTATCATATACAGCGCCAGGCCCACCAAACCCAAACCAATGAACTAAATACTACCAAAAGTTTTGATCCTCAAATCATCAAGGCGGTTTTAGATGGTGATGAACGGGCCACCATTGATCGCGTCAAAGCACTATTGGTTCAGGAAGAATTTAATTTTGTTTCTCCATACATTACCGTTCGGCAGTACCGAGAGCAGGTTTTTAATTGGTGTAAGCTTCTGGCGGACCAGAATCTGGGCAATACAGCCTATCCCACTGAGTACGGCGGAGAAGATGATATTGAAAAGTACTTCGCCGTGATGGAAACCCTTTCTTATCACGACCTGAGTTTGGTGATCAAGTTTGGGGTTCAGTTTGGCTTATGGGGCATGAGTGTACTATACTTGGGTACGAAGAAACACCATGACCAATACTTACGGCCAATTGGCAGCCTGGAATTGCCCGGCTGCTTCGCCATGACCGAAACCGGGCATGGTTCTAATGTGAAAGGACTTCAAACCACGGCCACGTACGATCACCAGGAAGGCATGATCACCATCCACTCCCCACATAAACTGGCGGGCAAGGAATACATAGGCAATGCCGCACTCCACGGGCAGATGGCCACCGTATTTGCCAAGTTGGTGATTGAGGGGGTAGATTATGGCGTAAATGCCTTTATCGTTCCCCTGCGTGATCAGCAGGGCGAACTACTGCCTGGCATACGGATTGAGGACAATGGCCATAAAATGGGGCTGAATGGAGTGGATAATGGGCGTATTTGGTTTGACCAGGTCAAAATAGCCCGGGATGCCATGCTGGACCGCTACGCGTCCATAGACGATGATGGAAAATTTACCAGCCCGATCAGTAGCGACAATCGCCGGTTCTTCACTATGCTGGGCACCCTGGTAGGGGGCAGGGTTGGGATTGCCCGGTCTGCGTTGAGTGCGGCTAAGTCGGGACTGACCATTGCCATCAAATATGCTGAACAGCGGCTGCAATTTGGACCTGAAAATGGGCAAGAGGTGCCTATACTCAACTACCGAACCCATCAGCGCCGGCTGCTTCCCTTGCTGGCCAACGCCTATGCCGGCCATTTTGCCCTGCGCTATCTCACCCAGCGTTTCCTGCACCGGACGAAAACAGACATGAAGGAAGTGGAGGCACTTGCCGCCGGGCTAAAAGCTTGGTCAACCTGGAACACGACCAGCACCTTACAGGAATGCCGGGAAGCACTTGGGGGCAAAGGTTATCTCTCAGAAAACAGGATTGATCGCTTAAAAAACGATACGGACATCTACACAACCTTTGAGGGAGATAATACTGTGTTGATGCAGTTAGTGGCCAAAAGCCGGTTGGCGGAGTTCAAAAAAGAATTCGCTGACATTAATTTTTTTGGAATGGTCAACTACATTGCTGACAAAGCGCGGATCAATATAGGAGAGAAGAATCCGATCGCCGTTCGCGAAACAAGCCGTGAGCATTTATTAGATGATAACTTTCATGTTAAGGCTTTTCGGTACCGCGAGATGAGGATACTGAAAAGTGCTGCCACGCGGTTCAAACATTATATTGATGAGGGCATGGACTCCTTTGACGCCTTTAACCAAACCCAGTACCATATGCTCAAGGTAGGCTTCGCCTATATTGAGCGGGTGATTTTGGAGCAGTTCGTGGAAGGAATACAGCAGGTTGAAGACGAGGCTAGCCGAGCGGTGCTGACCAAGGTGTGCCAGCTCTTTGCATTATCTCAGATTGAGCAACACAAAGGTTGGTATTTAGAAAATGGCTATATGGATGGTGTCAAAACGAAAGCTATAAGAAGAGCGGTCAACCAACTATGTTGGGAGCTTAGACAGGAAGCATCTGGGCTGGTGAAGGCTTTTGGCATTCCGGAAAAATTATTGCCTGCGCTCATAAATGATGACTAAGTAACCACCAAGGCTATCCGGTAACCTATCACCGGGTAAAGCCCGGCTGAATATATCTACTAGAGGATGTAAGGTTTGCGGATTTTACGGATGTGTGGATATTGTCACTGTAACTTGGATCATTTTTGATAAGGTTATTTATTGAACTGCTGTCCAATTTTTTCATTTGATTAAGAGCCATTTTTGTTAGGTAAGTCCCAGTTACTTTTATAGGGCCTTAATCAAAGGAGGAGTAAGTTGGACAAGAGAAAGATAACACACTAAGCGAGTTATTCTTCATTAAAAAAGCTGTACTTACATTTCTTTGACATTTGTTTTTCTTAATCATTTTTTTCATCACCGTACACAAATAAATTGCTGGTAATTGTTGACATATTGGGGAAAGATTTTTAGTTGTTGTTTGATGAGGCATCGGAATGCCCTGAGCCCTATTTGGAAGAAAGAATAGTCATGAGCCGATCTTTTCTCTTTTCCGAAGATACAATTACCTCCTACTTTATTTTTGTGTACGGTAGTGAAATAAAGAATAACCCTTTTGAAGAAGACCTTGCTTTGTTTACCCAAATAATGATTGGAAAGGTTTGGTGAAATTTCATGTTCTCAAGTGATTATTGTTAACCTATTTAATAAAATTTGAATTGAAATGATACAAATTATTTCCTTTCAAGTATTTGAATATCAATAAGTTATGATCAATTCGGTTAACAAATCTATCATTTAAAAATGTTAACCGAAATGTTAACCTGAGGATTGAATTAACTTGGTTTAATTTGGTAGGGTAAAAACAAAAAAACCGCTTAAACATTAAATTTAAGCGGTTTTACAATCATTTGACTTAAGTCTTGCGGTCTGGACGGGACTCGAACCCGCGACCTCCTGCGTGACAGGCAGGCATTCTAACCAACTGAACTACCAGACCTTTTTTTAACAAAAGAAAAGAGCCTGCCCCCTTCCTTTTTTGGTGATGCAAAGATATAAGCAATGCCTACAAATACAATGCGGATGCAAAATTATTTTCATTTTTTTTCATCATGCCGATACGGCTAAATCACTTTTCTTACTTTTGGTAAATACTTCAATTAGAATTAGTTTTGCCCAATAATCAAAGGAGACTTATGCTGTTAGAATTTGAAAAACCCATCGTAGAGCTAGAGAATAAATTAGCTGATATGAGGCAAATGGCTGAAGAAAGCGGAGTGGATGTCTCGGAGGCAGTTAAATCCCTGGAGAAAAAAATCATTACCTTAAAGAAGGATA
>JBBSOG010000489.1:0-4483 GCA_038259985.1 Cytophagales bacterium
AATAATTTTGGCGTGCCCGGCGCCAGGGTCATAGATGCCCCGGTAGCTGGCTATGCCCAATTCAATTCCCTGTTTGGCCGTTTTGCTTCTTCGCCCAACGCTTCTATGCTGGGCGATGCCACTGCTGCCCAGGGGAGTTTTTTCACTCTCTGGCTGGGTGGTAATGATGTGCTTGCCTGGGCCAATTCTGGAGGCACTGCCCCCGATGGAGAAGTAGATGCTGAAGCCGAGAAAACCAACGGAAGCAGTCTGACCAGTATCGCTGGCTTCACCCAGGCGTATGCTACAGTGATTGGTGGTATGCTTGTCGCAAATCCTCAGTCCAAAGGCGTAGCCATCACCATTCCTTCGGTGACATTGCTTCCCTATTATCGGGCAGTTACCTACGACCCCATTGCCCTGGACCAAGCGAATGCTGACGCCTTGAATGCCGGGTACGCGGAATACAACGGAGGCGTACAGGTCGCGGCGCAGTTTGGTATCATCACTGAAGCAGAAGCAGCACTGCGTAACATCAGCTTTAGGCTGACTACCAATGCTGATGAAACCAATGCGGTAGTTATTTTAGATGATGACCTTACAGAAATTATTCTGCCCAATCCGCAAGGAGGAGATCCGATCGTGCTTCCTAAACTCAGACAAGCTAATGCTTCTGACTTGCTCACTTTTAATGTCGCTCGCTTGCTGGGAACCAGCACGGACGCCGGTGTTTATGGACTTCAAACTCCGGTAGCAGATCAGTATGTCCTTACGCTGAATGAGCAGATTGTGCTGAACACGCGTATTGCATTCTTTAATGGCATCATTGCCCAGATTGTAGCGAGTACCGGAGGAAGGGTAACGCTGGTAGATGTCAACACTATTTTTACAGATATTGCTGGACTTACCGCAGCACAGGCAACCCAATTGGGTTTATCACCTGAGGCAATCGCTGCTGCTGATGGTGTGCAAGGTACAGTGGTAGATGGTGTTAACCTGCTTCCTGACTTTTCGCCCAATGGCATTATCTCTACCGATGGTATTCACCCTAACCCCAAAGGCCATGTGCTGATCGCCAATGAGGTGATCAAAAAAATGAATGCTAACTTTGGCAGTGATATTCCTTTGATAGATACTACGCCATTCAGGACAGTAGTGCTGGCACTTTAGAAAACAAAACGGCTCCTTAATTCAGGGAGCCGTTTTCAGTTTAATGCTTGTATAGATGCATTATGAAGAAACTTTCCCGTTAGTCATCATCACTTTATCTTCCTGTAGCTTTTGTTTGATGTCCGCTATGATGGGCTGGGCATGCAGCTTACCGTTCTCAATAAAAACTTTGGCCGTTTCCTCTCCGCCAATCACTGAGCCACCCATATAAATACCGGCAACATTGCTCTCGTAGGTTTCAGGATTAATTTCCGGGATAAGCATCTGCCCGTTGAGCTGTACCCCTACCCTGCGCAAAAATTTGGCATCAGGATGATAACCTACCATCAGGAACACAAAGTCAGCAGGAATACTGCTCTGTTCCCCAGTATCTAGGTGCTGAACGATAACTTCTTTTTCAGTAATCTCCACCACTTTGCTCTTGAAATAGGTACTTACTTCAGCTTTCTTCACTCGGTTTTCCATATCCGGCACAATCCAATATTTGGCCGTCTTGTCAAAACCTTCAAACAGATGCACCACGGTGACATCCACGCCGTTGCGGTAGAGGTCAAGGGCTGTTTCTATGGCCGAATTAGCTCCACCTACGACTACCGCTTTGGTGCCGGTATAGCCATAAGGTTCATCATAATAGTGAGTGACATGCGGCAAGTTTTCTCCGGGAACATTAAGCTCGCGAGGAATATCATAGTAACCAATAGCCAAGATTATCTTGCGGGCTTGAAACTGGCCTTTATTGGTTTTGAGAACAAACAATTCTTCCGCCCTCGCAATTTCTTCAACTTCGGTGAACGTATGGATATTCAATTGAAAATGCTCTACTACCTTGCGATAGTATTTCAGCGCTTCACGTCGGCTAGGCCGCATGTTGAGCGAAGTAAATGGTACATCGCCAATGGCAATATTGTCTGCACTGGAGAAGAACGTCATATCTATAGGATACCGGCGAATGGACTCAGTAATGCTTCCTTTATCTAAAACAGCGTAGTTCAAGCCGTTTTTTTGTGCCTCAATACCGCAAGCCAGGCCACATGGCCCCGCCCCAACAATGAGTACATCATAAATATTCATGCTTTGCTATATTTTGTGTGTGGTACTTCTTTTTGTGATTGGTACTGTGTCATGCAGTAGCAAATATAAACAAACGTAATTAAGTAAATGATGTTGGGGGTTGGACATTTGGACCTGGAAAGCTTTCTCAATACTACTTCTTCTAATCTCAAATACTCAAAACCAATTACTATAGTGTGTTTATTCACCTTAGCCTTGGCTGAAGCTTTTCTCCTCCGGTTTGAATTGTATGCTTAGTAGTTCTTCGCTGATTTCCCATAACCTGCGGGCGTTATATTCATTAGTGGCTACTTTGGTAGGAGAAGCGGGCTTTTTGTTTTTGAAATATAGGCCATTCGCGGTATATCCTTCTTCGCTGGTTGCCAAGTAGATGCTGGTTTGTGCACCTTCTTCCTCACCGATAAAGAATGGACGGGACAACTTCATGACTAAACCAAAAAAGCTGGATACACCTTTTCCAAAGTTGGAAGCAATCGCTCCGGGGTGTAAAGTATTGGTTACTACATGCGTGCCTTGCAGACGCTTGGCTAGTTCGTGGGTAAACAGTATGTTACACAGTTTAGAAAGCGCATAAGCTTTAAGACCGCCATAGCCTTTTTTATACTGTAAATTGTTAAAATCCAGATTAGCAAAGCGGTGCGCTTCTGAGGAGATATTGATGATGTTGCCTTTTTTGCTGGCAAACACTTTGTCCATCAGTAAACGTGTCAGCAGGAATGGCGCGAGGTGGTTGACGCCAAAAGTCATCTCAAAACCATCCTTAGTAGTCTCACGCTCACTGCCCATGAGCAAGCCTGCGTTGTTGATTAACACATCTATCTTAGGATAATTTTCATTGATGTGGGAGGCTGCTTTACGGATTTGTTCGGTAGACGCCAGATCAGCCAGGACAATATCTACACGGTCGTGCCCGCAGACTTTCAGGATGTCTTCTTTGACACGCTCCGCTTTCTCTTCGTTACGGCAGACCATAATCACCTGCGCCCCTCTTTTGGCCAGTTCCCGCGCTGTTACTTTTCCTATTCCCGAATTAGCCCCGGTGATCAGACATATCTTATCTTTCATAAGTAAATGATTTGGAGAAATCCTTTACTATAGATCATCCTAGGCGATGCTTTTGTTCAGAAACAGGCATAAAATCTTGATTACCAATTCACTGTAGTCGGGCGTTTAAATGAATTTATTCAGGGCGATATTGACTGGCTATTATTTAAAGTTGAAAACCTTAGCAGTACAAAATAAATAATCACTCCACTTACCGCAATGGCGGTGGCCAAAAAAGTCGCCGAAGGGCTTGCGTACACCCAAAGAAATCCAGCAATAGCACTGGCGAGCAAGGCGCTGATACTTCGCAAACCTTCGTAAGTACCGATGGCGGTAGCCGTATCTTTGGGATCGCAAACCATGCTGATCATGGCTTTGGATACACCTTCCGTACAGGCAGCATAGGCACCATACAGCAAGAAAAGCAGATAATACATATAGTAAGAGGCATTATAAGCCATGCCTAAGTAGACAATCACAAAGAAAACCAAGCCGGTGACCAACATCTTTTTTAAACCTATCCGGTCAGCCAGCACTCCGGCGGGATATGCCAACAGCGCGTACACTAGATTGTAGAAAATATAGATAATGATCAAATCTTTATCGCTGGTGCCCTGTTGTTTGAGCATCAGTAAGAGGAAAACATCAGAGCTATTGAACAATGCAAAGACCAGTAAGCCGAAGATCCGTTTCCGATAAGCAGGAGAGCTTTGAGGGATGTATTTGATAAAGCCCAGAAAGGATCTTCCGGTAGTTTTGGTAGTCGGTGCACGCTTACTTTCTTTCAGCCACAAGGTAGTAAGTACACCTAATAGTCCCGGTGCAAAAGCTAAAAAGAACAAGGTCCGGTATGCCCCTGGATAAAACGCCAGAAACACTAGAGCCAGCAGCGGGCCAATGGCCGCCCCCAGCGTATCCAGTGCGCGGTGAAAGCCAAACACGGTGGCTTTAGTTTGAGGAGTAGCCGCATCCGACAAAAGGGCATCCCGGGCCCCGGTACGTACCCCTTTGCCCAGGCGGTCCAACGTTCGCGCGAAAAATATCCAGACCGGGAAAACAAACAGCCCCATCATGGGCTTGGACAGTGCGCTCATCAAATAGCCTAGCTGCACAAACGGCAAGCGTTTTCCTTGCAGGTCAGACAGCTTACCGAAATATCCCTTGCTCAGGCCAGCGGTCGCTTCAGCTACGCCTTCCAGTACGCCGATAAGTACGATAG
>JBBSOG010000490.1:0-4476 GCA_038259985.1 Cytophagales bacterium
ATATTACCACCGGAGATGGTAACGTTTTCAGCAGCAATAGCATTTTGTATATCAGAGAAAGACACTTCCCGGGCTTCCATCTTATAAGGATCAGCATTTACCTGAATTTCGCGATTTAAGAGTCCACTGATATTGGCTTCCTGCGTTTCTGAAAGCGCCTCAATTTCATCCTGTAGATACTCAGCATATTCCTCCAACTCATCATTGCTGTAATCTCCGGAAATATTGATGTACATGATGGGCAGATCTTGCAAGTTTATCTCAAATACATTGGGATCTTCGTCCAGGTCAGTCGGCAATTCGCTCTTGGCCTGATCCACCGCATCCTTTACGTCTTGCAAAGCTTTCGAAAGATCTACCTCAGGTGCAAACTCCACAATGATAGTAGAATAATCTTGGATAGAAGTGGACGTAATGTTATCCACTCCGGTAATCCCCTTAAGTTCCTTTTCAATAGGTCGAGTGACCAGGTTTTCCATGTCCACCGGAGAGTTACCAGGATACGGTGTACCTACATAAATAGTCGGAAAAACAACTTCAGGAAAACTTTCCTTAGGCATAGAAATATATGAGGTAATGCCCAGGATTGCGATCATAAAGGTCAGAATGATGACACTGGTCCGGTTGTTAACCGAGAGAGAGCTTAACCCAAACTCTCTGGTTAATTTATTTTTTTCTTGACTATTCATGCCTTTATTTGATATAGTGATGAGTAAATGGCTTATTTAGAAGAAACTGCAACACTTTCCTTACCTTTTTCCGCAAGTTTGATAAAAGTACCTTCAGCCACATCCCGCGCTCCTTCGTTAATCAGCTGACTATTTTCTTTCAATCCTGACTTAATCAAAGTTTGATTGTTATAAGTCATGCCTCTTTCAACCCTTACCTTTTCTGCTACTAAGCCGTTTTCTTTCTTTTGCGCGATAAAAACATAATCACCACGATTATCATTTTGGATAAGGTTCGTAGGGACGATCATCGCATTTTTTTGTTCAAAGTCCTTGAGCTTTAATTCCGCCAGCATGTTTGGTCTCAACATGGCTTCATCGTTAGGGATTTTTACTTCTACCGTATAGGTGCGATTTTTCGCATTGATCACCTGGCCTACTGCGCTAATGACTGTTTGTATGTTTTTATCCAGGTTTGGGAAAATAACTTCTACTGAATCCCCTTTTTCAAACTGCCCTAAATACTTTTCTGACAAATCAGCTTCAATATACATATTGCTTAAGCTGACAAGCCTTAAAAGTGGTACACCAGGTTGGGCCATTTCCCCTTCCTTCACAAATACCTCATCTATCGTCCCACTGAATGGGGCGCGGATAATATAATTGTTCAGTTGCGCATTTAGTGTACCCAATTTTCTTTCCAGAGATTCTTTGGCATTTTTTGATTCCAGGTATTGAAACTCCGTTCCTATATTTTGCTTCCACAAATTAGCCTGACGGTCAAAACGGGTTTTGGCAAGTTCCAGCGAAGTATTTACTTCAGCAATATTAGTCCGGGTGGTCTCTGCATCTTGGGTAGCCAGTATGTCACCTTTTTTTACTTGCTCGCCTTCATGAGCGGGCACATTAGTGACCATCGCCGGTACTTGTGTACTGATGGTTACATTTTTGCGGGAAGTGACTTCGCCGCGAATTTCCACATAATGTTCAAAAGTCCCATTATTCACCGGCATTGTGGTGACCAAAGTGGAATTCCGGTCGGAGGCGGCAAAATTGGGATCGCTTTCTGAAACTTCCTGTTCCAGGCTTTCAATTTTTGCCTCAATTGACTTGATCTGATCTTTATATTCCTGGATTTGAGCCTTCTTTTCCTCAGGCCCCCCGGTTTCGTTTCCACAACCATATATGCTTACAATAAGCACCGTCAGTATGAGAGAGATAAATTTGTTCATTATAATAATTCTTATGGCTATTTAGTTTGATTCTTGGTCTTCAATCAGTATTCCGAGTGCTTTTTCCAGCTCTACTTTTGCAATCAGGGCATCGTATAAAGCACTGTAATAACTGGTTTCGGCTGACTGTAGGTCATCTTCTGCGGTTGTCACTTCAAGATTTGAACCAACACCTTCCTGAAACTTGATTTTGGAAACATCAAAAACGTTCCTGGCTAATGCTAGGTTCTCTTCTTGTACCGCTAATGTTTCAATACTATTTTGTAAAGTAACTCTCGTCTGTACAATTTCCAGGTCTATATTGTTCTTAAGTTGGCGAGTTTGATTTTCAAGCTGTTGTAGTTGAAGTTGGCTCAACTGAATTTTGTTGTACTTTCTCAGCCCATCAAAGATCGGAATGTCCAGGGTGAAACCAAAAAATCCGTATTGAAACCACTGCTCTTTAAAATTAGTGATTTCATTAAATTTAGTAATCCCTGTATTGTACCCAACAGATGCATTGGCAGTAAGCTTAGGTAGGTATTGAACCCGATTATTTTTTAAATCTAGGTTTACTAATTCCTTATTTACCTGGACAATGGCATAGTCTGGCCTGTTTTCATATTCAAAACCAGCTTCGTTTTCTATTTCCAATGACATATTAATATCACTAATTTTGTCGGCTAACTGAATTTGCTGATCAATTGGCATACCCATCTGAAATTTAAGGAGCAAGTAGCTGATTTCTGCTACCCGATTGCTTTTATCTTTCTCGGTTTTGGCATTATTATATTGTACCCTGATACGGTCTACATCAATTTTTTCAGCAAAACCGTTTTCGTACATAATCTTAGTTTCCGTCAATAGTGTATCTAAGCGGTCATAATTACTATTGACAAGTTTTTGGCGCTCTTCACTTACCAAAACAGTATAGTAAGCCTTAGAAACTTGTTCTGCAGTGGCCTCCTTTGATTGATTAAGTTCTTTTTGTCTCAATTCAGAGTAAGTCCGGGCAGCCCTCAAACCCACAAAATAAGAGCCATCAAATATCATTTGAGATAGTGTGATTCCTGCATTGCTGGTATGCTGCACCCCGAATTGTACAGGAACAGGTGGAGCATCCGCTGGTACTTCACTAGGATCATCTGCAAAGAAGACCGCTGGTAAAAACTGCGTTTGTATTGCGAAATTGTTGTTGTAGCTGACACTGGCATTTACTTGCGGCAAGCCATCTGCTTTAGTTATTCCTACATCCGCTTTAGCAATTTTTTGCTCCAATACCGAGTTTCTCAAGGTCTCATTATTCTGGAAAGCATACTCCAGGCATTCCTCCAGGCTCATGGGGTTTTCAGTAGAAATAGTGTCAGCTTGTTGCTGTCCGTAAAGACTAATGGCCATGCTCAGCTGGAATAAGCATACAGCAGATAAAATTTTAAATTTCATTGGTGTTTATTTTTTCTTGGTAATGCCTTAATGTTTCTAAGCCTTTAGGGGTTAAAATTCCATGCACAAAATGATCAAACAGTTGGCCTTGCACTTCCCGGAAATTAAAATTGTCCCTGGGAAAAACATCAGCATCATAAGCCATTTGAATTTCTTCCATACGAAGCAAAGATAAAATTTCAACATTTATTTCTTCCCTGATGTAAGCTTGCTGCTTTCCTCTGCTTAAAGTATCATTTAAAGACTCCAGAAATACATTTTCCTTAAATTCAAGGTAGATTTTCCAGGCACTTCTGTGGTATCTTTGTAAATCAAAAAGGACGGAGGGGTTCACGCTTTGCGCATGTTCGCGAATATAGTCGGAAAGAAGTAATAACTCATGGACAACATCTTTTGATGCTAGTTTTAGTTGGTCAATTTGTTCTTTCTCTCTTTCAAGCACCCTTTGGGCTACAAGGCATACAATTTCATTTTTATCCCGGTAATGCTGGTAAATCGTTTTTTTTGATATCGCTAGTTTCTTAGAAATATCATCCATGGTCACACTTCTCACACCATAGGTCAAAAATAAATCTTCCGCAGCTTTTACAATTTGTTCTTTACTCTCCAATGCTATTAAATAAAACAGTGACAAAGGAAACTATGATGTTTTCTTTAGTTTCTAAGCCCTATAACGTGCATGATTAGGTGAAGTTCTATCTTGTTCCTTTTTTTTTGAAAAAAATATTCGGCTAATTGAAAAGTAATTTATTCATGGTTCCATCTTGATTAGTTATCCCCTTGGAAAGTAGATTTTATCCATACGAAGATTGTACACTGCATTATTATGTTCATGGAAATGGGCCCAAAACACTCCTTTGCTTTCACGGCTATGGACAGGATGCACATTATTTTAAATCGCTATCGGAAAGACTTTCTTCCCGCTATACCCTTTATTCCTTTGACCTTTTTTATCACGGTGAGAGTGTATGGTCTGACTGTGAAAAAGCTGTGGAGCAATCTTTTTTTGCAGAAATGATAGATTTATGGGTCCAAAGCCTTCAAATAAGTAATATCAGTCTATGTGGATATAGTATGGGGGGCAAAATAGCTTTGAGCTTGGTGGAACACTTGAATGTTTCTATAGAAAAAATACTGCTGATTGCCCCGGATGG
>JBBSOG010000491.1:0-4471 GCA_038259985.1 Cytophagales bacterium
TGTTCATCGCTTCCCCCAATGAATACCACATCCTGATGGATTAGTCTTAAATACCTGACAAAGATATCGGCAGGCAAATATGCCCCGGCAATATGCCCCAGATGTAGCGGGCCATTGGCATAGGGCAGGGCAGAAGTTACAGTATATCTTTTGGGCTTAGTCAATGACATATGATGATAATATAAAAGAAAATGAAGTTTTGCAAAAGGCTCAGAAAAGGGGCAATATTAAGAAAAGCTGATCAAAATGCACTGTTGAAATGAAAGAATATTCCCGAAGTACCATCACGCTTTCGGGAGTACTCCAGACGGAACACAAAATCATAAAAGGAGACGATATCCACACCCATACCATATCCGTAAAGATAGCGGTTGGCCAGGGGTTTGGAGGTTATGTAAGGAATATCATTCCACAAATAACCGTGATCAAAAAAGCCCTTCAAATAAATGGCAAATGGAACATTGTTAAACTGGTCAATGCGCAGCACCTGACTGATGTCAAAATCCCGTGCAAAAACCTTCTTACTCAGTGTATTTTGCTGCATCAAGTAAGCTTGTCCCTCAATGGCGTCCAACTCATATCCTCTGATCCAGCGTCCGCCAAAACCTAATCCGGTGAGGTTAGCATAAGGTTGTACCTTGAATGAGCTAAGATAAGCCCGCCCAATGCCTGAGTAATAAAAATCTTTGCCCAGCGGTACATATTTAGCCGCTTCACCAGAAATACGAAATATGTTCAGCTCATCAAAAACACCAAGTCCTAATTTTGAGATTCGGGCTTCCCATCGGTAGCCCTTGAGCGGATAGCTTACAAAATCACGATGATCGTTTTCAAAACTATAGGAGAGCGAGAAATACTGCTGACGGGTTTGGTTATTTTGAAAATACTCAGGATTAAGCGAATTGATGGTGTCCGCGATGGAAACATCACTATACCTGAAATCTACCGAATGGGTCTTATAAAAAGACGGGCGAAACCGCCAGCCTACCAAACCTAGCTTGGAACGGGAGGAGTTCCTCATGGAATCAGTAAAGATCAGCCGATGGCCTTCAGTGGTATAATTGATATTGGCGGTTTCAGAAAAGCTAAAGCCAAATTCCAATCCATTTTTTTGTGCTTTGTCTATATAGGGGATTCTATACCTTATTGCCAACTGTTTGGTAAAGCCCAATTGAAAAAAGAAATAAATCTGTTCGTTGAGCCCCCGGAAGTTGTATTTAAAGAACTTAAGTCCGTATTCCACTCTTTTCCAATCACGGTTCTGGCTGGTAAGCCACACATTGAAATTGCGATCGGCAAGCTTCAAAAAAGGGGAGGGGATAGTATACCATCTTTCGGTGACCCTGATGATGATGTCTACTACATTATGCTCAAGCTGGACCATACTCAGTTTTACATCCAGAAAAAGCTGCGTGTTCATCAACTTTCTACGGTCTTGGACTAAGATTTCATTTAATTCTTCGGAAGTAAGACTTTGACCTTCTACTAAACTGAGCTCACGAACAATAATCCGCTCTTTGGTTCGCCTGTTCCCAATCACGAATATCTTATCAATGGTCAAAAGCTGGTTTTTGTCCAGGCTTTCCCCATTTAGGTTTTCCGCAATTGAGCCGTCTGCCGGATGAAGTAACTGTGTATAAGAAGGTAAGCTCACCATGATGATGACGGCAAAACTCAGGCTTAACACAAATAATATATGAGGTTTAAATGGCAATCTCTTGTTGCGGTTTAAATAATATCAATAAAATCATAGTGGGTTGGTCATTCCCGGCGTCAGGGAGATACTCTGTGTTTCGCAATACCCATGCCCAGTGTACTTGTCAGAAGTTTTTGTTAGGTTTGTTGTCAAATATTCTCTACAACATTTGTACAAAGCAAGAGTTAAAGATTAAGAAAAACAAGCGTCTTAATTGAACAAAAAGCGACATAAATCGCCAATTTCTAAAGATTCAAGCTCATTTAGTTGAAGAAATAGCGTAAGGTTTTCATATTTATTATAGATTTGTATAACATTTTTTGAGAACAGAAAAATCACATTTAACATGGCGATAGACTACAACCACCCCATTGATGTCATTGAAAATATTAATCTGAGAGAATTTGAGCAAAACTATCTCTTGCCTCAAAAACCCGTGATCCTCAGAGGCTTACTGAAAGGTACGAAAGCTTATGAGGAATGGGATTTTAACTACTTCAAAAAAGTGGCCGGGGACAAAACGATTGGTGTATTTGAAAACCGGGAGTCTGACCTGGATAAGACCATGAAGGTTCCTCACCGCAAAATGAAGTTTGCAGAATATCTTGATCTTATAGCCACTACGCCCACTGACCTTAGGATTAATCTCTGGAATATATTTAAAGATTGCCCGGAATTGATGCATGATTTTGAATTCCCTGAGATCAGGACAAAATTCTTGAAAGGTTTTCCCTATATGTTTTTTGGTGGAAAGGGATCAATCGCCCGTATGCACCAGGATATTGATATGTCTAATGTGTTTTTGACGCAATTCCAGGGAAAGCGTCGGGTCGTACTTTTTTCTCCTGATTACTCGAAGTTACTGTACCGCTATCCCCTCAATGTACACACCGGGGTAAATGTAACGAATCCCGACTATGATAAATTTCCCGGACTGAAATATGTCAGAGGATTTGAATGCGAAATCAAGCATGGAGATACACTCTTCATGCCCGGAGAATACTGGCATTATATTGAGTATACTGAAGGCGGATTTGGGATGAGCCTGCGTTCACTTAATCCTCACCTCTCCAAACGCTTCAAAGGTTTGATGAACATCAGCGTCCGGCAGGGGGTGGATTGGAGTATGAGAAAAGCTTTAGGGGACAATTGGTTCAAAATAAAACAACAGATTGCCGATCAGAGGGCGACTAATGCCATTCGTAAAATTGAAAAGAACGATGAAAAGCAGTTAGTTTATTAGAAAGTATATAAAGGACTTAAGGAGAAATCGCGCTTTTGAGTGCGATTTTTTTGTTTTAGCCCCCGAATGAAATAACTTAGAATGGTGTTCATGTACTAAAAAGAAAATAAATATGAAAAATGTAGCATGGCTTGTTTGTGGAATGCTTTTGCTCAGTGCATGCTCAGGTAACAGTTTCCAAAAAAATCCGGTAGACCAGTTGGTGAAGGATATGACGAATACGCCTGTCTATTCTATCATGTTGTATGATATGGAGGAGGAGGGCACTTTCTTTAAAGAGTACCAGCATCAGTACCGCATCCTTAAGCAATCTACAGCCGAAGGTGAGCCGGAGGAAGTTATTACCGATTGGTACCGGGTAAGCGATGATTTTTTCAACAGCCACATTGATGACATGGGCATGGAAATAGCCGCGAAAACCAAAGATGGAGAAGTAAGCAAAACGGTAAGCCCACCCGGCTATTCCAATTATGTAGGTAACCCCCAGTACGGACAGTGGCAGACCGGGGCGGGTGGAAATAGCTTTTGGGCTTTCTACGGACAATATGCTTTCCTAAGCAGTATGCTTAACCTGGCCACTTTTCCTGTCAGAAGGTCATATTACGATGATTACCGGGGCTCTCGCCGTAGTGGGAGGCCATATTACGGTCCGGTGGCCAACAACGGTAGAAGGGTCTACGGTACAGGCAGCGCCTATACCACAGCAGCCAAACCAAATACCCGTTGGAATACCAACCGAAGTAGCAGTTCAGCGTTTCGCTCAGGAAACCGCACTTCCCGTTCGGGCAGCCGGTACAACAGCTCATCCAGTATGCGCTCCCGGGGTGGGGGATTCGGAAAATAGAAAATACTAACCTAAGCTTAAAACCAAATATGATTACCCTAGATGCTGCGCTTACCGCACTCATATATCTTACAGAATGCTTTGCTCTTTTTTTGATCGGAAAGTTTGCTTATAAATTATTTCAAAGAAAGATCAATGTGGCAAATGAGTTAGTTGAAAAGGACAATTTTGCTTTCGCAGTAGCCCACGTAGGCTATTTTATCGGCTTACTGTTAGCCATCAGTAGCGCAGTAGTTGGTCCTAGCAACGGGATTTGGATAGATGTGATGGATATTGCTATTTATGGTCTGCTTGCCATTGTATTACTCAATCTTTCTATCATCATCAATGACAAAATCATCCTGCGCAAATTTGTGGTGTACAAGGAGATTATTGAAGACCGCAACGTAGGCACCGGCGTGATTGAAGGTGCCAATGCGGTAGCTACCGGATTGATCATTTTAGGTTCAGTATCAGGGGAAGGCGGTGGAATTATAACGGCTTTGGTTTTTTGGATAGTGGGTCAGCTTATTTTGATCATCACCGCTTATTTTTATAGCTGGGTAACTCCTTTTGACGTACACGATCAGATAGAAAAAGATAATATCGCAGTAGGTTTAGGCTTTGCCGGGGCAATAGTTGCCATCGCTAACCTGATCCGCTACGGCTTGATGGTAGATTTCGTCTCCTGGCAGGAGTCTTTTACTAA
>JBBSOG010000492.1:0-4463 GCA_038259985.1 Cytophagales bacterium
CGCATGGATTTGCCATACAATATCGGCATCAGCAGTTGCTATCAACTCATAGGACAAGCCTGCCTCTCCGAGGGCTGATTCAACTTCGTGCAAACCAAAACTAATTCGTTTATCCTCACTCCCAGCGATTCCTATTGAGGTATGGGTACTTTGGCAGCCCACGTTCAGAATTAACAACAAACATGTGAATTTCAAAAAGTAATTTCGGATAGTTTGCACTTTGAGCAGGTAGTTTTTTGTGGATTTTAAAAAAATAAGCAATAAAAAGGTCATTATCTCAAATTGGAATCAGAAAAATCATTTTATCTGGTTTCTATTCCGGTAGAGCTATATCATAGCACCGCCCTAAGAAAATGAGATTTGACTATTTATCCACCGCGTACATCATACTGAAGCTTTATGCTACAGCAAGCCTCTCAATGTTGAGAAGCTTTTTTATTTTCCGCAGGAAGTACTTTTTCCCCTTTGGTAAGCCAAAAACCCCAGGATTTTGAATAAGGATGTATTTTATCGGTTATCTCATCCTCATGGTATACTGGTAAGCCTTTGTTGATCCATGCAAAAATCCCCCCCCAAAGGTTATATACATGTTGAAAGCCTGCTTCTTGCAGTTTTTTTCCTACAATGTCACTTCTATAGCCCACCGAACAATAAAGTACTACTGTAGTATCCCGGGCGTAATCGTCAATTTTATCGATATTAAACTCATCATAGCCTACCCATTGCGCACCCTGGATATGACTTACCGAATACTCTTCCAGGCTCCTGGTATCTAAAATCAGCACAGTGTCCTGTTGCATATCCTGCATGTCGTTTACGCTTAAATGCGTCGTATAGCCCGGAATAAGGGACTCCAGGTAAGCAAAATAGAGGAGGGTTTTAAAAAACACCATATTTCCTATTAGAATAAGTATCATCAGAATTAAACCTAATAGCGTCTTTTTTCGGCTGATATCTACCATAAGTAATAAATAATACTAACACAAACCAAAAGTAGCCAATTGCTAGCTTTTCGTTCTCATCCGCCCCCCGGCTTGGTCATATATTAGACGAAAATAGTAATTGTAACACCAAAACATTACACGCACAATGTTTTGCCGACAAAGGCAGATTAAAGCGCCTATTATTAGATTTTTTTTATTGTTTTATGGTAAAATTATAAAAGTAACAATTCATCTGCTTTGACTTTTTATCATTAAGTTTAACATATCGCAAATTATTACTTACCCATTGCCCACATTTTTTTGCATGAAAATGGGCTTGTTACCACAACCAGCAAATTTTACTTA
Organism: Cytophagales bacterium; assembly: GCA_038259985.1. Classification (GTDB taxonomy): domain Bacteria; phylum Bacteroidota; class Bacteroidia; order Cytophagales; family Cyclobacteriaceae; genus Catalinimonas. Next base: position 1,290 of record JBBSOG010000492.1, read on the forward strand.
TAATTGTTCTACCAAATCACTGGCAATAACTACAACATAATATTATTCCAATGGCTAAGCTTAAAAACATTATTAGACAACTTTCGGACTCGGATTATATTTCTATCCATGAGTCTTTGATGGAAAACAGTGCTGAAAAATCAGCCCACCTGCTCAAAGCGATGCGGGAGAGGTCACTATCTGATAACAAGATTATGGACGAATTAGGCGTTAATACCAATGCTTATTACACCTTGCGCTCCCGTCTTAACCAGAAGATAGAAGAATACCTGCTCCAGCAGATGGAGAACCCCCGTACTGATCTTATCAAAAAAGTAGCTAATATAAATGAAGTAATTTTTACTAAAAAGAAGGCTATCGCCATTGCGACCCTCAAAAAGATTGAAAAAGAGTTGCTAGACTATGATCTTCCCAGTGAGTTGACAGTCGTTTACAAGACACTTCGTAAACTGCATATCAATACACCTGATCACTTCTCTTATTCACAGTTGTATAACAAGCACGTAGCTTATATGCTGGCAGTGGATAAAGCGGAAGAAATGCTTTCTCAGTATTTCAAGAAGTATGGCGAATACTCCATGTCCCGTGAAGAAACCAATAAACTTGAACTGAATTTATTGACGGATGAGATGAATAACCTGTGTAATTTATACGAATCACATAGGCTTTATGTATACCAAAGCTGCCTTAATGTGTTCCATCGTCTATTCGTAGCCGAAGAAGTACATGAGAGCAGTGATAAGGAGCCCATAGAGGACATTCTGGATAGAGTACATAGCATCCTGAATTCTTACTACCTGGATTCTATTTACCACCACTTACAGCTGACTTACGAACTACTTCGTTTGGAATACTACAATCACTACAAGGTGTACCGCAAGGCAGAAGATTTCTACGAGGAAGTAAACGATGCGACATCCACCTTGCTTACAAACTATAGCTTACATACGTATCCCGCCCAGTACCTGATCAGTAAACTGGAAAGAGCCATCCGTATGGGTGAGGAAGAGTCACTCTATGAGGAGAATGAACTCTTATTCCATGACTTTGAGTGCGATTTTGATGATATTCCTAAGTATGTGACTTATGTCGTTTATCGTGCAATGTCATGTTTTTATGTACAAAAGTACAATGAGGCTGCCCGCTGGATTAACAATCTGCTGAACGAAACCAGTCTCAAAAAATATCCTTATGCACAGTTAGAAGTAAAAGCAGTCTTAGCTTTGCAGTATTGTATGATGAACGATTACGACTTGTTCAATCAGTTGAGCAACAGCATACAGCGCCAGGTCAGGATATTAGGAAAAGACAATAGCGATTCTATTGTCATCTTTACTAAAATCCTCAAGATTTCGGTATCTGATGTGAAGCGTGACAAGTATAATAAGATTAAGGCTTTGGTAGAGAAGTTCAACCGTTACGAAATGTCTAATTTTGCTCCTACTATGCTGGTAAAAATGGATGAAACTTTTATCAACAGACTTTGCTAAAATAAGTAACCATTTTTCTGAAATATGCCCTGAAGATTTATACTTCAGGGTTTTTTTTTGCTTTGTCATTTCGTTTGGAACGCATAGCCTTTACGTGTTTTACATTCTTGTCTTCTGTCAGTTTATCATATTCTTCAGACTCTATCGGAAAAATTGCTACCCTTCCTTCAGCATCGTGATGAATGCCCCAACCGTAGCGCTTGGCCAAAGGGGAAGCACGCAGGCATGCCTGTCCTTTGGAGAAAAATTTCTCTCTTTCCTTCTCCATATCCTTTTCACTTACATCATTTCTTATCGCATGAACACCAAAGATTACCTCATCTGAGGTGTACTTGTAGGGCTGTTTATTTATCCATTCAAATTGCATATTCGCTACACTCTTTACATCGTTTTTTTGAGGTGGGATTTCAGCCGCATCTACCGGGCAATCTTCTGCTACTGCTATGAATGTATCGTAGTAATTGGTTGTTTTCATACTAATTTTTTTTACTTTGGATGTAAGTCATAAATGTAAAAATACAATGAATTCAGTTGACATTTTGGTTCATCAAACAGGAAATGCCTACGATTGGGTCCACCGGCTACTAGGATCTGTTCCACAGGAAAAATGGGATGATACTCCTGAAGTCATTGATTCTAACATAAGCTGGCAAGTTGGTCACCTGATCATGAGTTACTATTATCATGCTGTCATGGTTATTGTTGGCCATCAATCAGAAATCATTCAAAAGATACCCCTCAAAGAATACGATCTACTTTTCACCGATGCCACAGCCCGAGCAGCTATTGGCAAGGCTCCTCCGGTGACGTTGAAAGAACAGTTGGATATCGTATAGCAAAAATCCCTGGAAGTGATTCAATCTTTGTCATCAAAGGGTTTGAAGCAATCGCTGCAACCTACCCACTTGCCTCATCCGGTTGCCAAGAATAAGTTTGAGTCCTTGGACTGGAACATCAAACACACTATGTGGCATTGTGGTCAAATAAGTATTTTGAGCAGGATTGTCTATAAGCGATTTGACTTCCGATTGAAAAAATAATAGGCGATTAATTTTTGGTGAGAATATCAAAAGTGGAAGAAAAAAATCCCCCAATCAAAAACACGTATGTACAGCAAGAGCGCTAGGTTTCTAGTAACAAAAAAACCACATCATCGCTGATGTGGTAAAAAAAAAGAAGTACTTAAACCATTGCTATACCGCTAATTTCTCAAGGTTTTTTTGTGTCAATGGTTTGTTGATATATTGCTTTACACAAGAATATTTATGTGATTTATTGACATCCTGAGGGTTGATGGATGAAGTAAGCATCACAATGCTGCAATGGTTTTTGGTATCTTCAGCCAGCTTGTCAAATTCATCCAAAAACTGGAAGCCATCCATAAGAGGCATATCAATATCCAGAAAAATCACATCAGGGAGAACATGCTTACCATTTTCACCAAGTTTTTCAATGTTTTTCAAAAACTCAATGGCACTTTTTGCCCCTGAGTGGGTGTAAATATGCTCGGTGATACTGGCAGCCTCTATCATCTTTTGATTAATGAGATTGTCGATTTCGTTATCATCAATCAACATTACAGCACGGTGTTTCTTATCTTCTGACATATTGTTTGCTAACTTTTGTGGCTTATAAATTTATTAATGAATAGTTTATTCTTTGTGATGTCGAATCAAAGCAAAAA
>JBBSOG010000493.1:0-4463 GCA_038259985.1 Cytophagales bacterium
ATTTTGCTATCGCCCATTTCACCTTCTAATTCACTCTTCGGAACCAAAGCCGCTACAGAGTCAATTACAATAATATCAATTGCGCCCGAGCGGATTAAGTGATCGGCAATTTCAAGGGCTTGCTCACCATTGTCGGGTTGGGAAATCAAAAGGTTTTCAATATCAATGCCTAGCTTTTCTGCATAGGCCTTATCAAAAGCATGCTCAGCATCAATAAATGCAGCCAAACCACCGCGTTTTTGTGCTTCGGCAATCATGTGCAGGGTAAGGGTTGTTTTACCAGAAGACTCAGGTCCATAAATTTCGGTAACACGGCCACGGGGAATCCCACCAATCCCCAAGGCAATATCCAAACCCAAGGAACCGGTAGAAATTGCCGGCACATCAACCACGCGTTCATCGCTGAGCCTCATCACCGTACCTTTTCCGTAAGTTTTATCTAATTTGTCTATCGTAAGCTGTAAAGCTTTTAATTTCTCTGATTGATCACTCATAATATCTTTACTTTAATGTTGAATGAAGGTACTGTTTTTAGTGTACTTTTCACAAGTTTGTGGTGTTAATTGCAAACACGACAACCAGTTTGATAATTACAAATATACTTATTTCAAGTATAAAATCAATACTTATTAAAAGTATTCAATGCTATTTTTTTGTTAAAAATGTTGGTGCCTAAACAGGCAGAAATTATATATGTTGTCAAGTAGAATATGAACTTATCTAAGCGAAAAAAAATAATATGGGCGATAATTGTCACTTTTGCTATACTCATTATTTGGCAATATGAACTGATAATTTATGGATTGGGACAAGCTAGAGGGCAGGTTAAAGTAATCTGGAACGCGCAGCCAATAGAAGAAATACTGGAAAACCCCCAAGTAGCGGATTCACTCAAACAAAAAATCAGGCTTACGCAGGAAATTAGGGAATTTGCTATTGATTCATTAGGCGTCAGTGACTCGGAAAGCTATAAAAGTGTGTATGACCAAAAAGGTAAACCAGTACTTTGGGTAGTCACTGCCTGTGAGCCTTTTTCATTGGAAGATAAAAAGTGGCATTTCCCCCTCTTGGGAAGTGTTTCTTATAAGGGTTTTTTTGAGTACGACCAGGCCCTGAAAGAAAAAGGGATATGGGATGCTGAAGGCTATGACACTGGCATACGCACCGTGAGTGCGTGGAGCACACTGGGAATTTTAGATGATCCTATCATGTCAGAATTATTGTTCAGGTCAGAAGGTGAGCTTGCCAATACCATTATACATGAACTTACACATGCTACGCTCTTTGTCAAAAACGATCTTAAATTTAATGAAAATCTTGCCTCCTTTATTGGAAATGAAGGTGCGGAGGCTTTTTTGCAACATAAGTATGGAAAGAATTCTGCTGCCTATCGGCAATATCAAGATGATCAGTATGACCGAAGATTATTCTCCGAACATATGCTAAACGGGGTACAACGGTTAGATTCTCTGTATTCCTCATTTACATCTGGTATGCTGAAAGAGAAAAAGCAAATACTTAAAGAAAATGAAATTCGTTCTATCCTGACCAGTGCCCAACAACTGGATTTCAAAAGCCAGAAGTATCACAAGTTTTTGAAGAAATTACTTCAACAGGATGCTTTACCTAATAATACGTTTTTTAAAAGCTATGTGAGGTATCAAGCTTCACTTTCCAGTATGGAAAAAGAATATGAAAAACAGTTCAATGGGGATATCAGAGCTTATTTAATTTATCTGAAGCAAAAATACGGTACATAAACAATAGCAATTTGGAAGTCATTTCGGTTATGGGTGATGTGTTCCATTTCAGAAAAAATCATAAATGAACCAAGCGCAGATAGTTAAGGTAAGTATCATTTTATTAACAAAAACAGTGAAGGACAAAGTGTGGTTTCAGCTAGTTTTTAATCGCTTACTATTCACATGGCGAGATTTTTGCAAAACACATGGTATGGCTTATTACGTAAGTAGAAAGTGATAGTGCATTTTATGTAAAAGTGTATATGAAAAAATTGACAACTTTAATCCTTTTAAGCTTCACCCTCATTATCTCCTCCTCCTCAGGGCAGGACCGCTATCGCTATATTGAAAATGACAGCTTTGGAAAGGGAGAAATACTGAAGTTCAGGGTTCACTGGAAGTTTGTCAATGCTGCTGAGGCCACTATGGAAATCAGCGATACGCACTATAATGTAAATGGTAGACCCTGTTATAAAATAGATGTATACGGTAAAACGGTAGGATTAGTAGATGTTGCGATAAGAATACGCGATCAATGGGGTGCTTACGTAGACACTGCTTCCATTTTGCCGCAGAAAGCATACCGCTATATGGAAGAAGGCAAATACCGTAAGAATGAAATGATCAATTTCAACCATTCCAAAGATGTGGCTACTGTACTTCGCTTGGACAAAGAAACCCGTAAATTGAAAGAGAAAGAAGAATTTGAAGTACCGAATAATGTGCTGGATATTGTCGGGGGCTACTACTTTCTTCGCACAATAGACTATAGCCAATATAAAGCTGGGGATATGATTGAGATGAAAGGCTTTTTTGATGATGAGGTATATGATATATATGTGAAGTTTTTGGGCAGGGAAGAAGTAAAAACCAAATTAGGGACTTTTAATTCTATAGTTATTGCACCGATCCTTCCCGACAACAATTTCTTTAGCGGAGATGATCCTGTACGTGTCTGGATATCAGATGATTTGAATAAAGTTCCCCTCAAAATAAAGGCTGAATTAGGCGTAGGTGCTTTGGAAATAGATATCAAAGAAATGAAGAACCTGCGCAATTAAGGATTCCCATCTTCACGCATTTCCCTTCTTCGCATGGGCATCGCGTCAATCACCGCGAAAAGCTTCCCGGCATCAAGAACTTCACCCTGCATTATTTTTTGTGTTCCGTCTTTCCCTATAAGGATCACTGAAAAAGCATCATCAGCAACCTGATATTGCTTCCTTAATTGTTGCACTTCTTTTGCAGCATACGTTTTGTTGTCTGGAGCCTTTACTTCCTTATCTCCAATATAAAAAACCACCAAATCCCGTTCCTTCAAGCCAGCTTGATATTCTTCAAACACATCAATCTGTTGCCCGTATTTGTCATCCAGATTTGAAGAAAAAATAAGTAAAACCCTATTTTTCCAATGATAATCACCAGGAACTTGGAGGCTTTGGGAAAAGCTTACGTTAGCCATGCCATAAATAATAGTTATTAAGCAAATATTTAGTATATTCATCAGCTTACTTTTTTGAAAAACTATCAAAAAGAGCGGATGTTTTTTAATTTCTATCTTGAATTCAAGTCTAAAGGAGTTTATTCTACTTTTTTGCTAAAAAATTGTATATAAACATTTTTTTAACTACTTTGTTGAAAGTTTTTCATTTTATATAAAATGTTACATGTGCAGATAAAGCTGTATTTGTAAATCATCTTACCTTAAATTCTATAAAAATATGGTTATTCTAGAGAATGTAATTGCCCCCACCCACCAAACCAAGCAGCAAAAGTATAAAATGTTGCTTCAGCAAATTCGCGAAATTGTCTCCAATGAAGATGATTTTACTGCTAATTTTGGAAATATTGCTGCCGTTGTACATCATACGATGAACTTTGACTGGACTGGTTTTTATATGGTAAAAAATGAAGAACTGGTACTCGGTCCTTTTCAGGGACCGGCGGCAATTTCCAGAATAACATCAGGTAAAGGAGTTTGCGGAACAGCATTCGCTGAGGAGTGCACCATCATTGTGGATGACGTAGAGCAATTTGTCGGTTATGTTCCCTGTTCGCCTTTAGATAAGTCTGAGATATCCCTGCCTGCTTTTCACAAAGGAGAGGTGGCTTTGATCCTGAACATAAATAGCCACAAGATGAAAAACTTTGATGATACAGATAAACAATATTTGGAACAGCTTATGCATTTACTTGAAGAGATTTTGTGATACTCATCTGCATCTAATCTTATTTTCTTAATTTGAAGCCATCGTTTGATGGCTTTTTTTGTTATCTATACTTTGAGTGCCACTAAAGTAGATATGATTCGCCGGAGAATTAATTAAGTTTGCACAAATGCAACACATAATGAAAAGGTTATGAAACTGTTATCAGGAAAAAACGCACTCATTACCGGTGCTTCCAAAGGTATAGGTAAAGCAATAGCGATCAAGTTTGCCGAACAAGGCGCTAATGTGGCGTTTACTTATCTCTCGAGTGTAGAACAGGGAGAAGCACTTGAGAATGAACTGAAAGATCTGGGTATAAATGCCAAAGGGTACCGTTCAGATGCTTCTGACTTTGCTGCTGCAGAACAACTGATCAATGACGTAGTTACAGATTTTGGTTCTTTGGATGTACTGGTGAATAACGCCGGTATCACCAAAGATAATCTGCTCATGCGGATGAGTGAGGAGATGTGGGACACTGTTATTAATGTTAATTTAAAATCGGTATTCA
>JBBSOG010000494.1:0-4444 GCA_038259985.1 Cytophagales bacterium
TATTTATTTTATCCTTTCCAACTAAACCGCACAGACACCGGCAAGTGGCCCAAAGGTTTTCTTGCTTCCTCTAAATTTTTGTAAGAGGCTACAAAATCTGTCATCCGCTTTCTATTTTAAAATTCCTAGCAGGTAACGCTAAGCCTTGGTATGATAACAAATCAGAATGAAAAAATTAAAATGTTGTTCGGAAATATTGCTATGCTTCGGACTGCTTACCGCCTGTCAGCAGCTAGATAAAGAGGAAGTAAGCAACGCAGAAGTTGATAGCCTGGAAACCCGCACAGAAACAATCATAGAGGCAGATACGATAGGTAATATGGAAAAAGCATCAGTAGATACTTTGGAAGAAAGTTTGATAGCGCAAGGCTTAGTTAGAATTAAGGAAATAGATTCCAGCATTGTTGTCCACCTCCGCTACAGCACTACCGATAATTTTGTGGGCGTAGATGTCTACGGCGACTTTGATGAAGCCTATATGCAACCTGAACCGGCAAAAATGCTGGCCCAGGCCAATCAGTACCTCAAAGAAATAAACCCTGAGCACACTTTGTACATTTACGATGCCGTGCGCCCCCGTTCGGTACACCAAATCCTGTGGGATACCCTGGATATGCCGCTGGAACAAAAACATAAGTACGTAGCCAATCCGCAGGAAGGTTCTATCCATAATTACGGCGCGGCGGTAGACTTGACCATTGCCAATGCCGATGGCCATCCCATTGATATGGGTACTGATTTTGACTATTTTGGCGTGTTGGCTTACCCGGTGCGCGAAGAAGAGATGCTGGAAACAGGAAGACTTACAGAAAAGCAGGTAGCCAATCGTAAGTTGCTACGCGATGTCATGACCCGGGCGGGCTTCTCGGGTATCACCAGCGAGTGGTGGCACTTCAACGCCATGTCCAGGGCGGAGGCTGATAACAGGTATGGGATGGTGGAATAAAGAAGTGCATATTCCGTTAAAAATGTATGCTACGTTATATCATCATATGGCTGTTGCTTTTTTCTTCCATATGCACATTGGCGCAAGTCAGCGTGGATACTTCGTATAACGAAGAGAGTCTGGTACGGCAGGTGTTTGTCACCGAAGACACGGCCATCCAAACCATCACCTACAGAGGTTCCTACCAATCTATCGGGCTATTTGAAACGGAAGCACCGGACTTTCCTTTTGCCAAAGGCATTATTCTTTCTACCGGCCAGGCCAAAAGCGCTATCGGGCCTAACCGTAGGCCGACTACCGGTACTGCTTTTTATCAAAACGGAGATGAGCAGCTTTCCAAACTGGGAGGACACACGACCTATGATGCTGCCGTATTGGAATTTAACTTTTTGCCCAAGCATAATACCATTGCTTTTGAGTACATTTTTGCTTCCGAAGAATATCCTGAATATGTGAATAAGGGTTTTAACGATGTATTTGCATTTATCCTGACCGACCTCACCACCAGGGAAGAACAAAATCTGGCGGTAGTTCCCAATACACAACTTCCGGTACGCGTGGACAATATCAATGCGCGGCGCCATGCTGAGTGGTTCATCGATAATACCAACCGCAATATCTCGCCCTGGTACCATCTGTTGGAATACGATGGCATGACGCAGGTGCTCACTGCCCGCGCTTTGGTGGTGCCCGGCCGCTACTACCGCATCAAACTGGCGATTGCCGATGTGGACGATGGCCTGCTGGATTCCAGCGTAATTTTAAAAGAAAAGTCTTTCCGCAGTTTTGAACAAGCTGTTCCGGCAGAAGCACAGACAGAAGGTTTTGTTTCCACCATAACGCCAAATATTGTTCTTTTTGACTGGGACAGCAGTGAGTTATCGGAAGAAGCTCAGGCCCAGTTACGCGCCTTTGCCAGGCAGGTTTTATCGGATCCTCCTAAAGCGATTCGGGTGGTTGGCCATACTGATGCCTTGGGTACCAACGACTACAATGAACAACTAGCTAAGAAGCGGGTGCAGGTGGTGGTCAATTATCTGGCTACTTTAGGTTTGAAAGACAAAGTAAAGCTGTACCGCCAAAGCAAAGGAGAAAACGAGCCCATCGCCTCCAACAATGAGGAATGGGGCCGTACTCAAAATCGTAGGGTAGAAGTGCGGGTGGAAAATTGAGCCATTTACCCCTTCTTGCTTTCGGATTGAGAAAGTGCCTCAAGCGATAGATTAATTTTCCGAATACCCCCCATCCATCTTCTGATTTCCACGGCACTTCTGATGATGATACTCAGCCCGAGCAGTCCGAGTATAAGGATCATTTTCTCCGAAGATAAAGGGATTCTTAATGTCAGAAAAGCAATCATGCTTATGAAAAAAAGTACGGAGAAAACCACTGAAAACTGTACCTGTACCCACAGTCTCTTTACAATATTTTGTAGTGAAGCCTGCAAATTCTGCCCATGCCGGTTAAGGTTCAGGCTGCGGTACAGCCAGAGGTTATTGCCGATGCCAGTACATACCGCTCCCAGGAAAAGGAGGTTTACCCATAGTGCATTCTTCTCCGGGTCCAGGCCAGTAAAGAAAACGATCAGCACCAGCACGAAGGCCGCCGATTCAATGAGTGCTTTTCTCTGCGCCCTGGCAGAAACAGAAATAGAGCGCTGCCTGACCATCTGCTGAATTTGCGCATCACTTTTGGTGACTTGTTCTTGCTGCCATTGTGCTTTCAATTCATCTAGTTGCATGATTTTTTGGATTTAAAAGTTGACTTAATTTTTCTTTGATACGGTTAATTTTCACGCCTACATAATTGACCGAGATGCCGATGATTTCCGCCATCTCCTCATAAGAATAATCGTCCAGGTAGAGGGTGATGATGGCTTTATCCCCATCATTGAGCAGGGAAATCGCCCGATACAGCTTTTCTTTATCAGGATGTTCTGCTTGCTGTTGCGTTTCGTACTCCTGTTTGGTAAAGGGTGTGGTGTTTTGCGAAACTGAGGGCTTGCGGTAGCGGGCAATGGCCGTACTCAGCGCTATTTTATACATCCAAGTAGAAGCTTGGGCTTCTCCCCGAAAAGAAGGCCAGGATTTCCATAGCTGATACAGAATTTCCTGAAACAAGTCTTCCCTATCCTCCGGCGTATCCCGGTAGATGCGGCAAACCTTATGGATAATGCCCTGGTGCTGATTGATGATATGAGTAAATTCCTTTTTCAATGCTAATTTTTGCTAAGTAAGTAGGAAAAAGGGCTTACTTTCTTACAGAAAATAGCAAAAAAATGAGTGAATACTTCTTAGCGGTTGTCATAAATGAGAAAAACCAGCCTAAAAAGCTGGTTTTAAGTGAGTAAACATAAGTTGCGGTGTTTGAACTGTCGGTGAAAAACACCAACAGAGGTTGCATTCATCAACAACATCAATATTTAAAACTTTTGGCATATTACTTATAAGACGAGAAAAAGCTTTTGTTCATCATTGAACGGCCTCTACTTTATAGCCTGATGCTTTAAGTAGATTAATTACGCCCTGCGGCCCTCCCAAATGACCGGCACCTACTGCAAAAAAACTAGGTTTTTCTTTAGCCATCTCTTCCATCATCGGCAGCCATTTTTTGTTACGGTCTTCCAACAGGGCTTTTTCGGCACCTTCCATATCCGCCATACTTTCGTGGATAAGCTTGTAAAGATTTTGAATATCCTGCTGCTCATAATTTTTCAGCAAAGACTCAATTTCATCTACACTCTGATCATACTCACGAATGGTTTTTACCAGATAGTCAGATTGTTCATCCAGTGGAATAGCATCAAACTCCGCAATCTGATCGCCTACATTTTCCAGTCCATATATTTCCATTTCGTTTTGCTTTGCAGCTTCTACCAGTTTCATTTCATAAGAACCAGGCTGGCAACCCAGTAAGGGAAGCATTACCACCGTGCTGAGGAGTATAGGTTTCATGGTGCCCACTGCCTGAATAGGGATGCCTACCGAGTCTTTCAGATATTGTTCTACCAACTGATAATCATTTTCACTCAGCAGGCTTTGAAGATTAGTACCATCCTGCATCATAGAGGCAGCCATCATTTCCTGCATCATACCCGGCTCATCCATGTCCAGTTCCAGTACCAACTGCTCAGTAACTTGTAGGCCTTCCTGCATAGCGTCGGTGATTTTGATGTCGTCCGGGCACATCAGGTGAATGGTGCCAAAGAGATAAGAAGGCTTTTCCAAACCATTGCCGCTGATTTTCCATAGCAGTGATTTAGTATCTTGTGCGGAAGTGTGTAGGGAAGTGAGAATGCCCAGGCTCAGGGCAAACATGAATTTAAGTGCGTTTGTCATGTTGTGGATAAATATAAGTTAAGAGCATGTTTAAATTTTGAAAAGAGCAGGTCAGCGCGTAAACTTTAGGTTCACCAAAACTCAAAAGTTTATGCAAACTCGCTATGAGCGACTTACTGACCTGCAATGGGAAATTATGAAAGAATGTTTGCCCATCCAA
>JBBSOG010000495.1:0-4435 GCA_038259985.1 Cytophagales bacterium
CATTGCGTTTTTCCTGGTAATCCTGCTTTTCCATGCGCTGACCATCATCAATGATTCCATAGCGTTGGAGTTCGCTATGCGAGAGATTATTGGCAAACGCTAATGCGGATTCTTCCAGCTTATCCCGCTGTTTTTCAAAGTTGATATGTACATTCTCCAAAAGCTTAGTCCACTGCGCAGGGGGAAAATAAGTACCTCCGTAAAAAGGCTTCTGATCAGGCATCAGAAATACATTGAGCGGCCATCCTCCCTGAATGCCCATGCTTTGTACCGCTTCCATGTAAATCTGGTCTACATCGGGACGCTCTTCCCGGTCTACTTTGATACAAATAAAATGTTCATTCATGTAGCGCCCTATTTCTTCTTTTTCAAAAGATTCTTTTTCCATCACATGGCACCAATGGCAGGCGGAATAACCGATACTCAGCAGTATAGGTTTATCTTCATTCATTGCTTTTTGGAGTGCTTCATTGTTCCAGGCATGCCAGTCTACCGGATTATGGGCATGTTGTAAAAGATAAGGACTTTTTTCCTGGGCGAGGTGATTCGTATATTTATGTGGTTTGCTCATCGTAATTGCTTTTTGAGATCATTGATCTCGTTGGCTAGGTCTACTTTTTCATTCAAGTGCTCAAGCTGCTCTACCGTTTTGAGAATAAACCGCTGATGCTGTGATGAGGAGGGATGAAAAGCACGATGGCCTATTGCTTTCCTCACTTTTTTCCATTGGCTAATAAATTCAAGCACTTCTTCATCCATATAGGTATGGGCCCATTTTTCCCATATATATTCTTCTGCTACATCACTGGGATGAAGCATGTCAGCTTGATAAAAGCGATAATCCCTGAGGTCATCCATCATGATTTCATAGCTGGGAAAATAGTGGGTGTTTTCAGGGTGATATTGGAGAATATTTTCTATCGCCAAGCGAAGGGAGGCTTTGCTCACTGAATTTTGGACCAGTGTATCGCGCACATGCCTGACTGGGCTTACCGTAAAGATAAAGCGTGCGTTTTCGTTAAATGCTTTCATGGTCAGATAAAATTGCTCAAAGCGTGTTTGAATCTCTTCCGGACTGAGCAGCCTCTTGTTAAATTGGTCGGCAGGCATCTTGTGGCAATTGGCCACGATGCGCCCATTGGTCATCATTTCATAGGTAAAAGCGGTTCCCAAAGTAACAATGATCCATTCAGCATTTTTCAAAAATTCACGTGTTTTCTGAAACTCGCGCTCAATGCGGGATTCCAGGTTGTCGCGACTGTCGGCTGAAAAATCCGAATGAAACATATAGTTATAATATATACCATCCCTGGTGAGGTAGGTATCCTCATGTGGCAGATAAAGATTGATCGTATCTTGTAGCAAGTGAAAAACAGATGCTGGATTATAGAGCGTACCAAAAGGGTTGACCAATGCCTGAAACTTGTTTTCTATCAATCGCTGTCCCATGTTTTTAGCGAAGCAAGAACCTATACTCAGCACAGATGTGTTAAGTTGAAATTTGATGGGTGATGGCTCTATTTTGACGGGAGTTCTAAACATAAAAAGTTGGTGTAGTGCTCAAATAGTACCACAACAAAAAAGCACCCCAAATGATTGGCGTGCTCTTTAAAAAAAAGTTTGCTGACTGAATTTAGCCGGCCACTACATGGATGGCTATTTCTTTCTTCACTTCTTTATGAAGGTCTATTTCAGCAGTATATTCACCCAGGTTCTTAATATCCTGGTTGAATGAGATTTTACGGCGGTCAATGTCAAAACCTTTTTCTTTAAGTACATCAGCTACCTGTAGGGTAGTGACAGCACCAAAGATTTTACCACTTTCGCCAGCTTTCGCAGGAATTTCAAGGGTAAGGTCTCCCATTTTAGCTGCAATGGCTTCGGCATCCCCTTTTATTTTCTCCGCTTTGTGTGAAGCCTGGCGCACATTTTCTTCGGCCATCTTCAAATTTGATTTACTAGCAATTACAGCAAGGCCCTGCGGGATCAGGTAGTTCCTGCCGTAGCCGGGCTTTACAGCTACAATATCATTTTTGTAACCCAAGCCCTTGATATCGTCTCTAAGAATAACGTTCATGTTTCTTACATTAATGGTGAATGGATAGTTACTTTAGCCCGGCCTTTCGGATAGGCTTTTATAACTGTCCTATTTCAAATTATCATCCACAAAAGGTAGAAGGGCTAAATGCCTGGCCCTTTTTACGGCTTGGGCTACTTTCTTCTGATATTTTAAGCTGGTACCAGTAATACGGCGGGGCAAAATTTTGCCCTGATCGTTGACCAACTTCAAAAGAAAATCTGGGTTCTTGTAGTCAATGTACTTGATCCCCTGCTTCTTGAAACGGCAGTACTTTTTCTTGTTTTCAGTTTTATTACTGATGACGGGTTCGTTCTGTAATGTCATGATGCAGGTTCCTGTTTAGGTTCTCGTTTTCCTTTAAATTCTCCTTTTCTTCTTCTTTCGTTGTAATCTACCGCATGCTTATCTAAAGCGACGGTCAAGAAGCGCAAAATCCTATCGTCACGTCTGAACTCGGTTTCAAGAGTAGCCACTACCGAACCTTCCACATTAAATTCTACCAGGTTATAGAAACCGGTAGTTTTGTTTTGGATCGGATAAGCAAGTTTGCGTAAGCCCCAGTGCTCCACGTTGATGACGTCGGCACCATTGTCTTTGAGGATTTGTACAAACTTGTCGGCAGTATCCTTCATCTGATCTTCAGACAAAGCGGGATTCAAAATGAATACTGTCTCGTAATTGTTCTTAAATTCCATGGTTTATTTTAATCGTTAACTGGAAAAGAGGTGCAAATTTACACTTATTTTTAAGCTAACAAAAAGTTAAAGGCACTCATTCAACATATTTTGTGAGAAAGGTCAATGATTTTTGTAGACCGAACCCGCCAACATAACCAACTGTTGAAGTGTTCTACTCTCTAAAACCGAATCATCTAAAACTTAAAACCCAACAATCCCATGTGTGGCAGATATAGCATAAGTGCTGAAATTGAGTCCCTGGCACAAATCCTTGACGTAAAACTTCCAACTAGTTTTAAGCCCAATTACAACGCAGCGCCTTCTCAAATACTTCCGGTAATTAGCAATCATAAGCCGACTAATTTTTCTCTTTACCAGTGGGGAATTGTTCCTTTCTGGGTAAAAGAGGAGCAGAAAAGACTCATCAACGCGCGGTCAGAAACCATTCTGGAAAAACCATCCTTCAAGAAAATTTTCAAAAGTCGGCGTTGCCTGGTCGCCGCCACTGGCTATTATGAATGGATGAAAGGCACACCGATGGGTGCCAAAGACGGGAAAGTCCCCTACCGGATTTGCCTGAAGGATGAAAGTCCTTTTGTATTTGCCGGTATCTGGGACAAGCAACATGAAGAAAATGAGCAGGCAGATTTTTGCATTATCACCACGACTGCCCCGGCTTCCATTGCCCATATCCATAATCGAATGCCGGTCATATTACCTACTGAAGCGATTGACTTATGGCTGAGCGATTCGGAAGACTACGAAGGCTTGCAGGACTTACTTCGGCCAACGGAAGATCAATTGATCAAAGCCTATCCCATTTCTAAGCAAGTGAATAATGTAGCGAACAATGATCCTTCGTTGATAGTGGCTCAAGTATTTTCTTGACCGAATAATTTTTAGAATTTTTTATTCTGTTCAAGTCTCTTTAGCAAAAAAAAAGTAAGCCGTATGTCTGTTGCCTCTTATTATTGAAAACAAAAGACTGAAAATTAAAACAGCTTAATTTTTGTACCTATATTTGTACAAATTAACGTACAACATTAATTTATGAAATATGTTAACTACAACGATTTCTGATTTCAGAAAAGATATCAAAAAGTATCTTGATAAGGTGACTCAAAATTTTGAAACGCTTATTATCAATCGGGGAAAAGATAAGGGGGTAGTGATTATGTCACTCAGCGAATATAATTCACTTTATGCGACCCAACATGAACTATCTTCCAAGGAAAATGAGAGAAGGTTAGACGCTGCCATAGATAAACTGAAAAAAGGTTCAGCATATCAAAAAGGCTTAATGGAGGAATGAAATATATATTTGTTGATGAGTCTTGGGAAGATTATTTGTACTGGCAGAAGATTGATAAGAAGATGTTAAAACGAATTAATGAATTGCTGAAAGATATTTCCCGTCATCCCTTTTCTGGCATTGGAAAACCTGAGCCATTAAAGTATAAATACAAAGGCTTCTGGTCAAGGAGAATCGATGCTGAACACAGGTTAGTCTACCAAGTTAAAGAAGATGAGATTTTGATTGCAAAGTGTAGGTTTCATTATGATTAGGAGAAAAATGGAAAACTACTGTACTTTGTATTTTATGTAACTTTATATAAAACTAATTTGCAAAAACTAAAAACTCAAACCACATGCAAACTGAGCGTTATAACCCAAGCCC
>JBBSOG010000496.1:0-4425 GCA_038259985.1 Cytophagales bacterium
CATCAGTAAGGGGTGTGGCGGCCAGTTGCCAGTTTTGCCAGCCGCTCAGGTTGAAAGGGGTAATGGTATTTTCAAAATCATCTATATAAGACGTGCCATCTCCGTCTACGACGTTGGTAGTTCCGGGAATTAACTGGGCAAACTCGGCATTTACCGTGATGCTAGAAATTTCTTTGGTCTGCACGATGGGAAGCAGGTCCACCATTTTGGTAAGAAAGCGGGACTCCTTACGGTAGTTGAAATCAAAACCATATTTAGTATTCTTGGTAGGCTCGCTGCCGATGGCTACCCTCGTAACTGTCGGGCGTTCGCTGAGATGCAGCACCGTGGCACCCAGGTTAATGTCTTCATTGAAACGATAATCCAGGCGGGTGCCCAATAGAGTGCGCTGCTGGAAATTAAAAAGATCGGCCTTTTCAAAATTAATCTGGATGCGTTTTCCGGAACTCAGTACGCCTTCGTTGATGATATTGACCTTGCCCAGGCTGTAATCTACGGTAAAGTCTACGTTTTCTACCAGCGGGGTATTGCCCGCCATCACCTGTACTGAGCCTTCGGCGATATTAAATCCCGGCAGCATAATTTCGTTGGCTGAGCCTGACTGAAAACTTCCCGTCAGGAAATACTTATTTTTTGTCGTAATTAGTTCAGCGTCTGCCTTGGTGGTTTCGTAGAGCGCATCGTACACATACTTGTTGATAAGGTCTTCTTCCGGCGCACCCGCCCTGATGAGTTCTTCCAGATGATTTCCGAAGGGTTGCAGTACTGGAAAGATGATGATGCCCAAATCAGTATTGATAGTGATGCCTTCTACAAAGTCAAAGTTACCATCGGGCTGTGGGTCATTGTTTTGGTTGAGTTGATCAAGTCCCAACAAGCGTATCAGGGGCTCGTTGGCGATTTCCCCTTCCTGCAAAGCGGGGTTATCAATGCCCGTCCGGTCATCGCGGTACACTACCCTGAACTGGAAGCCCAGCGGCTCAATCTGCGTAGCGTTGAGGGAATAGATGTTTTTCATCATCAAATCCCAGGTAGGTACTTCGGGATTGATTTTGCTGGGACGGAGCAGCTTGAGAAAAACAACCTTATCGTCACTCAGGTTTTGATAGTCTTCAGTAAGTTCGCCCACTTTGTAGCGCTGTCCCTGATAAGTGTACTCAAAAGCAACCGCCAGCACCTCATCATTTTGTAGCTTACGGTTCAGGGAAATGTAGCCTAATTCACTATTAAAGGTAAACTCGCGCTCTGTCAGCTTACGCGAAGAGGTGATAATTTCAAAATCAGTGGCTTTAGCGAGGTTAAAATCCTGGGCTAGTGCCTGGTTGACCTGATTGATATCTCGGGCAGCGGGAGAATTGAGCAGGTTATTGAATAATTGGTTAGCTCCGTTTCTTGTAGGGCCAGGGCCTTCACCCGGCACAATATTGGGATTATCATCCCGGTAAATGGTTTCGCCTTCCGCCAAGTCCATGAAAGCAGCAATATTGCGGAGGGTTTCCGTATTGTTGTTTCTGTTCAGCACATAGACTTCTACCCGGGTGACGTTTAGCCCGGAAGTAATCTGGGGCAAGCGGCTGAGCCACTTTTCATAATTTTTGCGGAAGAAATGGCCTAAGAAAAAATGCCGGTTTTCGTCATAGTCTGAGCCCTTGAGTTCAAATTCCCTGTTCTGTGAGCCGCTTTCAACAGTAATCGCATCGCTCTGGCCCCGTTGCACGGATGCCACGCTGGTCACAAAAAGTTTCCCGAACTGGAGTTGGGTTTTGAGGCCAAATAAACTTTGGGAACCGGTAATCAGGCTGTTACTTACCGGTAAGCTTACATTGCCCAGCTCAATTTTCTGAATAATCTCATGATCGTAGCCGGTATATTCTACCTTGACATTGTTTTGAAAATCAAAAGAATTATTGTTGTCAAAGTTGGCGGTGACGGCCAGTTTATCTCCGATCTTTCCAACGACATTCAAGCTGATCTGCTGGTCAAACTCAAAATTGCCATTGCGCTGCTGTCTGAGGGGTACTTGGGGGTTGTCAGTCCGTTGAAAGCGCCCGCCAAAGTCTAAAGTAACAAATCCATTGGGACGAATGTCTACAAAAGAGCCACCGAAGAGCCGGTCAAAAATGGGCGTGGTGTAGATGGGTGGAATGAGGCGTTTACCACTTACCGCACTTTCCCCATCCAGTCCGATAGATCGTGATTTCCAGTAATCTTTTTTGATTTGTTGGTTTTGGTACCGGGAATATTCATCAAAATTCAAATTTGTCGGCGCCCGGTAATCCAATCCATTGATTCTCTCGTACAAAGAATAGTTGATGCTGCTATCCACCTGGATATCGTAGTCTAGCTGGGCAGGGTTTCTAAGTTGAAAGGGTGAAGGCGTAGTGGGATTAGCAAAGGGGTTGCCATAGCGGTCCTGGGAGCGATAAGTAGGGCGCTTGCTGGCTTTATATTTTTCGTTACCTACTGAATCAGTTTGTACGGTATCGGCAGGCGGATTTGTTTGCTGGGCCATGAGCGGTCCGGATAGTGCAAATAGTAGTCCGATCAGACACCATAGTGAGTCCCTGGTAAAGCACACACAATCCCTGCTTCTGTTGGTTTGCAGGAGTTTACAGAGGTTGATCAAGGTTTACTTAAGATTGAAATAGTTTTACTAAGTGGTTTTAAGCGCCAGCTTTATCAATTCTTCCAGGCGAATTCCTGTATCTCCAGCCAGCGGGTCGTCCTGTGGCAATGCTTTGTTTTGCTTCTGCCACTCGCTCAATGCTTTATCTATACTTTTCTCTGCGGCAGCACGCCCCAGTCCTAATGTAGTTAATGCTGATAACGCTTCACTTCTTACGGTATTGTACTTCCCGGAAAGCGCTCCTGTAGTCGGGCTGGTAGTAGCGGTGATTGACTGTTCTTTTCTCACTTTGTCCTGCAGTTCCAATACTAGCCTTTGGGCTGTTTTAGCACCAATCCCTTTCACACTTTGTATTATTTTAACTTCACCGTGGGCAATGGCCATCTTCAGTTCACCTACTTGCATGGAAGATAGCAGCATTAATGCCAAACTTGGCCCAACACCGGATATTGAAAGAAGATCAAGGAATAGTCTCTTTTCTTCTTCACGGGCAAAGCCAAACAATATTTGTGCATCTTCCCTTACATGCAGGTAGGTGTGTAATTTGAAGCGGGATTGATTTTCTAAAGCGGCAAATGTGTTCAGGGATATCCTGATTTCGTAGCCTACTCCCTGTACATCTAGCACGACATAAGTTGGGTCTTTGTAAGCAATATTTCCCTCAATATAAGCAAACATAAATTAATTTAGGTTGATGGTCAAAAGCACTCTTTGCAATCACTAATAACAGATATTTGCGTTCTGGCGAATCCTAAAATTCAAATTAGACGATAAGATTACAGGAAAAAAATTAGCAAGCCTAAACTACAAATCATTTTAGCATTGCGCAAAATAGTTAATTTGTTCGCTCACTATAAAATAATTTTTTAAAGATTCGCAAACCTAAACTATAGTTGTCATTATGCTCAAAAAAATAATTTTGATAGGCCTTCCCATGACGCTCATTTTGTCAGGTGTTTATTATCAGCTAGGCGGATTCAATGAAGTTGAGGTGCAGCTTATCAATACCAACAACTATGTTATTGCTGGCAGAGAATATCAGGGTTTGTTTAATGAGGACAGTCTCAGTAATTATTTTATTCAGATCAAAGAATATGCAGACGATGGCCAATCCGAGGGAGTAGTAGGGGTGGTGACCTATGGTTTAGATAGTGTACCGAGGGATAGTATACATCAGTTTTTTGGTATAATGATAGGGGCTTCGCCCTACAAAATTCCCGAGGATTTTGAGGTAGATACTTTGTATGCACAAAAAGCGGTACGGGCGATCGTATGTGCGCATCCTATGGTGATGCCTCATCCTGATCAAGTCATTACAAAAATAAGGGCATATGCCCAGAAGGTAGGCTTATCAATTAAAGACTATTCTATAGAACAATACACAGAAGAAAACGAAATCTGGGTGGATATACCCCTGAGTAATAATGCTCTATAATGAAATATTTAGTTTTAACTGCTTAATTATCAGTAATGAACATTTGAAGATTGTCAGATAAATTGTAGGTTTATCATAAGTAAACAGGTACAAAAACAGACGCCAGGTCTTGGCTTGAAATGAAAAAGGGGAAGCTACATTATACACATTTATATGCGTACGTCAGTTGCTTTACTTTTTTATTTTTCTTTTCCACTCCCGTTTGCCTCTACGCCCAGTTAGATAGTTTAAACTTTACCTATGAGCAGGCTACCAGTCTGGAAGAGCAGTCTGATGCCCTCAATAATTTGTTTTATTATTATGCCCACCGCCAACCAGATACGGCAAAGTACCTGGCCCAGCGAGCCCTATCTTTATCTCAGAA
>JBBSOG010000497.1:0-4423 GCA_038259985.1 Cytophagales bacterium
AAAGCGGTTAATTCATCTTTTTTCTTAATCCCCATCAAATGCATACCTTAGAGTTGATACCTCTTAATATTTACTACCTACTTAATCCTACCTATGAAAAAGATTTTCACTGTATTGTGTTTCTGTACTTTGTTGAACTTCGCCCTCCGTGCCCAGGATTTTGCATTGGAGCAACTGGAAAAGTCCCCTCGGCACCATGAATGGGTAGAAGTCGCGTCCGGTGAGCGCATTGTCCATAGCTTCGTGGCCTACCCAGAGAAATCCGAAGACGCGCTGGCAGTGATTGTGATCCATGAAAACCGGGGGCTTACCGACTGGGTCAGAAGTTTTGCTGATCAGATGGCGGCTGAAGGTTATATCGCTATCGCCCCTGACCTGCTATCCGGCTTCAGTAAGGCTACACCCAAAACCAGTGATTTTGCCAATTCCGATGCCGCCCGTGATGCCATCTACCAGCTTGATCCAGAGCAGGTTACCCAGGATTTAGAAGCAGTAAGAAAATATATCGCAGATGTACCTGCCTCCATAGGAAAAGTGGCGGTGATGGGTTTTTGCTGGGGCGGCTCCCAGACCTTTCGTTTTGCTACCAACAGTGACCAGATTGTAGTCGCCATGCCTTTCTATGGTACCGCACCCGAAGCTTACGAAGCGATTCAGCAAATAAGTATTCCCGTCTACGGCTTTTATGGAGAAAATGACCAGCGGGTGAACGCAACCATTGAAAATACGGCTGCGATGATGAAGAAAGCAGATAAAACATATCAGTATGAAATTTATCAGGGCGCCGGCCACGCTTATATGCGTAATGGGGATGACCCTCAGGGCGACGATGCCAGCCAAGATGCCAAACAGAAATCCATGCAACGCATCAAAAAAATACTGAGTAAACATGAGTAAGTGAGATGCAGCAAAGTTTATCCTAAGTTTATTTTACTCCTCAAGGCTTAACTGCTTCTGCGGTTGTGACCCAAGCAACATTTGCCCGAAGTACAAGAAAAAAAAATGGTTCTTTGACAAATAATGTGGAGACAGGCTGATTTTTTATTCAACCACAAACTTATTCATAAAAATCTTTGCGCACTTTGCGTTAATAACATTTGCGGTCTCTGCGTGAACCCTTTTTATCACGCAAAGGTCGCAAAGAAAAGTCCACGCAAAGAGCGCAGATGAAGTTTGCAAACTACGTAAATCCATTACGGAAATGTATTCTCCACACAAATTGTCAAAGAAGCAAAAAAATCAGGACTAACTGCACAAAGGAAACCACATATCGTGGCATTAGCATACTGAATATTACATGCCAGAGCCTTGATATACCTGGTCGGAAAGCAATAAAATCAGGTATTATTGCCCAGTGATGCTACAAGAATCCAGTGCTTTAATTAATAATCTTTTAAAGTTCATAGATTATTATCATCATTTTCGCATCAACTTCAGCTTTTAGTCTATTACTATTTGGCGTTGGTCTATAAGGCTTCAAAAAGTAGGGAAATAAGGTTAATTAGTTCGTTTAACAATCATAAGTATACTAGCTAAATCTCTTCAAACCTTTATTTTCTCACATGTTCAAGAACTTACTCTTTTTAATCCTCTGTTTGTTTGGTACCCATTTGCTTTTAGCCCAGGGAAGCGTATCAGGAACAGTAATAGATGCTGAGTCCGGCGACCCGCTGGAGTTTACCACCGTAAGCTTGTTGCAGGGAGCAGATTCCACTTTAGTCACGGGAGGCTACTCCGATAGCGACGGAAAATTCACCGTCGTTGCCAAGCCCGGTCAATATATGCTCAAAATTCAGTTTGTCTCCTATGATAGTAAACTGATGGATGCTGTACAGATCGGAAATGGTAACAAAGATTTAGGCACCATTTCCCTGGCGACTAATACTGCTACTTTGCAAGAAGTGGTGATAGAAGGACAAAAAGAACAAATGGTATTGGAGCTGGATAAGCGGGTATTCAACGTAGCCCAAGACCTTAGCAATACCGGCCGGAATGCCTCTGAAATTCTGGATAACATTCCTTCCGTCACCGTGGATGTTGAAGGAAATGTGAGTTTGAGAGGTAGTGGCAATGTAAGGATACTGGTAGACGGCAAACCTTCAGGTCTGATCGGTATCGGTAATACCAATGGTTTACGCACGCTTAACGGCGATGTGATAGAGCGAGTAGAAGTAGTAAGCAATCCTTCTGCCCGCTACGATGCTGAAGGCTCAGCCGGTATCATTAATATCGTGTTGAAAAAGAAGAAAAAAGCTGGCCTCAACGGGTCTTTCACGGCCAATCTGGGTACACCAGAAAATTATGGCGCTTCAATCAACCTGAATTACCGCCAGAGCTGGATGAATTTCTTTATTAATTACGGCGTGAATTACCGTCGTTCACCCGGAAAGGGAAGTTCTTACCAGGAGTTTAATCAGCCCGATACCAGTTACATTACCCTCCGGGAAAATGACCGTAGCCGCGGTGGCTTGTCTAACAACATCCGGGTGGGCACTGACTTTATCATCAACGAATACAATACGATCACTGCTTCAGCACTGTATAACGCATCTAAACAGAACAATAATACCGATACCTGGTACCGTGATTTCACCCTGGATAATGAGCTTCTCCAGCGTACCCTCCGCACGGACAGAGAGGCGGAAGATGAAGAAAACCAGGAATACGAACTGTATTACAAAAAGACTTATAAGAAAAAAGGAAGAGAACTGACTGCCAATGTCCAGTTCCGGCAAAGTGGGGAAGTAGAGGATGCTGACCAGAATGAGTTTGAAGGCTTTGACGAGATGTATCCTACATTAACACAACGTTCACTCAATGATGAGAACGAGCGCCAATGGTTGATCCAGGGAGATTATATTTACCCTTTTCTGGAAAATGCCAAATTTGAAACAGGTGTCAGAAATACCCTTCGCCAGATTGATAACAGCTATCTCGTGGAAGAACTACAGGAGTCAGGAAATTGGACGGCGCTGCCCGGTTTTACCAACCAATTCAATTATGACGAAAATATTTACGCTGCTTATGCTATCCTGAGTAACAAAACTGGAAAATGGTCTTACCAGGGTGGTTTGCGGGCAGAAGCTACCGATATCACTACGCACCTGATAGAAACCAATGAGCAGAACGATAAAGATTATATCAACTTGTTCCCCAGTGCTTTTCTGACTTATTCGCTAAGCAAAGCCAATTCTTTGCAGGCCAGTTATAGTCGGAGGATCAATCGTCCCGGTTTCAGGGAACTGAACCCCTTCTCTAACTTCACCGATGCACGTAACATTCGTACAGGCAACCCAAACCTTAACCCGGAATATACTAATAGTTATGAACTTGGCTATCTGTACAATTATACTACTGGCAATGTGTACTTTGGTGCTTACTACCGCCTGACGAATGACGTAGTAGAACGTGTAAGGACGACAGAAACCATAGATAGTGTGGTGGTTACCTTTACGCGTCCGCAAAACCTGAGTACGCAGAATGCTTTCGGCTTTGAACTCAACGGCTCCAAAGATTTATACCCCTGGTGGAATATCAATGCTAATCTGAATTTCTACCGCTCTATCACCGAAGGTGAATTTGATGGGAAAGCCCTTAACGCTGATACTTACACCGCAAGTAGCCGTTTTACTTCCAAATGGGAAATCCCAAAACTGTTTGACGTGCAATTAAGTGGTTTTTATCGGGCGCCTGAGGTGACCACCCAGGGTAGAAGAAAAGCTTACTACGCTTTTGATTTGGGGGCTACCAAAGATGTCATAAAAAACAAAGCAACCCTTTCTTTAAGTGTGAGAGACCTTTTCAACACCCGTAAGTTTAGGTATGAGACGATTACCGATACTTTTTATGAAAACACAGAGTTTCAGTGGGCACAACGTCAGGTTACCTTATCATTTACCTATCGTCTGAATGATATCAAAGGACGCTCGCGGGGCGACAGGGGCGGACGTGGTGATGGCGGTAGCGGAGGAGGGGATAACATGGAATTTTAAACGATATAATCCGATTGTTTTGTTAATAATAAAGGCTAGTTCTTAAAGGGCTAGCCTTTTTTGTTTGCTGATTCAGGAGAAAAATCAATTGTTAGAATACTATATTCAGGCTTACCTTCTAATTATTTTGATGACCAGACTTCTTACACCAGTAAATGAAAATATTTTGACAATTGAGGTGAAATGCTGATCATTGACAAACAACAAAGCCTTATGAGAATTTACGTTTTTTCTTTACTGTTCATTTTTTATGTCACTGCCTGTCAGCAAAAGACCGTTTCCGAGAACACCAACGAAGTAGTAGAAGTAGTACAAGCAGATGAATGGGCCTTGCTTCCTTTCCAAAAAGTAGATTCTGTAAACCCTTGCCTGCTGCCTTCCGATGAAAGGAGTTTTTTTTGTCCCATCAGGCAAGAAGGAGTATTGTGGGA
>JBBSOG010000498.1:0-4421 GCA_038259985.1 Cytophagales bacterium
CCAATGGCAAAATGCGCTGATGCTGCTTTATGGGTTCGGTATACTGCTCAGTCTGATACTTTTTGTGAAGCAAATCAGTCAGCTGACCAATACAGTGCGCAAAAACAAGATAACTCCACGCAAAGACTACTGGCTAGTCTACACGCAGGGCAAACTGCCTACGTCTTCGTGTTTTGGCTATTTGTTTTGGGACAATACCCAGGCGCTCACCCGCCAGGAAGCTGCGCAGATCATTGCCCACGAAGAGGCGCATATCCGACAGAAGCATAGTTATGATGTGTTTTATATGGCAGTGCTCAAGATACTTTTCTGGTTTCACCCCTTAGTTTATCTCTACGAACGGGCACTGACCGACGTACATGAGTTTGCCGCCGATGCCAGTGCGCTCCGGCAGCAAAACCCGAAAAGCTATGCCCAACTCCTGACCCGTCATTTGTTTGACGGACTGCAATTATCACTCGTGAACCATTTTTACAAATCTCAAACACTAAAAAGAATCAAGATGATGCAAGTAATCAATCAAAAAACACCGAAATACAAAATGTTACTGGCGATACCCTTGCTCCTCGCCTTATTCTTTACCTTCTCTTGCCAGCCTGATGAGGAAGAAATGGAGAAACAAGCCATCGCCGCCACCTACGAAGATGTGCAGGCGCAAATGAAGGAAGTAGGAGTACAGCATAATGCTTTGATATTGAAATATTTTGAAACTCAACCTAAATTCTATAAATCGCTCAATCAGGAAGCAAAAAAGTCAGATTCTAATTCTCTTTCGGAAGATGAATTAAGTTTAATAGTATTTAAAGAAGTGGCTTCAAGCAGTGATTATAATAAATTTGCAGAGTTAGTTGAGCAAAAAAATGCGCTTCAGGAAAAGCTCATGAGCCTTCCCGATGCTGACAATATATTTATGGTGGTAGAAGACCAGCCTGAGCCGGAAGGGGGTATCAAAGAATTTTATAGTTACATCGCCCAAAACATGAAATATCCAGTACAAGCTCGGCAAAAAGGTATTGAGGGAAAAGTATTTTTGCAGTTTGTGGTCAACGAATACGGTGAGCTGACTGAATTTAAATCCCTCAAAGGAATTGGTGCTGGTTGCGATGCGGAAGCGATCCGGGTGCTGGAATCTGCCCCCGCCTGGAACCCTGGTACCACCGATGGCAAACCTGTCAAAGTGCGCATGGTCATGCCGATCACCTTCAAACTGGATAAAGGAGACGACAATGTTGTGGAGAAGAAAGCATCTGAAGAACTGGGTATGCTGGAACACGACCACAATAAGCAAAAGGAAATCACCCTGATCGCTTACATCAATTAAGATTAAACCTTTTTAAAAGGCAGGCCAGCAACGGTCTGGCTTTTTTTCTTTTACTGTCTTGTCCTGAATTCCCTTACAGCCACAACGGAATCTTTCGGTCGACTCCTATTTCAATATTATCGGCCACAATATAGCCTTAGGCACTATGAGGTTGGAATTGCTTGCTTAGGATTACCTCACTTCATCAGTATTTCCTCGTTCCAGTACTCTACCTTCGGAAGTATGAAACAGTTTTTTGATTTTTTGCTTGGCATCCCCACTACAGATCATGACGAGATAGTCACCTTCTTCAATGTTTATTCCTTTAGATGGATTTTTAATTAATACGCGCTTTCCGTGCTGCTTTTTATTGATGCCCACCAGCACGCAGTCGTGCTTTACTTTCAGGTCAATGAAGGCATCCAGATAATCCTGGTTTACATAAGGGTTTTGGGGCATTACACAAAATTCCAGCAGGTCATAGTCCTCCCCTTCCAGGGCGGTGGTCATCATGGACTCGGCCATCATCGCCACATCCGGCTCAAAGGTATAACTGGCCACCAGCCGGGAGGCAATCTCCGTCTTGGAGACCACATAGCGCACCCCAGTAGCAGCAAATGTCTCTTTCAGACTAGGGTTGCTCAGTGACACTACGTAATTAAGATCAGGATATTCTTTCTTAAGATTTAGCAGATAAATAAGCACCTCGGTATCATCTGGAAAATTGATAAATACTGTAGCACACGCTTCTATGTTAGCTTTGGTAAAAGCTTCCAGATTGCTGTAGTCGGTAAACAATACGAAAACTTCTTTGTCAGAATAGGCCTCATGGATTAGGTCTACTTCATTTTTATTATTAACGATGATCGCCACCTGCTTGCCCGAACCTACGACCTCATCTACGACTTGTTTGCCGAATTTGTCCCAGCCGATGACGATGATGTGATGTTCAAAATTTGTTCCCAAAAGTCCTAAACGTTTTTTCTCTAAATAGGCTGAATATTGATTGGTAAGCTGGCTGATAAGATAACCGATGATGCCTACACTTCCTAACACAAAGGCTAGGCTAACGATCCTGCCAAAGACCGATACCGGATAAAAGTCACCATAACCTACGGTGGTCAAGGTAACAATGGTATACCAAAAAGCATCAGGCAAGTTATTGATATTACTGTTCTCTTTGCCACTTTCCGCCAGGAACAAAAGATAAGTGATGATGATGTAAGCAGCAATGGCCGCCAGAGTTCTTAGGGTAGTGGTGTATTTTTTTGAATTCAAATCTTAACAATTAATAATACGTAATTTTCAATATGCAATTTTACAATCTGAAATTTGTGGTTTTCAATCCATTTGTTCCGCTTCAAAGCTGGTGACTGTTTCTTCTGCTGCGTCTACGGTAAAGCTCACCCGAATCGGATTGCAGCATACTTCACAGTCTTCCACATATTCCTGTTTGGAGATGGAAGTATCTAAGAGCATTGAAATTTGGGACAAACAGTAGGGGCAGGTAAAAAAGTGTTCAAACATATTAAAAATATTTTTTATTGATGATCTCACCCAGGATAATTGCTTTCCGGGCACCGTTGGGGTCCTTGAGCGAAGCGGCGATACTGCGAGCAAGACCCTTATTTTTAGCCACGCTTCTTTCAGTCTTTACCACCAGCTTCTTGGAAGTAAGCTCGTCCTCTATATTAATCTTATCGCTTATTTTTTGCGGGACTTTTTCTTTCGCTTTGGTTCCGTACTTCTCTAAAGGTTTTGTACGCTGCTTTGCTTCTTGTTTAGCCTTTTCCAATTTTTCGTTCGGATTGCTGGATGAAAAAGGGTGTTCATAATCATCATCAGCCTCTGCTCCTCTCCTTTGCACTTGCCTTTTTTTCTGCTCAGCTGTATCAGATGGTGGAATACCGGTGAGCTCCCTCAAAATATCCTCAAAAGTAGAGGGCTGACGCTCGCGTTCTTCCGGTACATCCGGAGAACTTACTTCCGTCCTACGGCGGGGCCGCCCAGGATGGGGCCGCCCTGGAGAGGGTCGCCCTGGATGGGAAGGTCGGGATTCGCCTTCCATTTCTTCCTGTGCCCTACGGGCTTCATCTTGTTTCTTCTTGCGTTTGTTCAACAGGTTAGAACCCAGCGAGAAGAGGGCGAAGAGTATGAAGAGGGCTATTTGAATAAATTCGTCCATAAAGTCGTTTCAATTAGGGTGAGCGTTCAATGTTTTGCTAACTCACATTAGTAATTATGCGAAAATAATAACACCATGTTATCAGTGTTATAGTTAAAGAAAAAAAATGTCTTTATCATCTTAAAAAGTGGCTTTTTTAACCGAACTTAACTTAACAAATCTAAAAATTATTTCTAAGTTTGTCCCTTTTCCGCAGGAGATGATATGCAGTTAACAAGACTTGAAATCAAAGGCTTTAAGAGTTTCGCCGACAAAGTAATCATTAACTTTGACAAAGGGATAACCGGCGTAGTGGGCCCCAATGGGTGCGGCAAGTCCAATGTAGTAGACTCTATCCGCTGGGTGCTGGGGGAACAAAAGACCCGTATGCTCCGCTCCGACAAGATGGAAAACATCATCTTTAACGGCACCAAAAAACGCAAAGCCACTCAGATGGCGGAGGTCTCCCTGACCTTTGATAATACCAAAAACCTCATCCCTACCGAATATACCCAAGTTACCATCACCCGTCGTTATTACCGCTCCGGCGATAGCGAATATATGCTCAACGGCGTAACCTGCCGCCTCAAAGATATTACCAACCTCTTCATGGACACGGGTATTGCCTCCAATAGCTATTCCATCATTGAGCTGAAAATGGTGGATGAAATCCTGAACGACAAAGACAATTCCCGGCGCAATCTTTTTGAGGAAGCTGCCGGGATCAGTAAGTTCCGTATCCGCAAAAAGGAAACACTGCGTAAATTGGGAGATACCGATGCTGACCTGGAAAGAGTAGAAGACCTACTTTTTGAGATAGAAAAAAACCTGAAGTCGCTGGAAAAACAGGCCAAACAGGCAGAAAAGTATTACAAGACCAAAGAAGAGTATAAAGAACTCAGCATCAAGCTCGCCAAAGTAACAGTAAGCTCTCAACGTGAGAAGCTGCAAAACCTC
>JBBSOG010000499.1:0-4407 GCA_038259985.1 Cytophagales bacterium
GACTAGCTCAGGGTGCTTACGAAATGGCATTAGCCTACGCCAAAGAGCGTGAACAGTTTGGTAAGCCCATCAGTAAGTTCCAGGCCATTGCCTTTAAGCTGGCGGACATGGCTACCAAAATAGAATTGGCCAGAAACCTATTATACAAAGCCTGCTGGCTCAAAGACAATGATCAGCCTTTTGGTAAAGAAGCAGCCATGTCCAAGCTCTATTGTTCGGAGATTGCCAAAGAAGTGGCTGATGATGCGGTGCAAATCCATGGGGGCTATGGCCTGATGGAAGAGTACGGGATTGAGCGCTTCTACCGCGACCAGCGTATCCTGCAAATCGGTGAAGGCACTTCCGAAATCCAGCGCATTGTTATCTCAAGGCACATTGGGTGTTAATCCTTTTTTTATATAAGCGTCCCAATACACGAGCTTACAGACATCTGTTTGGGTATTGGGACTAGCTTTTCTCTAAACGTTTGAACTGATAAGGCAATAACAGTAAAATGTATGCTCTATTAGATAAGTATGGGTTAAACTAAAAGATGTCAAAAGCCAAAACCTAAAGTGATACTGTGGTTGACATATTGGGTTTTAACGCGCCAAAAAGTTCCGCTGGTCTTTGCATAATCATATACATATTCTATGTTCATGCTATGTCCACTTTCAAAGCTGTAATTTAACCCTCCCCCGGCACGGAATCCAAAGAATTGTTTTCCTGTATCTACTCCGCGCCTTCCTGTAGGACTAATCATATATGACTTATCAGAAATAGTATAACTCAATGCCGCCCCGGCAAGTATAAATGGACGTAGCCGCTGGGTGGGCAGCGTATAGTATAATGATAAGGGTAGGTGCAAGGTGGTCAGGGAAGTATAAATTTCCCTTTCCCCTACGTTTGTGGTAAAGCCCTGATAGCTAGCCCCCTTCTGAGTTATAAGAATCTCAGGGCGCAACGAAAATTTATTAGCATAGGAAAGATCAAATACAGCCCCACCGATATATCCTATCCGTTGGACGAAATCATAATCCCTGACTGAAGTTCCTTCCTGAAAGTAACTGATGTTACTTACATGAGTTCCCAATTTAACACCGATCCGAAGTTTAACCTTAGTAGGTTTTGTAGTAAGCTGAGCTCCCTGAGGAGGATCAATACATTGATTATAAGCCGTTACCACCTTAATTAAGCCAGCGGTGTGTAAGCGGGTATCTTTGATAAGGGCTTGTAAATTTTGACACTCCCTGGTCAAATGCAACAGCGTGTTGATGTAGCGCTTGTCAACGAGCATTTTTCCGCTCTCCTGCATCGTATTCATTTGTTCTAACTTATGTAAGGTGCCTGCTTGCTTTTCGGCATAAAAGAAATCGGGATCACGGTATAAACTCAGAGGCCCTTCTATCAAACAAAGTACAAAGACTGGCATAGTCGCCTGATCTTGTCCGGGCAATTCCTTTGTTTTATAATAATATTCTCCCGTATAGCGAAATGATTTCAAATCGCTGGGAGTGTAGGTTTTAAAGGCAGGACTGCTATGAGGTTTAAATAAAATCTCCTCACGCTTGTCTTTCAAGTCTTTGATCAGACCATGTAGCGTGTCACCTTCATGGGTGACCACCCAGCCTTCCTGTGTGTTAAATCCCTGCGCGAAGGAACCGTAGCTGATCACAACTAGCAACAGCAAAGCAATCAGATACTTATATAGGGGGTTACTTTTGCTTAAGGAATTTTTGGTGTTCCTAAGCATGGTATTGAAATTGAACATGGGTATATGCTTAAATTTCTGGTTAAGCAGTCATCTTACTCACCAAACCTAAGCCTTTCAGGGTTTGCATATCATCGGCGAAAGCCAAACGGGCAGCTTGGGTAAAGCGACGCATCCAGGCTTCCAGTTTCTCCAGCGCTTCGTCACGTTGCTGCGTGGCGGCCTGGGCTTCATTGTCTTCTTTTTGCCGTACGTTATAGGCTTCAATGACCGCATCAATCATGCTTTCGCCCTGCTGAAGTTCTGCTTCTGGCAGGTTGTATTGTGCCAGCACGTCTTTGACCTGATACACATTACTATAGAAAGTATGTGCTTGGGCCAGCCATCCAAACAGGTCACTTTTACGTACCCCACTTAATTCCAACGCCTTCCAGTAACCCCTTTGGTCTTTCAGGGCAAATCGGGCTACATCAATATGTTTCATATAGAATGTCTGGGCTTGCTGCCGTGCCAGGTTAAGCTCATCAGTTGCCTGGTAACGCTCCCCGTATTCTTTTTGCTGGGCAGCATCCAGCATTTGCACATGCTCGAACAATCCTCTTCCCTGTATAATTTCTGCTTTTGGCATACCCACTTTAGTAAGTCCTTTCTGTACTGAATCTACGCGTAGTGTATAATCAATAGCCGTTTGTATCCGCTTAAGTTTATTCGTTCTTTTCATCTTCCTGTTTGTTTTTAAAAGCCAGCCCAAAATTATTTTTTCTCTGAGCTAAATACTTTTCAAACTCTAAGCGGGCCTTACGTCGTAAGGTTAACTGATTATATCATATAAACTGCCCCAAACCCCTTTTCAAACGGCTATCAGCTCATATCCGCCCAGGGCATAGGTCATTGGGAAAATGAAATAAATGACTTATGGCAGGACAAAAGTACACCGGAAGCCTTCCAGACGGCATTTGCCCTGAGAGGGAAGTAATAAGCATGTAAGTTTAATGATATTCAGTCTGACCGTATGTAAGCTGTGCGTAAGTTTAATGATATACAGCCTGGGCTTATGTAACATGTATGTAATGTTAAACGACTAACGACCAGTCCAAATGCCCCCTGTAAATAAGCAGTACTATCCCGGCTCGTCAGTATTTACAATGCGCATCTTTGTATTCGTGCATTTAGGTCTCAGCCGGGCCACCCTGGCGGGGTTTCCTTAGAACCCCGTGTTGAGCACCCAGCGTGGAACGCCCCGCATCTAAAAGCTTCTACTTTATCACTACAAGCGTTGGGTTGCGTTCCGAAAACCTCGCAGGGACTGTATAAATATATATTCCAAGTCCGGTCATAGTTCTAAGCAGGGTTTCTTTAGAACCCCGCCTGGACCGTTTCGTTGACAAGACCATGAAATATCAATACCCAAATCATTTCCCAAATATTCATCTTGCCATATCATAAACATGTTGAAATAATAGCGATATTCCATTAAGTTTATTCCCATGAAAAATTTATACGTTGGCATCGCTTGGGCAATGCTATCTTTTATGTGTTGCTGCTGCCAACGGGATTCATTTCAAGCTGAAGCTATTAGCCAGGATTACATCACTTTTGGCAAAGGTGGGGGAATGACTAATCTGGTAGAAACCTTTTACATTCTTGCTAACGGTAGGGTCTATAAGCACAATAGTCTGGAAAAAAAATATCAGCCGCTAGGGCGCTTAAAGCGTTCTGCCCGTAAAGCTTGTTTTGCCCGGGCAGATGAACTCTCTCCTGCCTTGTTTCAGGAAGATCAGCCAGGAAACATATATTATTTTGTAAATATCCATACGCAGGATACCGTCAAAAGCACTACCTGGGGAAGTCAGGCGTATTCAACTCCCGAAGCTATTACCTCTTTTTATCAATATACCCAACAGCTTGTCAATGACTTATCGCTATGAAACAGCCAAAAATTACTTTGATCTTTGCCTTGCTGCTGCTGAGCACTCAGTTGATGGGACAGTCTGACCCTTGGGCAATCAAGAAGCAAAGAAAAACCGACGGTCAGCGCCCGTCTTTCTCCTACCAAACACGCAATGGGGCAACAGCACAAGCTGGGAAAACTTACGCCCGTATGGTTTCCCCTTTGCCTGGCCCTGCCCCGTTTAAACTGGTCGGCCCGCAAAACAAACCACCTCGCGAAATCAAGGGAACACTACCCAAAGATGCCCAAGCCAACGCCCGTCAAATTACCGGTCTGCCCGGTGCAACGGCCAACTATCTTCAGGAAGTAAGCAAGCTGATGCAAATACAAGCCCCCGCTGAAGAGTTTATCGCTCAAAATCCCTGGAAAGACCGCCTAGGTGCGCAACATACACGAATGCAGCAGCAGTTCCGCGGCGTGAAGGTATACGGCAGTGAAATTATCGTACATGCCGACCGCAACCATGTAGTACAAGGACTCAATGGCCGTTACATTGCCAGCCCTGATATGCTAAATACCGTGCCTTCGGTAGATGGGCAATCGGCGATCAGTGCTTCATTGGCTTTTTTTGAGGCGGCGGGTACGCTAAAAAAACTTAACAGCGAGCAGCAGAAACTCTTAAATTATACTGGTCCGAATGCAGAATTGATCATTCTGCCCGATTGGGAAGTAGACAAACCCACCCTGGCTTGGCGAGTAGTGGTGCGCCCCAACTTTCTGGATCATTGGGAAATGTTTGTAGATGCCCAAACAGGACAGTTGATCA
>JBBSOG010000500.1:0-4397 GCA_038259985.1 Cytophagales bacterium
GATGCCCTTGCTGAGCCCTTGTTAGCCAGGCCAGATGTTTGGCAGCATAAAACTTTTGGTCATCAGTTACGGTATCGGAAGACAATATGAACCGCAATTCTTTTTCAACCAGGTGTTCTGCCAGCGGCAGTTCTATTTTTACTGTTTTCCAGTTTAAGTCTTCCTGAAGAACGGGTGTTTTTGCAGTATTTTCCCAGGCTTGCTGCATAGCCATTTCCATACGGTTTGCAAGAATAGGTCTTCTGGCTGCTGAGCCGTCATTATATTTTCCGGCAGCTACATTGCCACTAGCGCCATTAAAGTGAATGTGGGGCAATCCCTTTAGATTATCTTGTCGGTTATTCCTGGCAATGCCTACGAATTCACAGGTCACGTCTCCCTGTCCATAATAACTCTGTGGATGCACGGCATAATAAGTCATCACAGCTACCGGCTTATCTTCATTCCAAAAACTGATGCTTTTGAGCCAGG
Source organism: Cytophagales bacterium (assembly GCA_038259985.1). Classification (GTDB taxonomy): domain Bacteria; phylum Bacteroidota; class Bacteroidia; order Cytophagales; family Cyclobacteriaceae; genus Catalinimonas. The sequence continues at coordinate 472 of JBBSOG010000500.1, forward strand.
GATCTATCAGACCTTCAGGGGCAGCGATGGCAACCGAATCAGTGGATTTACTCCAGCGCATCATTTTCACTTTACCATCTTCTCCCAGGATCCGCCGGTTGGAAGCTACCTTATTCACCTTAGCTTTGCCAATACCCAGATGGCTAATAGGTTCAGCAGTCTGGTAGGCTTTACTTACTGCCTCAGCAACACTTTTAATACTGCTTTTCAGAAATGAAGTATCGTACTTCGTTCCCCCCAGTCCATACTCATCCAATATAGATTCTACGGTAAAATCACAACGTAAACCATCATGCTGATGCAGCGCATGGATGGAAACACGGTCTACCGTGGTATTTGCTGCTTTTGCCAGACTTATTTTCCACTTATCCATACCTTCATTGGCAATGCCCAACCAATCTACTGCACATAAAACAATGGGTTCTTCATCAGAGAGAATGACCACTCCCCTGGCACTAAGCGAATCAACAATTTTACGGGCGGGTGCATAGGCCACCGGGCTTCCAAGGGGCGGGGTCACATCTACCTGAAAAGTGCCTAAGCGAATATGATTGGATTCCTGATTACACCCAACGCCTAATACAATCATCAAAATTATGCATACTGTATTTACAAATAGCCTAGAGAATCTGATGCTCATATCTTTCATTGTTAAGGTATTCATATCTATCAAAACTTAGGTTGAATTGTCAATAACTTCTCAGTACAAAACTTAAACTTTTGGTGCCCAATAAGTACAGTATCCACCTGCATGAACTGGGCCCTTAAACAAAATACACCCCCCACAAGACTTATCAGGGTCTTTGGGGAGAAATAGATTGCAGTTTTCACAATGATTGTCAGGAATGGGCGATTCTTTTACATATCCTAAGTTTTCCCTCTTTTGAATTTCTTCGGCGCTTACATCACTTAAATCTTCACAAGGATCTTCTGGCTGAGTAACTTTGTTAGTTTCTTCTTTTTTTGGATTAGATGCACAACTACTCAATAATGTTCCCCCGCTCCACAATACAGCACTTGCTTGTATGGATTTATGGAGAAAGACCCTTCGTGAGCGTTTTTGGTTTTTCTTCATGTTAAGTAGATTTTGAAAAATAAGTGCTAAGAGTTTCTATGGCTTTTTCAGGGGCCAAATCCTGGTTTTCCTCCATTTGTTTGATGACAGTATTCAAACGCTCATCATCATTTTTTTGGAGCCCTTTCATCAAGCCTGCCACACCTGATGCCTGCCAGTCGCTTCCTAAGCTTGACAAATATGCCAAATAAGCAATGATTTCTTCTTTGTTATTTTTTGAGCCGATGCTGTGCGAGATATCCTGCACAAAATTTAATTTCCAGGGCAACACTTCATTTAAAAAAGAATCTTTTTCTAAGACCGTTTTCATGAATGCTAAAGATGAAGTTGAAGTAGCACTGAGTACTGCCGTTCTGAACCATTCATTCTCACCCTTTTGGACTAGGACATCTGCTAATGCCGAAACAACTTCGCTTTCACTAAACTCTCCCAAGCTTAAACTTGCCTGGAAAGATACCCTGGTAGAAGAATCTTTGAGGCATTCCATGATACTAGACAGCATTTCCGGAAAGCGCTCTGATAAAATAATAGCGTGCTCACGAACGCCAGCATGGGGGTCATGCATTGCTCGCTTTAGATGTTCTTGACTCAGCGCATTCAATCCTTCAAGTACATATAAAGAATGTAAGCGTACCCGGGCATCTTCATGTTCATAAAACATAGATTCCACTTCAGAAAGTACCGATAAATCTTGTCTTTCAATCAATAATCGCTGAGTCTGCAAACGCCACCATTGGTTGGGATGCGTTAAAAAAGTCAAGAGTTTCTTCGACTCCATCTCCCTGAGATTTGGAATAATCTTTTCTTTTGATTCGCTAGCTAATGGTTTAATACGGTAGATTCTTCCCCTTTCGCTTCCATTCATAAAATCCATGTCTTCTTTCAAATCATCAGGGATAGATACCGGGGTTTCTATATGTTGACGGTACATGTCAATCACATACAAAAAACCATCGGGACCAACAGTAAAGTTGACCGGGCGAAACCAGGGATCAGTGGAGGCTAAAAACTCCCGCTCGGTTTCAGATGCATCCCGACTGGCCACAAAGGTGGGGCTGTCTCTGAGTGGGCGTAATACATCACGGTGTATCAAATTACCCGCTACATCGCCGGTAAAAATATTCCCATAAAATTCTTTAGGAAAAGCCTCCCCGGTATAGATTGTTCCTCCTGAAGCCCCGGTAAAGTGATCCTCAGCATATTCTACCCTATCTAGGCCTTGTTCATCATAGGTTTGCTGCCGGCGCCTACTACGTTCTGCCCGCCAATATGGTGCGGGTGTTTCCTGGTACATACGCAAATCATGATCAGAAACATTTAATACAGCAGAGGTTATCGGCTTATGCGGGTTTCTATCCACATACCTTTTTGGGATGACGGCATGTCGGATGTGGATGGTATTCTGCGTAATAAATTTATTTCCCCAATCATCAATAGCCTGACCGAATTGAGCAGGACCAGTAGCTAATTCAAAAGCATCTTTATCCAACCTAAAACGGAAGTCCCCTCCCTGCATAGGTAATTTCGGTGCGTCTGGCTTTCTACTAAAGCTAACTTCCCCCGCTTGGCCATGATTAGCAGCATAAATCCAATTGTCAACACTAAATCTTAGGTTTGAAATTTGTGCTTCAGAATTGTTCTCAAAAAAGCCGGAAAATAATATCTCTTCTGAGTCCGCTTTATGGTCACCATCCGTATCCTGGAGATAAAGGATGTTGGGTGCAGAAGTGACCAATAGCCCGCCCTTCCAGGGTAAAATACTGGTAGCTTCCGAAAGGTTTTCTGCAAATACAATGGATTCGTCAATCTTACCATCTTGGTCGTTGTCTATCAGTTTTTTGATCCGCCCCTGGCCTTCGCCTGCCTTAGGCTTATAGGGATAATCGGGCATTTCTACTACAAATATATTTCCCTGCTCATCAAAGATCATGGATACGGGGTCCATTACCTGGGGCTCAGAGGCAAAAACTTCTATCGTGAAGCCTTCACTGAGTTGAAAACTTTCTAGCGCCTGTTCAGGAGAAAGTGCTTCGGAATACCGCTTCTCATGTGAACAGGCAAAGGAAAAAATGACTATAAGTAAAACCCAAAACAGAGAAATATGTCTCATACGCAAACCTTTTAAAATTTTATCTGCATGATGCAGATGTTTAATGAGCATTAATATGACACTTCATCATTAAAAGCAGCCAACTCAATCGTTCTTTTTTCACTATGGCTCTTATAGGCCGCTTCTATAATGGCAATCACTTGAAAAGCTTGCGCTGGTTGTACATCAAGCGTTTTACCTAGACGGATTGCATCAAAAATATTATCATAAAAACCCATGTACGAAGCTCTTAGCGTTTCTACTTTACCCTCAATATGCAAGCCTGCTAAGACTGTATTCAATTTACCCCAATATTCGCTTGGCTCTGTCCCCCAATTCTCTTCTAAAGGTGATTTTCCTTTTTTTAGTAAAGCTTCTTGTGGGTCTGCGCCATATTTGACAAATGAACCGGCAGTACCATGCAATATGTAACGCGGGCCAGCTTCTCTCACCAGATATCCGGATTTTAAGGTGACTTTTAAGCCGTCATAATACATAATCAACTCAAAATTATCTTCTACCCTTCCCGCTGGTCTTTGCACGCTGAGGTCAGCAAATACTTCATTAGGCCAGCCAAAAAGCGCTAATGCCTGATCTATCATGTGGGAGCCCAGATTATACAGGACACCTGTACCTGGTTTTCTTTCTTCTTTCCAATTACCTTCATCCACATCCACCCGGTACCGGTCATAATGTGCCTCATAATTAACCAATTTGCTTAAAAGATTATCTTTAACCATTTTTTTAATGGTCAAAAAGTCA
>JBBSOG010000501.1:0-4386 GCA_038259985.1 Cytophagales bacterium
GGGTAGGTTCTCCGGCGGCGCACTTTCACCAACGATCTCAAAATTTACGGTGTAAGAAGTGCTGGCCGTTCCTTCTCCATTATTTGCGGTATAAGCGGTGGCGCTTACTTTATTGGTCCCCATATCTGGTTTCCAGGGATCATAATCATTATCAGTATTTCCTCCGATAGCATAAAAAGGTAAATTTTCGGTTTGATAACTTGCATTAGCCTGATACCCGAATATGACACTTTTGGTAGCACCCGATACCTCTGCCCTGATGTTGAGATGATCCGTGCCAATTTCATTCAGATTAAAAATATCGCCTTCCTGTATTGTTTTGATATCCTCATCAGTAAGGGCGTTAACGAGTACAAGTGCTGATATTGCCGGTGTGGAAGATCCACCAACAACAGAAAAGTTAAGCGATAAAGGGCTACCCACTGTACCTCCTCCCTGAGCTTGGTTATAGGGCGTAGCTTTGATTTCGTAGTCTCCGGGAGTTGGGGTCCAGGCATAATAACCTCCTAGTTTATCATCGCCTGCCATGGCATAGGGCAGAAGGTTTTCCGTGCTGAGCACACTACCCTGAAGCGTAAATACTACGCTACCTACCAGGGCGGGGCTGGTATTGGCCCGTATGTTAATCTGGCCACCTTCAATATCGTTGAGATTGATCACCTCCCCATTGCTTAAGGTTTTGATGTCTACATTGGTGGTAGCGTTAACCAGGGTGAGGGATGAAATGCTTTGTGCTTTTACGTTTATTGCTGAAAAAAATAGCAACACACTGCAAAAGAGCAACAGGCGCTGTAGAGCTTTAGTCATGATAATAATGATTTGAGTGATTGCTGTTAAAACTAGAAATTATGCTACGCAAAAAAAAAGTAGGTAATTCTTTAAAATCTTATGAATATGTAATTTGTTTCGTCTTTTTGTTAAAGTTTTAAAACTATATCGCTTTTTTCTTTCTATTAATAACTTTTAAGCGCAGTTAAACATAGTTTTGCTTTCTTCAAAAAGTCCAACACTGAGCAAACGAAGCAGCATGCCCGAAGAATACCTGTCTGAAGATACTTGGAGTATCTTTGAAAAATGATAAAAGCAGATATTCTAAAGGCTGGGCATTTAGAATATCTGAAGTGTAGTAAGGAAAATAGGGTTTTAGTGTAAAGGAAATCTTACAAAGGGCGCACCATGATATCTTTAAAATAGACTACACTGTTTGGATCGTGGCCTTGCAGGGCGACAGTACCGCTGGACAGTTTGCGCCCGGACATGCTATCCTCACGCTTTGTGTCATCTGGTTCGGTATAGTCTACGACAGTCTTGTCATTGATTTTGACGGTGATATGGTTGCCTTTTACAATAATGTGCTCAGTATACCACTCATTGTCTTTCACATAGACTTCTTTTACATCGTCAACGGCATACAGGCTCCCGGTCCTGCGCCAGTCAGTGTGTGAGTTGTTTACTTGTATTTCGTAGCCTTTGCTGGGCCAGCCATCTTCCTGGTATTCCGTGTGGATGTACATACCGGAGTTGGCACCGGGCTTGGTCATCACCTGTGCTTTGAACTCAAAATCATCAAAGTTATGGTTTTCTACTGGTCCCGTATAGAAGAGATGTGCCCGTGGGCCAGCCACTTTGATAGCCCCATCTTCTACAGAGAAAGTAGAAGGGTTTTCATTGGCTTTCCAGCCATCCAGTGATTTGCCATCAAAAATACTGGTCCATTCTCCTGCTTTGTGGCTAGAAAAGCTAAAAGCAATCATCAAAAGAAATGTCCAGGCGAGGCCGTGCATAGCTTTTTTCATAGTTTTCATAGGTTATAGGGTGTGTGTTCAAATAAAAATCAATAAACGCTCTCCTTTGAGCTTTATTAAAATTGTTAAAGATTGAAATATACTAAAATATGAACACAGCGCTTCTATAAACTGAAAAAACAAACGCAACATCATTCTTTATTTTAGTAGTTTACCTTTTTAACCCAGCACTCCCATGTACAATTTCAGAACCTTTGATTCCGCCAGGGCAATTGCTGATTTGCGTAAGCAATGTTACCAATCGCTTACTGCCCCACTGGATGGGATGTGGGACAACCTGGCCCATCAAGCGGTGATTAAAGGGGTTTTTTATAAGGATAACTGCATCGGTTATTTATGTCACGACCATGCGTTTACCTTACTTAACTTTTATATACTGGACAAGTGGCTCAATCAGAAAAGGGTTATTTTCGGAAAGATGCTGCAAGAAGAGGCTTTTCCCCAGGCTTATGTGAGCACCAATCAACCTTGTTTTCTCACCGCCTGTATGGAGTTTGCTAAAAGAACCTCGGTCTATTACTATCTTTTTGAAGACACTAACCCCAAGGCAAAACCGGCATCACTTTCCTCTGAATTTGCCGAGGCTGATCTTGTGAAAGCCGAATGGGGTGACATCACAAAAATTGTCAACTTCTGCCGACAGACTACGGCTGCTGATGAAGTGTGGCTTACACAATACATCCGGGAATGGGTAGACAAAGATGGCATCTACTATCTGTTGCAGAATAAAAAAATTCTGGGTACCTGCGAAATACGTAAAAGTGATACCCAAAGCGGCTATGCTGACTTAGGCACCATTGTTTCTTCACGATATCGTAACAAAGGGCTGGGTACTTTCTTGATGAAGAGGGGCAAAATCATCTGCTACGAAGCCGGACTACAACCTATTTGCTCCTGTCGCTACGATAATGTGGGTTCCAAAAAAATGATAGAGCGGGCAGGTTTTATCAACAAAAATGTGATGCTCAAGGTGGGTTTTATTTTTTGATCATCCGAAACGCCTCCCGCAGGAGAAACTGGTTGGTAAAAAAAATGCTCATTCTGAAGGAATAGCCAAGCGTTTGCGATCAGCAAAATCGTTCAAAAAAGTGCCTTGCGGATTGAAACGCAGCATCACCTTTTGCCAGGCATCAAACTTAGGGTACCACTTACGAATAAGTTCGGGCTGGCCATCCAAGCGATTGGTCATTTTGCCCCAGTGGGGCTTTCCTCCCATTTTCAGGTTCAAATCTTGGTAGGCATTCAGTATCAGGCGGGATTTTCTTTGTTTTACCAGCGCAGAATTTCCCAGATAGCAGGCGTCCATCTTATACTCCGGTGCTATATAGGCTTGGGAAGCTTTGACAAAACGAAGCGTTGGCGATGAACTGGGATAAACCCCTACGTGTTTGACCAGTTCATTCACTTTGTCAAAAATGGCTTCTACCACCCGGATATATTGCTGGGGCTGGTGCATATCGTAGGCAAATTCAGCGCCATGGCCCTGGCTGGCAATAAACTCCAATCCCTGAAAAAGCACCTTATATGATTTGTCTACATAAGTCTGGTCTCTGACCAGCTTGATAGATTGATTGAGCGAGGTGGGGATAAGACGGGGCAGGTAGTTAACAATCATTAAAGTCAGGTAATACGTAATGGGGATGCTACCCAGGATGAGACTTAGCAAGTTTCGCGTTCTATCTCGAAGTTTGCGGTGATGAGGCTTATCTACCTCAAAAGTACGGGCGATCATACAACTATGGTCACCATCAATTTCGTAAGGGTTGACCACAATAAATAAACTCCTGACTGGTTTTTTGACCAGCATGTCCTCAATTTTGATAGGATAATCGTCAAAGATAGAACCATTTGTGAGTTGTTGCTTCAGCACAGACCATTGCATCACATCCCGGTTTTCATACAGCCAATAGCATGGACGTACTTCTATGATGTAAGAATGCACAATACCAGTATAGCCCATACTGAGCAGTACACTGTAGAATACCTCATCTTCCTGGATCAAAGTTACTTTCTCTTCAGGATACTGCGTTGCGTCAGTAATTCCCTGTGACGGCTCTATTCTGTACACTTTGCCATCGGTGGCTACCAGCAATATGGAGCGCACCATGCCGGTAAGGGATTGTAAATCCCGCCCCGCACCATGCGTACCAGTTGCTATTGCCCCGCTAATTGTCTGGTTATCAATGGCTCCCATATTGACCAGTGCCAGTTTTTTCTTATCCAGCACCCGATTGAGCGTATGGATAGTGATTCCTGCTTCTATTTCTACCAACCTATTGCCTTCAACTTCTGCCCCCTTTCTGTTTAATACTTTTAATTGGTCGAGGAAGCGCATATCCAGTAAAAACCCATCAGGCATGGCTATGTCGGAATAAGAATGTCCAGCGCCAACCGCACGGATTCTGAAGCCTTCCTGCCCTGCTTCTTGTACGGCATCCTGAATGTCTTTTAAGCTTTTGGGAAGGAGATATTTGTAGGGAAAAACCTCGTGGCGATTGATCTTATTTTTCCAGCGGCGGTGGTGAAATTCTTTCATGGCAGGGTATGGATGACAGTGTAAAAATAATTTACAAAAAAAAAC
>JBBSOG010000502.1:0-4385 GCA_038259985.1 Cytophagales bacterium
AGTAATAATCTCTTCCACAGTAGGGGCCAGCATACCTTCCATGGCATCCTTGATCTCATTAATAGCATCGTAGATAATAGAATACAGACGGATTTCAATTTCTTCTTTCTCTGCCAGGTTTCTGGCACTGGAAGACGGCCTCACCTGGAAACCTACGATAATGGCGTCGGAAGCAGAAGCCAACAATACATCAGATTCTGATATCTGACCTACCGCTTTATGGATAATATTGACCTGTACTTCTTCGGTAGAAAGCTTCAGCATAGAATCAGAAAGTGCTTCTACTGATCCATCCACGTCACCTTTGACGATAATGTTAAGCTCCTTGAAAGATCCGATAGCCAGTCTTCGGCCGATCTCATCCAGGGTGATATGTTTCTTGGTTCTTAACGACTGCTCACGCTGTATTTGCTCTCTTTTGTTGGCAATCTCCCGTGCTTCCCGCTCAGATTCCATGACGTTGAACTTGTCGCCTGCCTGAGGTGCCCCGTCCAATCCCAGCATTTGCACTGGAGTAGATGGGCCAACTTTATTCATCTTCTGGCCACGGTGATCAAACATGGCTTTTACTTTGCCATAATGCGCTCCCGCCAGAATTACGTCCCCTACATTCAATACGCCAGCCTGAACCAACAAGGTGGTCACATATCCTCTACCCCGGTCAAGCGTAGCTTCAATCACTGTACCTACCGCTGCTTTGTCCGGGTTGGCTTTCAGTTCAAGGAGCTCAGCTTCCAATAAAACTTTTTCTAACAGGTCATCAATGCCTTGTCCGGTCTTGGCAGAAATTTCCTGGCATTGATATTTACCACCCCAGTCTTCTACCAAAATATTAACATTGGCTAACTCTTCCTTAATTTTTTCGGGATTAGCGGTCGGTTTATCTACTTTATTAATCGCAATGACGATAGGTACACCTGCCACTTGGGCGTGATTGATCGCTTCTTTGGTTTGCGGCATCACATTATCATCTGCTGCTACCACAATAATAACCACGTCCGTTACCTTAGCACCTCTGGCACGCATAGCGGTAAACGCTTCGTGACCGGGCGTATCCAGGAATGCAACTCTTTTGCCACTTTCGGTCATCACATCGTAGGCACCGATGTGTTGGGTAATTCCTCCTGCTTCACCTTCGGTTACTTTAGCACTACGGATATAATCCAGCAGGGATGTTTTACCGTGGTCAACATGCCCCATGATGGTTACAATAGGAGCCCTGTCTTGCAAATCTTCTGCTTTATCTACTGTTACTTCTACCGAGATCTCATCTTCCGCATCGGTAAAGTCTACATCGTACCCGAACTCATCGGCAATCACAGTGATGGTTTCAGCATCCAGACGCTGGTTGATAGACACAAACATACCGAGTGACATACAGGTAGAAATCACTTCGTTGACGCTTACATTCATCATAGAAGCTAAGTCGTTGGCAGAAATGAACTCTGTTACTTTCAGTTTTACGTCCTCTTCCTGCTCAGCAGCCTGTTGCTCGCGCTCCCTACGATCAGCGCGGCGTCGCTCCTGACGATTGCGCGATGCTCTGCCCTTTTTACCTCCTCCGCTTAGTTTAGCGAGTGTTTCCTTAATTTGCTCTTGAATTTCCTTCTCAGAAGGTTCTTCACGCCTGGTTTTTTTCTTAGCACCACCACGGCCAGCGCCACCGCTACTTCTTTTATCTCTATCTGGACTTCCGGTACTTTTTCCGCCTGTAGCCGGGCTGGAAGACCTATCTCTATTCCCTTCTCTTGGCGTAGTAGCATTGGGATTGGGAGTAGTCGTTTTCTCATCAGCACTCTTAATTCTACGACGGCGTTTTCTTTTCTTTTTGTTACCCCCTTCATCTGAAGATGCAACTGGCTTGGCCTTTTTCTTACGTTCTTCCGGCAGTTCAATTTTGCCCAGTACCGTAAGCCCTTTCAGTTGATTGGCCTTGGCATTGATACGTTCGCTCTCTTTTTCTTTCTCTGGGGTTTTATTTTCTTCCTGGGGTTTTGCTTCCTTCTCAGCCTGTGGCTTCTCTGTTTCTTTTTCCTTGCTGTCCTCAGGCTTTGCTTCTTCTTTTATGCTTTCTTTAGCATTTTGGTCAACGTCTGCCTTTTGTTCAGGCGTTGATTTCACCTCAATCTCTTTTGTTTCTTTCTCAGGCGTTTCGGCTTTCGCAGGCTCTTCTTTAGGTTGAGGGACAGGCTTCTCTTCTTTTTGTTGGGTTGTCTCCGTAGAAGCAGGTTTGGGTAAGGGCTTAGGCGTTTCGGGTTCAGGAATAGTAGGGTCCGCCTTTTTATTTTCTACGCTTTCCTCTTTTTTGGGAGAAGTTGGAGCGTGAGACTTTTTACGGTTGAAGCTATCCAGGTCGATCTTCCCTACGACTTTGATGCCTTGTAAACGGTTGGATACTTTCTCAGGTTCTGCTTGCTGTTTTTCTTTCGTATCTTTAACTACCGCTTTCTGCTCAACGAAATCATCATCGTCATCATCCGTATCTTCCTGCTTATCTGCCTGGGCGTTAGAAAGCCCCTTGATAAATAATTCTTCTTCATCCTGGTCTTTTTGTTTCGCTTTCTTAGCAGAATCTATGATCAGGTTTTCGCTATGCTTATTACCAATGGTGAGGCCAGAGGCTTCCTCTTTGTCTAATGCAGAAGACGCAAATTCCTTGGCAAGCATATTGAACTGCTCGATAGGTATCTTCGCATTAGGTTTATTTTCGACCTCAAAGCCCTTGTTCGCAAGGTGCTCGGTAATCGTAGACAAACCTACGTTGAGCTTTCTTGCAACCTGGCTGAGCCTCATCATTTTTTCCTCTACCATACTCAAATATCTATTATTTTCTTTTCTTAATAAAAATATTATTCAAATTCTTGTTTAAGAACCCTCATTATGTCATCAATAGTTTCCTCTTCCAGATCAGTTCTTCTTACAAGTTCTTCTTTGTTGAGAGTGAGCACACTTTTGGCGGTATCCAAGCCAATTCTTTTCAATTCTTCAATTACCCAGCTTTCTATCTCATCAGAAAATTCTTCCAAATCTACATCTTCATCATCTTCTATACCGGCGGTATCCCTGAATACATCTATCTCGTACCCTACCAAACGGCTGGCAAGTTTGATATTTTGTCCACCTTTACCAATAGCCAGGGAAACCTGATCGGGCTTCAGGAATACGGAAACTCGGTCTGATTCTGCGTCTATCTTGATAGAAGAAATTTTGGCCGGACTCAATGCACGCGTGATGAACAATTCCATATTATCGGTATAGTTGATCACGTCAATGTTTTCATTCTGTAGCTCTCTGACGATACTATGGATGCGAGAACCCTTCATACCTACACAAGCACCTACCGGGTCTATACGGTCATCGTAGGATTCCACGGCTACTTTGGCCCGCTCACCTGGCTCACGTACCGTTTTGCGGATCATAATCAGGCCATCGTATACTTCGGGTACTTCGCTTTCAAACAGGCGCTCCAGAAATTTGGGTGCTGTGCGTGATAAAATAATTCTTGGATTGCCATTCACCATTTCTACACGATGCACAATAGAACGCACTGTGTCTCCTTTTCTGAACTTATCTTTATGTATCTGCTCTGATTTGGGCAGTATCAATTCGTTGCTTTCAGCATCTATCAGCAGGATTTCGCGCCCAAGTATTTGGTACACTTCACCAACAATGATTTCGCCTACCAAGTCTTTGTACTTGTGGAAAAGAATATCTTTTTCCAGGTCTTTTACTTTTTGAATAAGCGTTTGACGGGCGGTCATCACTGCACGGCGCCCAAAGTCTTCCAGCTTAATTTCTTCCGCTACTTCTTCACCTATTTCAAAATCAGGCTCAATCTTTTGTGCGTCAGTGAGGCTGATCTTGTCGTGGTCCCAAATGTCCTCAGAGTTATCGTCTACGATTTCCCTAAATCGCCATATCTCAAGGTCACCTTTATCAGCGTTGATGATGACATCAAAGTTATCATCAACACCGTATTTTTTCCGAATCATGGTACGAAATACGTCTTCCAAAATACGGATCATCGTAGGGCGGTCAATGTTTTTGCCTTTGGCAAATTCCGCAAATGACTCAATTAAAGTTGTGGTATCCATCATTTTAGTTGAATGTAGCTAAGACGTTAGTTTTTTTTATTTCCTGAAAAGGGACCACTACTTCTTTAGTTGCCCCCTGTTTTTTTGATTTATCTTTACTTTTTACTTTTTGTTCTTCCTGCAATACAATATGCTGTTCGTTTACTGCGGATAGGGTACCTTTAAGGGTCTTATCACTATGTAGCAGCACTTTTACTTTCCTGCCGATATTCTTTATATATTGCCGGTGTAACTTCAGGGGAAGGTCAAGTCCAGGAGAAGACACTTCCAGCGTAAAACTCCCGCTAATCA
>JBBSOG010000503.1:0-4376 GCA_038259985.1 Cytophagales bacterium
CTCCATTGATTATCAAGAAGCTAAAATACAAATGGATTTAACAGGAAAGATAAGAAATTAATCAGTGGCTGAAAAGGGTAGCCTTTCGCTGAATAATAACAAAAAGATTACATGTTGTTAATGATTGTGAAAGTAAATGTGGGTAGGATAATGTCCGTCCCTGACATATGTTAGCTGTCTGACAGGAGCTATAAGATGTCAAAGGAAGGTTTTACTTTCGACGTTTTTTTGCGTTCTTGACCGCTAGACTTGCCAGTTTTAATTGAACAAATACTAACTGATGATGAATAAACATTAAGTGCAATTTATCAAAACCACTTATTCATCCTGGTGATATCTACTCTTTTATAGCTTTTGTGGTGGAAATCTTTTTTATGTACATAAATTTGTAAAGCGTTGGAGAATAAAACTTAGCGATTTATATACATCATTTCAGCGTTTGACATTAAAGCTAAAAAACAAGACATCTATGAATACATCAAGTGGAAGGGATGCTTCCGTGGCAGAGAGAATAGCAAGAATGTTCCTGGAGATTGGCATCGTAAAATTGAATGCTGCAGAGCCTTTCGTATGGAGCTCAGGCTGGAAATCACCCATTTATTGTGATGGACGCATTTCGCTGTCATATCCCGAGGTGAGAAGTTATATCAAAGACGAGTTAGCTGAGCTTATTCATAAGCGTTTTCCTGAGGCTGAAGCCATTGTAGGGGTAGCTACAGCAGGGATACCCCAGGGAGTGTTGGTCGCTGATAAATTAGGGCTTCCCTTTCTTTATGTTCGCACCAAGCCCAAAGAACATGGTATGACTAATATTGTGGAGGGAGAAGTGGTGAAAGGGCAGAAGGTGATTGTCATAGAAGACCTGGTATCTACCGGGGGCAGTTCATTGAAAGCTACAGCGGCACTTGATCTGTCAGGATTGGATGTGCTGGGGCTGGTTTCGGTATTTACTTATGGCTTTGATGCCGCCCGCGAACATTTTGCCAACGCAAATATTCCTTTTGTTTCACTCAGTAATTACGATGTGCTGCTCAAAGAGGCGATAGACCAGGACTTAATCACTGGCACTGACCTTTCATCTTTGCAGGAATGGAGAAAGGCACCCCATCGGTGGAAACAGGATGCCTAATAAAGTTTAACTTACTTTTTAGCCAGGCTAAATGTCCACACCGGGCGTTTGGCATGGTTGACGACATCTTCGGCAATGCTTCCGCTGAGCAGATGGCTAATGCCGCTTCGCCCATGTGTAGCCAGGGCAATCATATCGGCATCAACATCTTCTGCGAAGAATATAATGCCATCTTCTTCTACATCATCGTTGTAAATATTTAATGTATAATTCTCCAGCTTATGCTTTTCTACAAAAGCTTTCATTTCCTTCTTGTAGTAACGGTCGCTCTCAAAAGAACTAGGCGTATTGACGTTTACAATGTGGAGCTTAGCACCAAATAATTGTTGTAATTTGACAAGCTCTTGTACCATTTTATCATCAGCGTCTTTCATGTTGGTAGCAAAAACAATGTTTTTGATACTATCCGGATTTACGGCTGCTTTCACTGTAATTACCGGGCAGTGTGAACGGCGTACTACTTTCTCCGTGTTAGAGCCTACCAGTACTTCTTCCAGACCGCTACTTCCCTGTGAACCCATCACTACAAGGTCAACATTTTGATCAGCAATGGTGCGGGAAATGCTTTCGTAAGGATTACCAATTTGTACGTCACCTTCTACCAGGATATCCTTATACTTAGGATTCTCAACCTGCGTAGTGAGTTGCTCTCTCATCCGCTTGAGTAGTTGGGCAAAGAACATGGAGTCCATACCGTCAGGCGCAGTCATTTCGCCCATCGCATTAAAAGAAGTCCCGTGCGGTGCTTCTACTACATTAAGAAGCCTCACCGTAGCACCATTTTTTTTGGCGATGCCATAAGCAAAGTCCAGGGCATACTGGGCTTGCTGGGAAAAATCTGTAGGAACAAGAATAGTCTTCATATCTAAAAATTATTTATGTTAGTTGGTCAATGCCAGCAGTAAATTATAAGATTTATCGGATTAACCGAACCCCTTGTAATAATATTGACGAATAAGACCAACTTTTTGTAGAAAGTTTAAGCAAGGAGCTGCCCGGTACCGAACGCGAGTACATAAAGTAAGGTAGTAAGGGCCATCTGCTTGAGATAAGGGTCCAAAGCGGCAGCAGTTTTTTTATGCTGAACGGCTAAGCCATTTTTGAGAAGTAAAGGAACAGTCACCAGGAATAGAAACTGCCACCAGGACTCAAAGTGGAGAATAACATAATAAATGGAGCACAAAAGCCCCAAAGAAAGCAGCAGCCAATGATAAATAATAGCCTTATTACGACCCAGTCGGACCGGAATAGAGCGCTTGCCTGCCAGCGCATCAGTACGTATGTCACGGATATTATTGACATTGAGCACAGCAGTGGAGAAAAGCCCACAACTCAGGGCGGGCAGCAGATAGCCCCACGATATTTGTTGGGTGTGCAAATAGTAAGAACCCAAGACGCCTACCAAGCCAAAAAAGAATAATACCGAGAGATCGCCCAAACCGGCATATCCGTAGGGCTTACTACCGGAGGTGTAGGTAATGGCCGCAAAAATAGCAGCGATGCCTAGGATCAAAAATAGTAGCAGCAATAGTTGATTACCGGGCAAGGCAATGAGTAGTAGACAAACCCCACTGGCAAAAGACAGTACCCCAAAGATGATCATGGCTTTTTTCATTGCTTGGGGGCTGATATATCCCGCCTGTACCGCTCTTGCCGGCCCTTCCCGCTCGGCGCTATCCGCTCCGTGGATAGAGTCGCCATAGTCGTTGGCCAGATTAGAAAGCACTTGCAAGAAAATGGTGGTTAAAGCACTGAGCAACAATACTTTCCAGCTAAAAAGATCTGCTGCTGCCGCTAGAAAAGCACCCATGCCAATGCTGGCCAGGGCTAACGGAAGTGTACGGGGCCGGGCTGCCATAAGCCAGGCCTGAAACTTGTTCATACCTGTTATTTAACTATGAATCTATTGCTTTGATCAATTCTTCTGACATAGGTTTTACCGCAGCAGGGAAAAACTTGATTAACTCTCCATTTTCGTTGATCAAGTATTTGCAAAAATTCCAGGAGGGTTCCTGATCATTCCAGCCGTTCAACTTACTATCGCTGAGCCATCGGTACAGCGGGTGTTTGTCAAATCCTTTTACAGAAATTTTTTCAAACATGGGAAAGCTGACGCCATAGTTTGCTTGGCAAAAAGTAGCGATTTCTTCGTTGCTGCCCGGCTCCTGCCCGCCAAAGCTATTGGCAGGAAAACCTAGTACTACTACTTTGTCACCGTACTTTTCGTAGAGGGATTGCAGTTCTTCATACTGAGGAGTATACCCGCACTTTGAAGCCACATTGACCAGCAGTACTTTCTTACCTTTAAACTTTGCAAAACTCACTGATTCGCCCTCAATATTGTTTACACTGAATTCGTAAAACGATGCTGGTGTATCGGTATTTGTTGTCATAGGGGGAACAAAGGCTAAGCTGAATAAACTAAACAGAGAGATAAATGAGGTTTTCATAGGCTACATTCTTTGGGGAACTTGAATACCTAACAAATTCATGGCGCTTTTGATTGTTTCTGCTACTGCCTTAGAAAAAATCACCTTACAAAGCAGAAAATCGGGATTCTCTTCCCCAAAAATAGAGACTTCCGCATAAAAACGGTTGTACTCTTTGGCAAGATCATAGACATACTGGGCGATTACAGAAGGTGAATATTCATCAGCCGCCAGCGATATTTTCTGTGGAAACTGCGCCAATAAATTGATAACCTCCTGCTCAGCAGGATGCAAGCTTGCTTGTTTTTCCAAAACTTTCGCATCACTTAAATCCAACTGCATTTCCTCTGCTTTTCTGAGGATAGCGGAGATACGTGCATAAGAGTATTGGATAAAAGGAGCGGTATTTCCTTGAAATTGCACCGATTCCTGCGGATCAAAGAGCATGCGTTTTTTAGGGTCAACTTTAAGCAGAAAATATTTGATCGCCCCTAAGCCCAATATTTGATACAGCTCTTCGGCCTGTACCTCCGTAAAGCCTTCAATTTTGCCCAGTTCTTCGGTATGTGCTTTAGCAGTACGAACCATTTCCGCCACCAGATCATCGGCATCTACTACGGTACCTTCCCGGGATTTCATTTTGCCGGAAGGCAAATCTACCATGCCATAGGAGAGATGGTCAAGTCCCTCTGCGTAGGGCCGGCCCAGCTTTTTCAGGATCAGAAAAAGGACTTTGAAGTGATAGTCTTGCTCGTTGCCTACTACATAGACTAAATTATCAAAAGTCAAATCCTCGTAACGAAGGTCAGCAGTACCCA
>JBBSOG010000504.1:0-4371 GCA_038259985.1 Cytophagales bacterium
GCGGAAGAATATGGTATTGCTATGGCGGTTCATCATGCTGCTTCACCGGTGTCTTTTATGGGAACGGTACATGCCATCGCAGCTACCCAAAATTTCATCGCCCTTGAGCACCATTCGGTAGACAATGAGTGGTGGGAAGACCTGGTGACAGGACTAGAAAAACCAATTGTGCAGAATGGTTATGTCAATGTGCCTGATAAGCCGGGCATAGGGGTAGAACTAAATGAGGAAGCGATCAAAGAACACATGGCAAAAGGGGCTAAATATTTCGCGCCTACACCGGAGTGGGATGAACTTCGTTCCTGGGACAGAATATGGAGTTGATACTGAAAAACGCAGATCAAAAATGACTAAAGCTATGCAAGGGTTTCGCAAACTTTGCCTCACTTTTAATTACTGAAAACCATTTAATTACTGATAAAACGATATAAAAAAGATGAAATCAAAAAACATACATGAATTGCTCAGAATGCCTGCGCTAAAAAAAAGTACCGTAAATAATAACACTACCGGCTCAGAGAAAGAGAACCAATCATCTGCTAACGGAAGAAGGGAATTTTTTCAAAAAGCTGGGCTTGGGGGATTAGCGTTGGGCGGGTTTATGCACAAGTCCATAGAGGAAACGATGGAATTTACTACCCAAAAAGTAAGCCGCAGTTCCAAGCCCTCTGACTTGAAAATCACTGACTTGCGCGTAGTTGAAGTCGCCAATGCCCCTATGCCTTGTGCTATCATCAGGATTGATACCAATCAGGGAATTTATGGTTTGGGAGAAGTTAGGGACCACGCCAGCCCTAAGTACGCGCTTTTTTTGAAGAGCCGTTTGCTGGGGGAAAACCCTTGTAATGTGGACCGTGTCTTCAAAAAAATTAAGCAATTTGGCGGCCCGTCCCGGCAAGCTGGTGGGGTGTGTGGTGTAGAAATGGCGCTGTGGGACTTGGCAGGTAAAGCGTACAATGTGCCAGCTTACCAAATGGTAGGTGGTAAATTTCGTGATAAGGTTCGTCTTTATTGTGATACCGTTGGTTCCGATGATCCGGTAGAATATGCAAATCGCATGAAAGCCCGGGTGGACCAGGGATTTACTTTCTTGAAAATGGACTTTGGCGTACAAATGCTCAAGGATGAGAAAAACATGGTCATCAACAAAAATGTGTATGACATTGGTCAGCAGTGGAGCCGTGATTTCGGTAGCTATGGTTCTACCCAACATCCTTTTACCGGCATCCAGATCACCGATGAAGGTTTGGAGACCATGGTTAATTTTGTGAAGCAGGTCCGCAATATCGTTGGCTACGAAATCCCTCTGGCAGCTGATCACTTCGGGCACTTTGATACCAACGAATGTATCCGTTTGGGTAATGCCCTGGAACCTTACCGCCTGGCTTATCTGGAAGACCTGGTGCCTTGGCAGTATACCGAGAAATGGAAAGAAATCACCAACAATATCAATACGCCTACCCTGACCGGTGAAGATATTTACCTCAAAGAAGGGTTTATCAAGTTGATTGACGAGCGTGCGATTGATATGATCCATCCTGACCTAGCCTCTTCGGGTGGTATCCTGGAAACTAAAAAGATCGGTGATTATGCCGAAGAAAGAGGTATTCCGATGATGATGCACTTTGCTGGGACCCCGGTATCTATGATGGCTAATGTGCATTGTGCTGCGGCCACACAAAATTTCATCGCCCTGGAACATCATTCCGTAGACATTCCCTGGTGGGAGGATTTAGTGACTGGTATAGATAAGCCTATTGTTCAAGATGGGCACGTGATTGTACCTGAAAAGCCAGGACTCGGTGTGGAACTCAACGAAGATGTGGTAAAAGAACACATGAAAAAAGGCACGAAATACTTTGCGCCCACCCCTGAATGGGACACCATTGACTCATCCGACAGGTTGTGGAGTTAAGAGAATCTGAAAAAAGTGCCATTTCTCACTAAGATTGGCACTTTTTTCTTATATCTTTTGCGAAATATTATTCGTGTAGAGAATTTACATGCTGTACCCTGCAAAATGCAAATTTGCCCCATGCAACACAAACACCTATGAACCAAACACCAATTATTTATAAAATTGTGCTCGGCCTGGCCGCCGCCTGTGCCTTAGCCGTCGTTGTGATGATATTTATGAATGCCGGCCAGCCAATTGGCTTGGTACTTACTGCTTTTTTCCTCTTCCTTGCTGTCGGCTTTCGAGGTATAGAGCCCCTTAGAGGATTTTCATTCACCGTCATCATCTTTGCCTCAGTGACCATTGCCATGTTTTATCCTTCCTATTTCCAGGAAGTGGGTGGCTTTGACCTCAAAAACTTATTCACCCCCTTGCTACAGATTATCATGTTCGGTATGGGAACTGCCATGAGCATCAAAGATTTTGCAGGGGTAGTCAAAATGCCCAAAGGCGTAATTCTGGGGATGTTTTTCCAGTTTACAATTATGCCCTTTGTTGGCTTTGGTTTGGCCAAAATGCTGGGCGTAAGCCCGGAAATTGCGGCCGGTATTATCCTGATAGGCGCTTCACCCAGCGGATTGGCCTCTAATGTGATGGCTTATCTGGCAAAAGCGAACCTGGCTTTATCGGTTACGCTTACTGCTTTTGCGACCCTGCTTGCCCCTTTCATTACACCCAATATGATGGCCTGGCTGGGAGGGGAATTCGTACAGGTGGATGTACTAGGCATGATGTGGAGTATGGTAAAAATTGTAGTCATCCCCGTCGCAGCGGGATTGATTTTTAATTACTTTTTTCATGGAAAACTTAAGTGGCTGGATGATGCCATGCCGATCATTTCCATGTTTGGTATCGCGTATATCATCACTATCATCACCGCCGCCGGACGCGATGAACTGCTTAATGTAGGCCTCACCCTCATCGTGGCTGGATTTTTTCATAACATATCCGGCTACTTCTTAGGCTATTGGGGCGCACGGCTCACCAAAATGTCAGAAAGGGATTGCCGAACGATCGCATTGGAAGTGGGCATGCAAAACGGAGGGCTTGCATCGGCACTTGCCAATGAGATGGGAAAAGTGGCCACAGTCGGTTTAGCACCAGCCATTTTTGGCCCAGTCATGAACATTACCGGATCTTCCCTAGCCACTTACTGGAGAGGAAAACCAGTGGATGAAGATGAAGATCAACTGAAAAAAGAAGAACGGGAAAAAACCAAAATGGAACATGATAAAGCAGCCACATGATATTGGATAATGATGAAAGCAGCCGTGGAACGGATGAATGATGAATGATGAATGATGAATGACTAATGATGATTGATATTTGAAACATTATTTACTTTATAGTCTGGTTTAAGAATATAGATAAAGATTAGCATGAAAATAATTTGCCTATTTCTTCTGGTTTGTTCGTCTATCTTAACGGGATGTCAATCAGGTTCGGAAAATCAAACAGAAAGTGCTGAAACGGCTTCAAATTTTATTGAAGAAGTTCGTTTTGAACTTAAAGATAACCTGCTGGACATCTGGTATCCCCGAACGATAGATAGTACTATGGGTGGCTTTTTAAGTAATTTCACCCATGACTGGAAGCAGATGGATAACCAGGAAAAAATGATTGTTACCCAGGCGCGCCATGTGTGGACGCTTTCTAAAGCTGCGCAACTTTATCCTCAGGAGACTATGTACCGGGATGCTGCCCGACATGGTTACGAGTTCCTCAGGGACAAAATGTGGGACCAAGAACAGGGCGGTTTTTATTGGCTGGTAGATAGATCAGGAAAACCCATCATGGATGGGGTAGATAACCAACTTAAGCGAACTTATGGAAATGCTTTTGGTATTTATGCCCTCGCCGCTTATGCACAAATTTCAGAGGACGAGGAAGTGCTGGATTTTGCTAAGCAGGCCTTTACCTGGCTAGATGAACATGCCCATGACCCTGAACTTTTAGGCTATTTTCCGACCATGACCCGGGAGGGCGAGGTAATAGACAGCAGTATGTTTCAGCAGGAATTTCCTCCACGTGATTATTTTTATAAAGACCAAAATACCAGTATTCATGTATTGGAAGCTCTTACCGAATTGTACCAAGTTTGGCCGGACGATACGCTGGAATCACGGCTGAAAGAAATGTTTCACTTGGTAAGGGATAAAATGGTATCGGATAAGGGTTACCTTCGTTTGTTCTTTTATGAAGACTGGGCCCCGGTTTCTTATCTGGACTCTGCCGAAGCGGTCAGGGAAGCTAATTATGCCACCGACCACGTATCTTTTGGACATGATATTGAAACTGCGTATTTGCTGTTGGAAGCTTCCGAAGCCTTAGAAGAATATGAGTACGGGCAAACTTTGAAGAAAGCCAAACAAATGGTTGACCATACCCTCGCTACCGGTTTTGACCCGGATCAA
>JBBSOG010000505.1:0-4312 GCA_038259985.1 Cytophagales bacterium
AAGATGCGGACGCATAGCATATGCGCCCGAGCCTGGTTAAGAGAAATTGCCCCAAACTCCTGCCTTTTTCCTATATTACTGCCTGCCTATGCATACTATAGCGCGTGTTTTACAGATCAAAAAGCTGCTGACTTACAATCTGCTGGCCTGGTGCATTTTCGCGATCTTAGCGGGAGTAAGGCAGTACAGCTACGCCCTCAGCTTCGGCCAAAGCTTTGACTGGCAAAGCCTGATTCGTTATCCTTTGGCTACTTACCTCAGCTACTGGGCACTGAGCTATCTGCTACTTGACCTCTTCCTGATGAGCCGCAAGTGGAACCGTCAGGCTTTTGTGCTTTTTCATATCCCGATAAGTGTGCTTTTCGGCTTGTTACACAAAACACTGGCCTACATCAGCGGCTTGTTGTTGGAGCGTCTCTTTCTCCCACGGGAAAGCCTTGACTGGCGGGAATTGGTTACGCTTTGGGGAAATACCTGGTTTGATGTCATTGATGGAATAAGTGTGTATTGGCTGATGCTCCTGGTACTTACTATCCTGAACTATATGCACCGTTTTCGTGACCAGTCGCTAGACGCCCTGTCGCTAAGAAACCAGCTCACAGAAGCGCAGCTCAACAGTTTGCGCATGCAGTTGCAGCCTCATTTTCTGTTCAATGCCCTCAATACTATTGCCATGATGGTGAGGCGCAAGGATTCAGATAAGGCGATCAATATGATCAGCGGACTTAGTGAAATGCTCCGCAACAACCTCAGTCAGAAGCGAAGACAGTTTGTCAGCCTGGATGAGGAATTAAGTTTGATCGGGCATTACCTGAGCGTGGAGCAGGCACGTTTTCAGGACAGACTGGAGGTAGAAATGCAGATTGCTGAAAATACCCGGCAGGCGATGGTGCCCAATCTGGTACTGCAACCTATCGTAGAGAATGCCTTCAAGCATGGGATTGCTCATTCTATAGACAGAGCTTTGCTGCGCATCAGCAGCTACTACGAACATGATAAACTGATACTGGAAGTGTACAATAGCACCGAAGTATCCCCTCATGATTGGGTGATGGCCCAAAGCAAAGGTATCGGCCTGCGCAATACCATTGACCGGCTGCGGCAGCTCTATCAGGGCAAAGCCCACATACAGTTTACCGCGCAGGAAGATGGCGTGCTGGTGAGGATCAGCTTACCTAATGCCCCCAACTCATTTTCCAAAAAACAAGCTTCCGGCTACCGCACCTATAGCGGCGAGTAAGAGGACAAGCCACAGCGCTTTGCCGCCCAGAAAAGAGTTGCTGATATACATACCTACCAAAGTGCCAATAGTAGCCCCTGACAAAGCTTTGGCAATTAAGGGCATACGGGTGGTTTCTGACATGTTGAGCATTTTTAGTTTTCTAAGTGCCTGGACACATTTATATTTTTATTTGAGAATAGATTGCCCTTGTGTTCCACGAGGGCATACGAGAATCGCGCTTTAAGCGCGAATTTCAGGCAACCTCGCCGGGACGCAGGTCGTCACAGACGAGGACGAGAGTATTTTGGCAATTAAAGGCATACTGGTAGTTTCTGACATATTCTGGCTTTTTATTTTTCTAATGATAAGCCTTTTTGCTTTAATAAAGTTGTCAGCCTACTGAGGAATAACTCATTTCAGCCAATCTTTCATCTGCGTAGCTAAACCTTCTTGAGCATTGGGGTATACCACTACAAAATTATTTTTGTTAGGATAGGCATTTCTAACAAAAGACCATTCTTCTTCAAACAATGAAGGGCTTACCGCTTCGCCCATTTGATTTTGCGGATTGATGATAAGCAGCTTTCTTGGTGCTAAGGTAGCCGCCAAGTCAGCCAGGTCGTAGGCATCCATGCTTCCCGCCACGCTGGCCGGTATCCATGCAGGATTATAGAATTCATGCTCCACCAATGAGGCATAGGATGACAAAGGCTCTACCAAAGCGATCTTTTTAATAGCTGGTTCAAAGGTTGCTGCATGCAGCAGGGCAGGAGCCAGGGTGCTACGCGCTATCGCACTGATTTCTACCTCATTATTATCTTGCTGGAGTTGCTTCACCATCCTCACCATATCCGCGGCCTGCCGGGCGACAATACTTTTGTTGACTTGAATGGAGGCAAACCACTGATTATAAGACACACCTTCTATGTAGGCATCCCCTTTCAGATAGCCGGACCCTAATTCTCCGCTGCCCAAAACATCCGCTGACAACACGGTAAGCCCCTGCTTCACCAGGGCCTCAATGTCACCACCCGCCCCGGATTGCGCTGCCTTTCCTTCAGGATGGAAGTACAAGACAACTTGATTGCTTTTTCCTTCATCAGGCACAAAAAGCAGGTAAGGCGTAACATGATCATCCCCTATCATTAGGTACTTTTGCACCTTGTAGCCATCTCGCTGATATTGTCCGGCAAAATGAACCTCCTTAGCTGCTTCAGGCGCTTCGTATCCTGAAAGTATTTGTGCATCCTGTTTCACTTTTTCAGGCTGGAAGGCTTCTCTATGCTGTTCGATTTCAGCCTTCTTCTTTTGGGATTCCTCCCGGTTCAGGTCAAATACATTCTTACTGTCCAGTGCCGTGGCGACTTGTCCGGTGGAGGTAACCTGCAATTCCTCTAATGAAAACATACCTACTTCCTCATCATTCGCATCACCCGGGTTTTGCAGATGCTTTTGGAAGAAGGCATACATCGCCTCCCGGTTTTTTTGGGTAGAAGCATGGACACTATCATCTTCACTCATGGATATGTTTACGGATTTCCCCAAAGCATCATAGGCTTGCTGCACTTCATGGTAGGCACGACGTGCCCCTGCTATGCTAAAGTAATCGCGGCTGGTACTGATAATCATCCCCGGTTTAGGCGCCCTGACTTCCAGCAGATCAGCCAGGTCTAAGCCTTGGTCAACGAAGTGCATAAAGTTCTGCTCGGCATCCTGCGGACCTTCAGTTTTGAACAAAATATCTAGGCTGGTGATGTAGGCTTCCGGGGCAGCAGCATAGATTCTGTTATCAAAGGCAGCGATGTAAGCGGTCTGTGTCCCTCCGCCCGAACGGCCGGTCATGCCGATGCGCTGAGGGTCTACTTCAGGACGGGTGAGCAGGTAGTCTATCGCACGTATACCATCCCAGATCATGTACTTCGCTAGGGAACTGCCGGAGATAAAACACTGCGCCCCCGCATAGCCATGCTCATTGGTAGACCCGCCAATTCGTGATTCTTCCGAATTCTCCTCAGGATATTGCATACGTTCTCCCTGTCCCAATGGGTCAAAGGCAAGCACGATAAAACCTTTGCGCACCAGGTTCAAGATTTTTTGCTGATAGGTTTCGCTGCGAAAGCCCGTAGCGGTATGCCCGCTGCAATAAATAATAGCAGGGGCTTTGCTTTTTAGGTTCTCCGGCATAAACAGCCCGGCGGTGACATAAAATCCCGGCTGAGATTCGTAGACCAGCTTTTCCACTTTGACCCCATCTTTAACAACTGTTTCAGTAACCCGAGGGTTGAGTGGTGTTTTTTCAGGAAAAGGCCCCACGATATCTTTTAGCTTCGCCCTGACTTCTGCCTGCCGTTCTTTCCAAGCTTTTTCAGTCTTGAGTTTGGCTACGTGCTCAGCTCTTTGCTGCAACTTGGCAGAAGCTTCATCCACCATTTCCTTATAGAGCGCGTTGGATTGGTCGCCATAATACTGATAGTAGTTCAGCAGGGACAAATCTTCTTCCTGTGCCCTAGCGGTAAAGCTCAGGCACACAGTAAGCATGAACAAAAGAGGCTTTTTCATCAGGAGACGATTTCGCTGATATCTACCAAATACATCTGCCGCTGGTTATTTTTGTGGGTGGAATCAAAGATCACCTGGGTACCCTGCTGGTTGGTGCGGGGGTGCAGGTCGCAGCGCCATTCGCCGTTAAATGCTTTAGGCTCAAAGAATTTGCCTAGCACTACTTTATTATCAGTAGGCACATGGTAAAGGTACAATGTCTGCCGTCTACCCGGATCAAGGTGGGGATAAGTATCGTTGAGAATCCATTCATTATCGGTGTTGGGCACATAGGTATTGTGTCCGTTCTCAACCATCTTGTCCGGCCCCACGACCTGCACTTCGTCGGTTTGGTCTTTGAACAAATAGAAAGCGGCCAGTTTTCCTTCGGGCTGCGTCCAGGCACAGATATGTTGGGGGTCGCGCCAAACGAAGTGAGATGTAGCCCCGGATGGGTCCAACACATAAGGGTCGGTACCATCCATATTGATGGTAAACATACGGGTCGTAAATCCCCGGTTGACAGTTTCCAGGCTCTTGACCGGGGCCTCA
>JBBSOG010000506.1:0-4299 GCA_038259985.1 Cytophagales bacterium
AGCTTTACTACTTTTTGCTCCGCTGCATTGGTCTGGAAAGACTGCCATTCCACTTCATTAGACTGATGGTCATTATTGGTTACAGGTTCTTCTTTGGTAAAAAAGAAATAACCCAAGCCCATCACCATGAGCAAAGTAGCGGCAATCCCTTTTCCGAAGCTGTAGCGCAAAATACGCTCAAAGAATGTGGGACGGATAGCTTGTTGAAGCTGAAGCAGTATTCTTTGTCTGACTTGCTCAGGAGACTTTTTTAAGTCATTCCAAATGTCTGAATTACTGGCCTGGTGCTTCTCAAAAAACTCATCCAGTAGCCTATCTTCTATAGGCTGGGACTTCCCTTTGGCGTAGCGGAAAAATCGCTGCTTCCAGAACTGTTGTTGGTCCATAGTCATCGCTTCTCATAAGTAAGTATCAGAAACTTGATTTTATACTTAGTTCGGAGCGGTTATGGGTGTGTTAAATAAAGTATTCCAGAATTAACAAAATGGTAACAGGGTTGATCTTGTTTTTCAAAGTTTTGGTAGCCTGGTACAAGTGATTTTCTACAGTTCGGATAGACATGTTCAGTCTTTCGGCTATTTCTGCCACACTCAACTCCTCATGTCTTCTCAACTGGTACACTTGCTTACAGCGTGGTGGCAGGCCGCCTTCCACTTCCTTGATTTCCGCTCTCAGTTCATTCAAAATATATTGGTCCTCGGGTGAAGACTGATGGAGCAGGTTTTCAAGAATTTCTATGTTTCGTTCTGGGATATGTGTGCGGGAGAGGGTAGTAAAGACCCTGTATTTTACCATTTGTGTGAGATAAGCCTCAGGGTTCACCAACTCTAGGCTTTTTCTTCTGGTCCAAAGATCTAAAAATACATCTTGTGTGATGTCTTCAGCCGATTTTTGGTCTTGAAGGATTTTATAGGCCATAGAAAAGCACCGATGCCATTGTTGATTAAAAAAATCACCGAAGGCTACTTCCGAACCGGATTGGATTTTCTCCCACGTGAGAAGGTCACACATAAAAAAATTATTTTACGGCAAGTAACTAAGATAGGGGAATTAATGGAAAATTGGAAGGTTATGATTTTGTTATTTATTTGTATAGTAGCTAGCAAATAAGCATGATCAATACACATAAAAATAGCTGGCCTGCAAGTGCAAACCAGCTATTTACTTCAGCAATCTAGCTCTACCTACGAAATTTAACTACCTATGAGAATCTCTAATTTTATAGTTAGTATAAGTAACAAGGCAGATGTAACCTATTTCTATAAAAAAATTTAAAAGTTTTATTTTATCTCAATTGCCAGTGAGGAGACCATGTTTAATTATATGAAAAATAGTTTTTCCTGTTTGCTAGATATCTTAATTTTTGTGAATAGATTCGTACGTTTAATTTATGCCAAAATACCTGTTCAAACGTATTAATTATGTAAAATCCATTTCCTAGCAATGTTCAAATTGCTTATGGTATTATAAATTACCAAGAATCTATTCATCCCGATATGATATATCAAAAACCCTCTTCTATTATACCTCCTTCAGACAAAGCCCGACTTGGAAAGTTATATGAGTATCAAATCCTGGACACACCTGCTGAAGAAACATTTGATAAAATAGCAAAGTTAGCCGCCCAGGTATTTGATACACCTAGTGCCTTCGTCACATTTGTAGATGAAGCCAGGGTTTATTTTAAAGCCAACCTAAGCCCTTTGAAAGGCAATGAGGTATTACGAAAAGACAGCCTATGTTCACTGGCTATATTGGAGAATGATACTACTGTCTTCAATGATACGCATCAATCCCCTGATCTGCTGGAGAGTCCTCATGTTTCTTGTGAGGCGGGGATACGCTTTTACGCAGGAGCACCCTTAAAAACGCCCGAAGGACATCAACTAGGAACGGTCTGCGTAGTAGATATCGTGCCCAGAGAGGCTACCGAGAAGCAGTTGAAAATGTTGGAAACCCTGTCAAGTATGGTGATAGACGAACTTGAAAACAGAATGAAAGCCCAGAAAGCAGTAAGGGCACAGGTAGATTTGATGAATATCGTAGTACATGAGCTAAAAAATCCGGTGTCTTCCATTCAATTGGCCAACGATATCATTAAGGATTCGGAAAGCAAAAACGAACTGAGCGATGTTATTTATATCATTGACCGGTCTACTTTAGCCATCAACTCCAAACTGAATGATTTATTGGTATTGTCCCGGATGGAAGATTTCAGTTTTGAGCTTCAGCTCAGCAAAGTAAATCTGGTAGAGATATTGAAAGAAGTAAAAGATAACTTTGAATTGCTGGCCCAACAAAAGAACCAATGCCTACAGTTAGCGTATCCTGATGATTTTCCACTGCTCAACATTGACATGCTAAGGATTAAGGATGTATTTCAAAACCTGTTAAGTAATGCTATCAAGTTTTCGCATAAAAACACCAAAATCCATGTTGTGCTTACCAAAGAAAAAGACTCTGCTCTCATAGAATTC
Organism: Cytophagales bacterium; assembly: GCA_038259985.1. GTDB lineage: Bacteria > Bacteroidota > Bacteroidia > Cytophagales > Cyclobacteriaceae > Catalinimonas. The sequence goes on from JBBSOG010000506.1 coordinate 2,478, forward strand.
AGGGATCAGGGCCAGGGCTTGAGTGTTAAAGACATGGACAAGTTGTTTGTAAAATTTGCCAAATTAAGTGCAATTCCTACCGGAAAAGAAAGTTCCAGTGGCCTGGGGCTTTCTATCTGTAAAACCCTGATTGAATTACATCACGGAAAAATATGGGCGGTAAGTCCAGGAAAAAACGAGGGGACATCTTTCTTTGTTTCTCTTCCACTAGACGAATTAGTAAAAGAATTTTCATCCGACGATGATATATTTTAAGAGGCGTAACCCAATGCCGCCTATCAGATAAAATGATGCATGTCAATTTTAGCCTCTGTTACGTTTTTATAAACCCATAGGTAGATTTTCACTTCCCATCCCGGACAAATAAATTGGATTTTCATTTTGGCTCTTAGGGGTTAGGAATTTAAAGTCTATAGTTTTGTGATATATACATAAAAGCCGCCGTAAGTATTGCCTGCCTTATCTTTATACCAAGTCAGCAAATCTGTATTTCCTTCCGGTAAGCTTAGTTCAAAACTAACCGATGAATCATCAGCGGCAACAGCGGTGCCCATTTCCTGTTCCCCAATTTGTATACCTGCTTCTGCAAAAGGTAATTCCTTACCAACTGAATAGGCTTCTCCACCTGATACGTCATCCCCTTGGGGTACAGAGCCGCTGATAGGCGTGGCGGCCTCTTTTGGCCAACGACGAAGTTCAATGTGATACTTACCTGCTTTTGTCACTCTCAGTGCCCAAAAGCCCTGGTTGTTTTGTGCATTTCTAATCATTTCCTGGTTCCAGGCAGGGTAACCTTCTTGGGTAGGATGAAAATCATGACAGGTCAGCGTAACAGTATCAACCTCATCACTTCCCACAATAATACGGGCGTATTCGTCAGCATCCTGGCTTACTTCATTCCACCAGGATGCATAATCTGCCCTCAGTTTGCTTACCACTCCCGGATACTGACCAATCACATTTTGTGTTTGTCCGGGATCATTTTCCATATCATATAGTTCCTTATCAAAGACCAGCCGCCAACGATCGGTCATGACGGATGCATCTTTTCCTTTTTGCAAATGCTCCTCCCTCTGGGTATCGGTAATCAACGTACGTTCCGGCCAATCTTCTCCATCTTCTAGGATCAGCTTTTTCAGACTATTGCTATCAAATTGGGTTGAAGCATCTGAACTCAACTGACATAAATCCATCAAGGTTGGCAATACATCGGTATAGGCAGTAATTTTGTCCACTTTTTTTCCGGCAGGAATATCTCCGGCGGGCCATCGGATAAAGAATGGTACCCGGTGCCCTCCTTCATAAGGAGAACCTTTCTTGCCCCGCATCCCGGCATTAAATCCTTTTTGAAGGAATGCCTCACTATCCAAATTCACACCCGCTGCGGTTCCGTTGTCGGTCATGAAAACAAGTATGGTATTCTCCCGCAAACCTAATGCTTCCAATTGCGCTTCCAACAGGCCGATATTATCATCAATATTAGAGATCATGCCAAAGAAGTTGGGATTGGGAATTTCCGGATTGTTGGCGTACATATCTATATATTGCTGCGGAACATGATAAGGGCTATGGGGCGCATTGGTAGCGATATAGCAGAAAAACGGTTCATCCTGATGCTCTTCAATATAACGGCTGGCCTCTTTAAACCAGACATCAGTACAATAACCTTCATGCTTTTCCGGCTTGCCGTTGTGGAAGTAAGTATCGTCAAAATAGTCATTGTTCCAGTAGTCAGGGGTCTGTCCTACACCGCCCCCACCGTGTACCAACACTTCCTCAAAACCATTGTCCTGCGGACGAAATGGATAGTTATCGCCCAAAT
>JBBSOG010000507.1:0-4290 GCA_038259985.1 Cytophagales bacterium
ATACAATTATTAGGTATTAAAATGTAAATTCATACTTATCAACTTTTAAAAAAGTGATGTAAGTTTACCTTCCTTATGTTAACTAAATTTATACAATTCAATCATCATGAATTATCTGAAAAACCTGAAAGAAATTAAGCAAAAGTACCTTGATGGAGCCAACCTAATTGAATACTTAAAAAAAACAGGTCATTATCAGGAGGGCTTTTCGGAAGCGATTATGATCAGTTATGATATTCAATCTGGCTCATATACTGAAGGTGATATGAAGAGGCCTGAGGTACGTGACCATTATACCAATGCTTTAGCCAAAGTAATCAATCAACTTTCCCCTTTTGAGTCAATCATGGAAGCGGGGGTAGGAGAGGCTACTACCATTTCAAAGCTTTTGGGTAAACTTGCGCAACAAAATTATAAAGCTTATGGATTTGATATTTCCTGGTCAAGAATAAAATACGCCCACAAAAATTGTCAGAAAAAAGCGCTCTTTGACACGACTTTATTTACCGGAGACTTGTTTAATGCACCGCTCCAGGATAATTCAATTGATTTGGTGTATACGCTACATTCAATAGAACCAAATGGTGGCAGGGAGAAAGAAGCATTAGAAGAGCTATATAGAATTGCCAGAAAATACTTGGTTTTGCTGGAGCCTATCTATGAATGGGCTGACGAAGAGGGAAAAGCAAGAATGGATAAACTAGGTTATGTTCGGAACTTGAAAAACGTCATCGCTGACCTGGGCTATAATATGATAGAATACCGACAATTCAATTATTCTGTAAATCCCCTAAATCCTACTGGTTTGATTGTGATTGAAAAAGTTAATATCTTTGAAGATGAAATTTCATTTCCTTTGGCCTGCCCAGTGACCAAACAACCCCTGAAGAAAATAAAAGATTGTTATTACTGCGAGGAAAGCCTTTTGGCTTACCCTATCATTGATGAAATTCCTTGTCTGCTTCCTCAAAACGCAATTGTAGCCACGCACTTTTTAGATGAGATTTAATCATTAGTGGTCTAATACCTTTTATTTGAAAAAGCGTTTCCACCAAGAATCTTCCTGACTTTGGACTGGTAAAATCCCCTTTTTTTTATAAAAGCTTCCCATATATGTACGGATGCTTTCCTTCCGCTGCTTGAGATCAGGCAAAGCCCACTTTTCGAAAATAAAAAGGGTTTTCTTTAATTTCGGAATTTTAGCAAACAATGGACGGTGGTAAACATATTTGAAGAGGTGATAGAAGTAATAAAATAATGTAAAGTAAGCTCCAATTTTTACTTTCTGAATCCGTTCGTTCAACTTTATATTGTCCAGACTTTGCTTAAAATAGTAAGCGGAGCGAATGTGGTTAAACCCATCGGCAACGCCGATGGAATTGGTGATTATCTTGCTTCTTTCCTGCAAAAGGTTATCTTTTTCAAATTCGCTAATTCTTCCGCTTTGATAATATTCATTAATCATTGACTTTAACGCTGTGGCATCTTTAGCAATAGCGGAGCCTTTGTAGACAGGTGTCCGAACAAAATCTGTCTGCTGATTGATGAGCAGCGTGGGTTTGTTGAGCAGCCAAGCCTCCATACTGGTAGTAGTTTCAAAACCCATCCAGATGTCGCTGATGGCGATGAGGTCATGAATAGGTTCTTCGTCAATCAGGTATAACACATTCTGATAGTGCGTCAAGCCATTCATTTCATTTTTGACTTGCTGTGTTTCGTGCTCAAAAATTTCTTTGGGGTGTCGTTTGAGAATGAAAAGTATATCAGGATATTGCTTTATCGTACTTTCCAGGATACCCTCTACAAATTGTCTCTGTGACTCTACCCACTTAAAACGCTCCGCTTTATCAGGATGAATGTGTATAAGCGCAGTATCACTATTCTCACCATAGATTCTTCCAAAAGCCCAACCCGCGTATCCAATTACTTTTTGATAACCTTGCTTATTCCACTTGGTGAGTAGTTTTTCTTTGTTAGTAAATTGCCCAAACAAATAGCGGTCAAAACCGGAAGCGCCGGTAAATACGATTTTGGAAGATTGTTCTGGCTTTAGTTTTTTTATAAAATCTAGTGTTCTTTCTGACCAGCAGCAGACCCAATCCTGATAAAATTGATGATCTAAATTGTAACCCCAATATTCGTAATTTCCGTCGGTCCTGAAGTTGCCCTCAGATTCATGGGCAAAAACGGGTATTCCCTGTTGCGCACAAATTTTTGACAGGTGAAAATACAAATGATGGCCCCTGGTATTGGGAATCAATACCAAATGAGGTTTATCTCTTTTGAGAGAATGCAGGTCCCATAAGAAACAAAAATTGACTTTACAGTCTAAATACTGCTCGGCAAAAATGGCAATGGGTAAAAGAATTTCCACATCTCTTCCACTATCGTTATCCAGGAAACAATTGATTGTATATTGCGCAGCTTTTGTCATAAATAACTATGGATTGTCTTTCACAATTTTATTCAGATACCCCGCCAGTTTGCCGACTTGTTTTTTTACGTTGTAAACGCTTATGTCCCCTTGCGTTGTTTGGGATATATTGGCATGGAATGCTAAAAATTGCTGATATATATAGTCTTTTAGTTTTTCTTTATCCTCATAAGCAGTAGCAACACCACTTTGAGTTTCCTTGATTATGTCGGCCACATCGCCAACCTCTGAACCCAGGCAAAGTATCGGTCGTCTGGCCCTAAGATATTCAAAGAATTTTCCTGGTACCCTGCCACTCACATTGCTGGCTTTGTTCAATAGTAATAATAGTAATTGGGAGGAACACAGCATTTCAAGTATCTCCGGGCGTTTGTAAGTACCTTGCACAGAAAGCTTCGCATCAAGCCCATAGGTTTTAAGACTTTTAAACACTTCATAATCCACCTGTCCGGGAAATTGTAGTTTGAGAAGATGATCAAATGCCTGGTCTTGTTGGCAAAGTTCAGCCAAGACAGCAAAAAAAGTATCCGGCAGACGGTCATAGCCCATCAATCCGGCATGGGTAATGGTAAATTCGGTATTAGGTATAACTTGAATATCCTTAAAGTCATCTTCGTCATATCCCCAATAAATAACATCTACATCACTTGCCCCAATATTCTCCAGATCAGCTTTCCATGCCTTACTGGCAATCGTGATTTTATCAGCATGTTGAAAGACTTTTTGCTCCAGCTTTTTGTGTTTTTTATCTGCCCAAGTAGTGAGTTTCATTAGAGGATAATAGTCAGCCTGCGTCCAGGGATCCTGAAAGTCAGCGAGAAAGGGAATATTTGTTTTTTCCTTTAGCTGAGTGGCGATAGCAGTATTGGTGTGTGGCGGGCCATCAGATAAAATAGCGTCTACTGAATTTTTTTTCAGATAATCCTGTAAAAACTTAACGGATGGTTTAATCCAAAGAGATCGTGCGTCAGGAATAAAAAAATTTCCTCTGATCCAGATGGCAAGCTCATCCAGCCATCGAGACTTACTGTTCCTAACATGCACAATATTATTTAAGGCATCATTCTTTTTTCTGCCGGATAGTTTCTTAAAAAGGTCAAATGGTTCTATAATTGTTTGACGCAAGACCGTTATTTCTTCGGGCACATCTTTCAAGTTACTTTCGTCCAGGTAAGGATATTGAGCATTTTTAGTGGTGTACACAATGGGTTCCCATCCATACTGAGATAGATATTTGGCAAACTTAAGACAACGGTGGACGGATATGCCTCCCGCCGGAGGCCAGTAATAGGTGATGATCAATACCTTTTTCATTTACGTAATGCCTGTCTAATCGTGTAACCTATGCTTAGCAGCATAAATACCACCAATACAATAGATGAGGCTAAACTAACAGAACTCCCCACCTCATAAGACCTCGGCTTAAATTCAAATCGGATGGTGTGCTGGCCTGCTGGGATTTCCAGTCCCCGCAAGAGGTAGTTGACCCGCACATGTTCAACAAGTACATCATCAATATATGCCTGCCAACCTAAGGGATAATAAATCTCCGAGAACACAGCAAAGCTTTCGGCGGGCACATCCACTTGGTAAGCCAGCGCGTTGGGTAGGTAGTCACTAAGTTGAATACTGCCTTGCTGGCTAAAACTATTTTTATCCAGAGAGAAATCAGCGGTGTTCAGGATAGCGGTATTGGCCAAATCTGCCGTGCCTAAAGCAGCGATAGCTTCATCGGCATTGCTCACTGGCTGCACCTTGCCCACCAGCCAGGCATTGCCCAGTGCTTGATCATTCACAATTACCGCGTTTCGGGCGTCACCCGCTTTGAAATAGCGGGCATTGAGCATATTGAGTAC
>JBBSOG010000508.1:0-4279 GCA_038259985.1 Cytophagales bacterium
ATTGATTATCCCCCATCAGCCCACTGCAAAAGACTAGTAAACCCTAAGCTTCGCGGACAAAGGGGGCATTAATTTCATCTGTACGGGCACACTGTTGATGTAGCAATTGCTGGTCAGATGACCGATAGTGAGAACTGCTGGGAAATAACCCAATTTTGTACAGCGACCCGATGGGGGATACGATCCGAGTTACGCAAGCCTTACAGAATAATTCCGCTAACTACGAGGCGTATCAGCAGTTTATCAACTCGGAAGAAGGACAGGCTTTCTCAAAGTTGTTTTCTGAGGGAGGGAAGTTTGGCGACGTACTCGTTACTTTCGATGTAAGCTATGACCTTGACGCGGGAACGAGGGGTGTGACCACGCCTTTAGCTAGAGATGCAGACGGTAATACGGAGAGGCTGTATGCGCAAGATGATATCGACCAGAGAATTGCTCCGGAGGGCGCAAGGACAACGTTAGCGTCCGGTGAGACACTTGCTTTTGATGTTCAGATTGGTGCCATGACTGCCGCCTCGGCGGAAGACCCACGTAATGTTACTAATAAGGCTCTGACTAATTTGCATGAGTCCCAGCATGTAGATATAGTGACAAGGGACGTGCGACGAGACGGACAAATGAACTATGGAGGGTATAATCAGCACTTGATGATGAAGGACCCTCGTTACGGCAATTATCTTCAACAACGAATTAATTTTTATCAGCAGCGTCGACCAGATCTTTCCCCTGAGGTTGTCAAGAAGGCTGTAAGCGGTTTTTCAAATCAGTAATATGGCTTATAAGTTGCTGCTTCTCGCGGCTGTTTTGATCGTTGCTTTTGGGTGTCTTTCTTCGGAAAACGCGGTTCAAGAATTACAATTCTTTGAATTGGATGATAAAGGTGACATCATTACGACGGAAGGAAATATGAGCTACATACTGTTGACTCCCGATGAAAGTATCCCAGCCGCAAAGGCTGATCGCATAGTCGATTTTCAGGCTGGAGAGGTTATGAATCTTGATGGCAGTTCAGAGGAACTGAAACCATTGGATACATTATCCTTTGGTAATATGCAAGTGAGGCGATACATCTACGGTATGGGAAGAGTTGATGGGCTTTCCCTTTTGGGAGTGAGCGAGAATCATAGAATTTTGTTTGTAATCAATCCGACTTGGAAAAGCGGAGCCGCTACGCTGGATTTTATCGAGAAGTATAAAACTGGTATATACCAGAAAAATGTTCTGACCTTAAGTCTGCCTCCACCGCCTCTTCCGGAAGCATTTGAATGAAATGCCTTCCCGCCCAATGAATAGCGCCCCGCCGTGGCGACGCTGTGCGGCGGCATGGACGGGGCGCGGTATTAGCTTCGCTGCTACTGCGTGGTGGACACTTCTCCGAGACTGACATTGCGGTTCGGTTTTTCTGAACGCAGAAGGGGCTTGCGGTTGATCCGCTTGCCCCTTCTGCGTTCCTGACGAAGCGCGGTTCGGGGCGGAAAGCGACCGAGCCGGCTTTAGCCGGAGTGAGGGAGGCTACGCCGCCGGGCCGGGGTTCGTCATCCGGAGCCGTTTAGCTGGCCGCGGCGTAAGTCAGCTTAGGCTAGGCGTAGCGGGATGGCTAAGCGAACGGCACAACCCCGTAAATAATCTAACTGTTATCTTTAGGCAACCACCGCATCCACCTCTCAAACCCGCCCGCCATGGACGCTACCACCACTAAAGACCTGCTGCACCTGCGCATCGAGCAAGCCGACGAGAAGTTACTAGCCGTCCTGGCCGAGGTGACCGAAAGCCTGTTCCGGAGCTACCAGCCAGAGGCGGTGGAAGTAACTGATCCGGAGCACAAACTCATTGGCTACCAGGCCGGCGAGCCGCTGACAACGGACGAGCTACGCGCGAAAATCAATAGAGCAGAAGATCAGATCGACCGGGGCGAGTACCTCAGTCCGGAAGAACTGGAAAAAGAGGCGGAAGGATGGCTAAGCGAAAGCATCGCGTAGTAGTTGCTCCGGAGGCGCGGGACGACCTGCGCCGGGAACTGAACTACCTACGCCGCGAGCGTTCCGACCGGGTCGCCCGCCACGCCAACCGGGGCATCCAGGACACGATCAAAAGCCTGGAAACGTTCCCGGAACGACATACGAAACTGCACCGGATCAGCGACGAGAAACGGACGTACCGCTTCGTACCGAAGTGGTCTTACCTGATCGTCTATCGGGTTGCCAAGGCGGTCGTCCGCGTGGTCAGCATCTTCAACGCCAATCAGGACGACGATAAGCTCAATGATCTGAAGGGGAGATAAGTCCCATCCTGAGCGGCCCCGCCAAGAATCGGCCAGCGTCAAGACGCACTGCGCCGGCCTGGCCCTTGGCCGGCACCGCTCCCACCCACAAGCGGCAGGCCAACGCCGACCCAGTTAGTACGTCCGGTTCCGCTACCGCTGCACCGGCCGAGGGGCCTAGAAGAACCGGCCCCTGGCCCCCGTTCAGCTCAGCCCACAAGATCACTTTAGCCGGCTATCGCCCGGCCAAAGCGCTCTTGCGGTCCGAGCTCGATAAACGTGACAGCAGCCACCTCCGACCGCCGCGGGGTAGTCTGACTTTTTCTTTCAACTGAAAATAAAACTGAGGGGTAGGGCGTACCTTGACGGTATGGGCGTCCGCGTAGAAGCATGGCTGGTCGAGGTTGGTGTAGGGGTGTGCCATTACCGCTATAACGGCAAGGAGTTGAACGAAGACTTGGGACTGTATGATTACGGAGCCAGGTGGTATGATCCTGCAGTTGCTAAGTTCACAACCATTGATCGATTTGCAGATAAATATGCGTTTCAGGCTCCTTATGCTTATGCTGCTAATAATCCAGTCCGATACATAGATGTGAATGGGGATAGTATTGGAGTCAATTTTATAAACTCTATCTCAAAAGAATTATCCAGAGCTTTTACGAGTACCGATGAGGGGTTAGCATTTTTAGGGAAATTTGCTGCTGCGGGTCAAATTGTCAATGGTCATGAGTTTGCTGAAGATGGGGAATACCACTCTGCGGGAATCGATTTGGAATATAGTGACCGAGATTTTGGCGAAGAAAAAACATCAGATGGTGCTGTCACATCTGGAGGGACAAAAGGAGGCAACATTGTTGATGGCCGGTTGAAGTTAGGAGTAGTACTTAATACTACTGCCTCCTGGAGAAATAATCTTACCGAGGGAGTGACAGACCTAGCGCATGAAAGTTTTCTTCATGTCCAAGAGTATGTCTCGGACTTTAAAGACAATGGCTCTATCGATTACTCTCACAACCCTTTCTATAAAACACTAGAAAATTCAAGTCCTAGTAGTCGGCATCATTTGATGTATCACAACCAAGATGGATCTGCTCAAACCCATCCGCTTAGTACTCGAGGTCTACGAGTATTGGAATCGGTAAATAGTCAAAGAAATTTAGGTTACTCAAGAAACGAACTGTGGAAAAAAATATGGACTTTTGGCGATTAAGCGTACTTATGTTGATCGCTGGGTTTGCCTCAATTACATCTTGTGAGGAGGGAAGTCAGGAACAACTTACTTACGACTTGTATGATGTAGGAGCATCCAATCCCTCATCAACTCTAACTATATCATCTATCAGTGATACGACAAGAGTACTACGCCCACTTTTGATACAAACAGCAATCGACATTGATACACTGGTTTTTGAATTTAATAAGTGTCAATCTAAAATACCTTTAAAGGTTGGTGAAATTGTGGATAATCCCTGCGTAGTTCTAAATCCATTTGTTGGCGAACGAGTGACGGTATTGGATATAAAGGACTACTCTTTACAAAACAGGAAGATTACTATATATAAGCTATTTAGTGAAAGTGGGACATCCTACGCAAACAGCTCAATGATGTTGTACTGGCGAGATGAAGGAATTATATTTTTTTCTACTAGTCCAGATACCTACGCTCAGATCCGTAATATTAATGATGTGGACGGTATCATGGACTCACTTTTAAAGATATTAAAACGAGATAGTTCGTTTACGGAAATTTATACTATCCCTACCCTTCCGCCCATACCGGACTACTAATTTATTCAGTTTTCTCTGTCGCCCAATGAATAACGCCCCGCCGTAGCGGTGCTTTTTGCACCGGCATGGACGGGGCGCGGTGTTTTGGGCGTGGTACGCTAGGTTACACTTTGTGTAGAAGTGTAACCTAGCCAGCCTCGGTCAGGGGTGGAGTAGGGTGGTGAGATACTGCGAAAGGTGAGCGCCACAAAGATCTCATGCCTCCCGCCTCTCGCTGCAACAGACTCG
>JBBSOG010000509.1:0-4272 GCA_038259985.1 Cytophagales bacterium
GGATTTATGCTTAAAATTTCCGGTATAGTCGGTTGTATAATGACTAAGGCTAATTTTTTCGTGGGGGTGTGCAGTTAATTTGTCTATGTCAATCATAAGAGGAACGAATTGATTTGAAGTATAAAACCAAGCGCACTTCTTATTGTTACTTAAAAAAAGGCATCATGCAGAAAATCAAATACTATCAGAACGCTTTTTTGGATCAGATGAGATATCAGTCTGACCCATTGGCAGATAAAGCTGTATCGGCTATTTTTGAATCCGACCGGCCACAACTTTTCAGAAAGCTCATTGATGAGTTAAAACATAATGACTATCAATTACCTTCCGGGCTGCCCTCCGAGCTTGAGTCATTTATGAAAGAAAGCAGAAAGTTGCCAACTTGGGCAGATGCCCAGTTGATGGAAAAAGGCCATACCTTTTTTAGAAAACATGCTGCCTCGCTTACGCTCATGTTAGGTTTGCTCTCCTTACCCTATGATTATGCCGCTGCCCATGGGGCAGAAGTCCTTTTATTATCCGAAAGAATGCGATATGATACCGGGAAAAGATTGGCGGAGACAGGGCGCTATGTATTTGACGTTGGTGCACCTGGTAGCTTTGCTGCCAAAGGCTCAGCGATTGCCAGCGCCCAAAAGGTAAGGCTAGTTCATGCTTCTATTCGTTATCACATCAACAAGAGGGGTGGATGGAATGGGAAATGGGGTGCACCTATCAATCAGGAAGATATGGCAGGTACCAATTTATCTATGTCGCTAATTCCTGTTCGCGGTATGCGCAAATTAGGCATTGAAGTTAGCCAGGAAGAAAGCATAGCGTATATTCATCTTTGGAATGTAGCTAGTTATATCATGGGCGTAGACGAAAAATTGCTACCGGATACTTCCAAAGAAGCTTTTCTATTGGATAAAATGATTGCGGATAGACAATTCAAAAGTTCAGAAGCAGGCAGAACACTTACTAAAGCGCTGTTGGATTATATCAACGCCAACGCCGGTTCCCAACTTCAGTGGGTAGCTCCCAAGTTCATGCGATTTTTATTAGGGGATGAAATTGCAGATATTTTAGCCGTTCCCAAAAGCACTTTCTCCGAATCATTGTTGATGAACCCCTTAAAATACTGGAACCAAGTAAAAGGTGCAGTGCAGGGTTACTCTGATACTTACTACGATGCACAAACAATGTACAGAAAAAACGTAAAAAGCGTATTCAAAGAACAAAAAGTAAGCATCAATCTACCTAAGGGCTTATAGTTGGGTAAACCTGCTGTAACATTAAAAATTAGATAAATTTTGGTTGGATAATAAAGTTGTATTCTATTGTTTTGAGAACAGATATTACCTTTAAGAACAATTGCTTTATCCATCTCAAAGGATACACGACATCATTTTTTTCTATATTCATGTTCTTTATCCATTAAACCAAATTTTATGAAACGTTGGAATTATACCTTGAGCCTGGTCATGCTGTTTTCGTCAGCCTTCTTATTTTCATCTTGTGAGTCTAGCAAAATTGCTTTCGGAAATTCACATTACTTCAAACAGACGCCAAAAAACACTAGCGAAAACCAAGTGGCAATTGTAAAATCATCACCTGAGAAAGTAGAAGAAAAGCCAGAAGTGGCTGAGCAGAAAGTTTACGCTTCCACCGAAGCTATTGCCGCTGAAAAATCCATACAGGAGAAGATAGAAAAAGTGGAGCACAGGATGGAGAAAGTTAAAGCTTTACAGAAGCAGGAAGTAGAAAGAAAAGCTAACGAAATTTCGCTGACTAAATCAGAGAAAAAAGCTTTTGTAAAACAGAGTAGAGCCGAGCAGAAAGCACTGAAAAGAGAAATAAAAGAACTTGCTAGAGAATACAAAAGGGCACCGGAAGAGGTAAAAGCGCAACATGCAGTGTCTGGTAATACTAGGGCTGGTATCATCGTTGGTGCAGTCGGATTGATCCTTTTAATTATAGGTGGCCCGGTTTTGTACACCGTGGGAGCTATTTTACTCGTTGTTGGATTAGTCCTAATTCTGATTGACGTACTCTAAAAGTATATTTCTATAATAATTACTTTAAACCCGGGGCACCGGGTTTTTTTTGTGCCTTAGCCAGCTTATGAATTTCCAAGCCCTATTCCTAAAATCTGAAACTGGTTATTAGCGCTATGTTATTGATTTTCTTTCGTTTATGAAAAATTTTACAATGAAAGAAATGAGTAATACTTGAAAAAATGAATATTGCCTTGCATCCTGCTAATAAATAAATCCTTTAAATTATTTGTAATAATACTGGTGTAATGTTTATCTTAGTAATTAATTTTTTAAAGGCTAACCTATGAAAAACAATAAGACTAACGACCTCATTGAGGCTTTGAAGGAATATAATAAGACCCTGGCAGAGCAGATCAGAAGGATGAAGTCATTTATAGAAGATATTGACAAGCAATTGGTTAATCACAGAAAAGCTGAAAAATCACTCAATGCTAGAAAGGTGAATCAATGCTTTTCCAGAAAATACCTGATAGACAAAACTGAAAGAGCTCAAAACTAGATATTCCAAATTATAGGTAAATACCTTAATTTACCTATAATCCATTTTTTTACAAACTTGCCGTACTCACGGTATTATCAATTTTTTTGATTAATCCCTGCAACACTTTTCCGGGGCCACATTCTATAAAATTATCATTTCCTTCATTAATCATGTTAGCAACTGATTGAGCCCATTTCACCGGTGCCGTAAGCTGAGCGATAAGGTTTTGCTTGATCAATTCAATATCCGTGTAAGGCAATGCATCTACATTTTGATAAATAGGACAAACTGGCTTGCTGAATTGAGTTTCATTGATTGCTGCTTCCAGTTCGTCATGCGCAGGCCGCATCAGGGGAGAGTGAAACGCTCCGCCAACCGCCAAAACTAAGACACGCTTTGCCCCTTTTTCTTTCAATTTTTCTGAGGCAATTTCAATTCCTTTATAGGTGCCAGAGATAACAATTTGACCGGGACTATTATAATTTGCTGGCGTTACAATTTCATCTTTGATACTTCTGCATACATCTTCCACTATCGCGTCTTCAAGGCCAAGTACTGCTGCCATTGTAGAAGGATTCATTTCGCAAGCCTTTTGCATCGCCAAAGCCCTTTTCAAGACCAGCTTAAGCCCGTCTTCAAAAGACAAGGCACCAGTAGCTACCAGTGCAGAAAATTCTCCTAACGAATGGCCTGCTACAGCATCGGGCTTAAAGTTTTCGGAAGTGAGCGCCAGTATTACTGCGTGAAGAAACACAGCAGGTTGTGTGATTTTGGTCTGCTTCAATTCTTCTTCAGTACTATTAAACATGACTTCTGTAATCTCAAAACCTAAGACATCATTTGCCTGCTTAAAATAGGCTTTGGCTTTTTCGTTCTTTTCAAAAAGTTCATTACCCATTCCGGGAAACTGTGCCCCTTGTCCGGGAAATACGTATGCCGTCATAAAAAAGTGTTAAATATCTATAAATCTTGATCTTAGTTCGTCCGAAGGATAGCGACAGCTTTCGGATTTTCCAAATAATTTATATCGGTATTTGGCAATGATATCGTAAAAAAAATTGCGCAAGAAAGGGGGTAAAATGATAAAAACAGATGCCAAAGGCCACAATCCATCAAGATTTCTGGCGATTTTCAAAGCTGCCGTGCTTTTTGTGAAAGCTTTATCTTTATAGATGAGCACTAAGCTATCAAGTTTTTTCGTGCTAAACTGATAACGTTTAAGGAGTTGTTGGCCTATATTGGACTGTAAAGAAGCAAATTTATACCGCTTTTTTGAGTCACGGTCTATAATAAAAATGACGGCGTGATTGCAAAGATTGCACACGCCGTCAAATAAGATAATTTCCTGCTGGTCATTCAGATTAAAGCTGTTCACGTCCATAGACTATATTAACCCAGCCCTTTAAAGTTTGTTGCCGTTTGCTGGGGTCAAGCGCGATAAATTTCACTTCCGCTATGTAATAATACACGCCGGGAGATAACAAGTCGCCACTTGCAGTTCTGCCATCCCAATCTATATAAATACTGTTTTCGTTACCAGATTCATATATAAATACTTCTTTGCCCCAGCGATTGTGAACCCTTAGCGTCACACTTTCTACAAAGCGGGGGCATCTTGCAAAATCCCCATCAGAGCCATCCATAGGACGGAATGTATCATTTTTCCCGTCTGCATTGGGAGTAAACACGTTGGGAAGTTCGTAATACGGGCAGTTGTCATTACAAACAGGCTCACTGAGGGCACTTTCATTA
>JBBSOG010000510.1:0-4228 GCA_038259985.1 Cytophagales bacterium
AACCCCGGGGCAAAGCGTTCAATCTGGTTTTCAATGGCTTCTGACATGTCTTTTTCCGAAAAGCGGGGCACATGGCAGTATGCCCAGGCAGTATGCTTGCCTTCCGGTGCCCGGCTTTTGTCAAAAAGGCTGGACTGCACCAGGAGCACGTAGGGTTTTTCATCATGCTTTCCCTGCCATATTCCCTTTTCTGAGCGGGCGATATCCTGATAGGTGGGGCCAATGTGTATGGTACCTGCCTGTCGGCAACCCGGGTTGGTAAAAGGAATCGGTTCGCTGAGCGCCCAGTCCATCTTGAAAATGCCCTGCCCGTATTGGTAGCGTTTTAGATCCTGCCGGTATAGCCAGGGCAGATGCACATCTTTCATATCCAGTAACACCTGCGGAGAAGTATCCAACAGTATGGCACGGCTGGGTGGCAGATCCGATAGGACGCTCACTTTGGTATTCAACTGTATTTCCCCTCCTAAAGATTGGTAGCAACTGTCCAATGCCCGGCTAAGGGACATGGCGCCACCTGCGGGAAAAGGCCAACCCACTTTATGCGCCAGTACACCCAACACCATGGCGATAGCGGAAGAGGCAAACTTGGATAAGGGCAACATGGCATGGGCGGCCAGTCCCGCCAGCAAAGCCCGGGATTTTTCTTCCTTAAAGGTAAAACTGTTGAGCCAGGTGAGAGGCTGTACTGCTTTCAGGCCAAAACGCGCCAGTTTGAAAGGATGCTGTGGCCATTGTAAAGGACCCAGAAAATCAGGGGCTATCTGCTCCCATCGTTCAAGGGTCGGCTGCATGAGCTTAATATAAGTTTCAGCATCTGCTCCTAGTTGGGTAGCCGTTTTGCGGAGGTCTTTGTACATCATGACGGCTTCGCCCCCGTCCAGGGGATGTGCAAAAGGAATATCAGGATGGACCCATTGTAGGCCGTGTTGATCCAAAGGCAAAGTACTCAAATATGGTGAAGCATAAGCCAGAGGATGAATGGTAGAACCAATGTCATGCACAAAGCCCGGCAAAGTAAGCTCAGCAGAGCGCAGCCCGCCCCCACTTTCGGCATGTGCCTCTATTATTAGTACAGAAAGCCCTTCTTGTAATAGCCTGATCCCCGCCGCATAGCCATTGGGGCCACTGCCTACGATTACTGCATCATATTTTTTCATAAGCAGCTTCGGAAACTATATTTAGTGTACTACATTTTGTCACCTTTCTATGACATTTTAGCTGGCTATATATTGACATCATGACCTCTTTTTATAGGTAAGAAAAAGAACTTTTGTGCTGGTATTATCATTGTACACCATAGAGCAAAGGAGAATATAATTTGGATTGATGTTTCTATAATTGATAAGCAATTGACATAAAATATTGTTTTGTTATTAAAAATAAGAAAACCTCAACCTGATCCAGCACTAATCAGTTGTACTATATAATAAGTAGACGCAATGTAAGTTATCTGTTGGTATGCATTATTTTCTGACGCGAAGTTTAACTCAAATATTCAATATATAATGAAAAATATAATCACACCCGTAATTTCTGCGGTGATAGCCAGTTTAATCACTATTGCCGCCTTCCTGTATTTTGCAGGGGATAAACTAAATAAACAACAGGCAGACTCCGATGATTTTCCTGCCGTGACCGCCAGTTACTATGATAAGGACGGCCAGGCAACGGCTGAAGCTCCCTTTGACTTTACCCTGGCGGCTGAGAAAGCCGCTCCGGCAGTGGTCCATATTACTTCTACCCAGGAAGCCCAAGCCAGCAATAGAGAGCAGCAGCAGCAAATACCTGAGTTTTTTAGGGATTTCTTTGGTGATCAGCTTCAGCAGCAGCAACCACAAGCGAGGGTAGGCTCCGGTTCAGGGGTCATCATCAGTGACGATGGATACATTATCACTAATAATCACGTCGTAGCTGATGCCGATGAACTTACGGTGGTACTGACTGACAACAGAAGCTATACTGCTAAAGTTATCGGTACCGATCCAACTACTGATCTGGCATTGATCAAAATTGATGAAGAAGAGCTTCCTTTCATCAAGTTTGCTAATTCTGAAAGTGTGAAAGTAGGCCAGTGGGTAGCTGCCATTGGTAACCCATTTAGGGGTTTAAATTCAACCGTTACTGCGGGTATTGTCAGTGCTACCGGAAGAAGTATTGGTATTCTTCGGAATGAAGAAGGCACTTCTATTGAGTCTTTTATCCAGACAGACGCAGCGGTCAACCCCGGTAATAGTGGTGGTGCTTTGGTGAACCTAGACGGTGATCTGATTGGTATCAACTCTGCTATTTTCAGCCCTACTGGTGCTTATGCAGGCTATGCTTTTGCTATTCCGACCAATATTGCCTCCAAAGTAGTAAGCGACCTGAAAGAGTTTGGAACAGTACAAAGAGGTTTCTTAGGCATCAATATCCAGGAAGTGAATGCTGATCTGGCTAAAGAATATGGCCTTAGCTCCAGCCAGGGAGTATACGTAGCAAATCTGGTAGAAGAGGGTTCAGCCGCCGCCGCAGGTATTGAAGAAGGCGACGTAATCGTCCAGATAGATGATCATAAAATCAATAAGACTTCCGAGTTACTTTCCTACATAGGAAGAAAGCGTCCCGGCGATGAAGTGGAAGTTACTGTAGTACGTGATGGTGAACGTATGAACTTTACGATGGAACTCAAAGCACTTGAAAGTAATACTACCATAGCCTCCAGCGCCCGTGTGGAAGCTTTGGAAGACTTAGGCGCTGATTTCCAGGCCCTCACTAAGGATGAAGCTACAGCACTGAAAGTGGACGGTGGTGTAAAGGTCGTCAGGACTTTTGCCGGTAAATTTAGACAGCAGGGTATACGTCCAGGATTTGTCATCACCGGAATCGCCGGTAAGCCTGTCAGAAGTTTGGAGGGCCTTACAGAAATTGTAGAGAACGAAAAAGGTGGTGTGTTGGTAGAAGGGATTTACCCCGACAAGCCAAACGACAAGCAATATTATGGCATGCCACTCTAAGTAGAAATCATCCCTTATAGATAGATAGAACAGCCTCCCGGAATTTTGGGTGGCTGTTTTGGTTTTACATAATATTGTGAATAGTTTCCAGGATCAAGGGCTAGGTTTGGTTCCTTGTCAATTAGCTAATTTAATTGTATTGAAGTTTAAACAAAAAAACCATGAAAGCAGCCGTATTATATGAATTAGGAAAGTCACCGGTTTTTCAGGATTTCTCAGACCCTATGGTACAAAATGATGGACAGCTTTTACTGAATGTCAAAGCAGCAGCGGTAAAGAATATTGACAAATTAAGGGCAAGTGGTAATCATTACGCAAGCTACACCCAATTGCCAGTGGTAGTAGGGATAGACGGCGTTGGCGTTTTGGAAAACGGGAAAAAGGTATACGCCCAGGGAGTAACTGGCATGATCGCTGATAAAGCCCTGATAGCTAACCATAGATATACCGTGTTGCCTGATAATCTTGACTTTACTACCGCTGCTGCCCTGCCCAATGCGGTATTGGGCGCTACGATGGCTTTGCGGTTCAGGGCGCACATGGAAAAACGCCATACTGTGCTTATCAACGGAGCGACAGGCGTGACAGGCCAATTGGCTGTCCAGGTAGCTAAGCATTACGGGGCTTCCAGGATTATTGTGACAGGAAGAAATGCTGACGTTCTGGAAAAACTCAAAGGCATGGGTGCCGATACTGCCATTTCCCTGCATGAAGATGATGAGGCGATTGTAAAAAAAATTCAAGCTATTCATCAGGAAACGCCCATTGATATTGTCATTGATTATTTGTGGGGACATCCGGTTGAACTCATTATTCAGGCATTACAGGGTGGGGGAGCCAACAACTTTTTAGGCAAGTCCCGTATTGTCACCGTAGGTAGTATGGCGGGGGAAAATATAAACCTGACCTCCGGTACGTTAAGAAGTTCCGCCATAGAAATAGTAGGCTCTGGCCTGGGAAGCTTTTCACCGGAAGATTTCAAAAAATTCAATACTGAAGTGCTTCCTGAAATGTTTAAACTGGCAGCGGAAGGAAAGTTGACCATAGAAACAGTTACAGAACCACTGGAAAACATTGAAAAAGCCTGGAACAAAAAAATAGAAGCTGGAAAAAGACTGGTGATGACCATCAGCTAAATGATCACTAAAGCAGAATTATTTGCCTGGGCTGGTTTGCATCAGTCTTTTTGCTAAATTGCCCGCTGCTTAGCTTACTAATTACGTACAACCCTT
>JBBSOG010000511.1:0-4223 GCA_038259985.1 Cytophagales bacterium
ACACTGGTATTTTCCTCGGTGGGCTACAAAGCGCAAACTGTGGATGTTGGTAACCAATCTACGGTCAACGTAACTATGGTCGCTGATACCCGCCAGCTGGGCGAGGTAGTGGTAACAGCCTTCGGTGTAGAAAAGGAAAAGAAATCCTTAGGCTATGCTGTACAGGATGTGTCGGGCGAAGAACTGGCCGAGACTACCCGTCCCAACGTAATAGAATCCCTACAAGGTAGGATAGCCGGGGTCAACGTGACCAGTACCAATGGCCTGCCCGGTTCTTCTACCTCCATTGTCATTCGTGGGGGAACTTCGCTGGATGGCAATAACCAGCCACTGTTTGTGGTGGACGGGATTCCGATAGACAATACCACGCTCAATGGTGGTTTCTTGTTTTCCGATTCCCCCAACCGAAATTTTGATTACACCAGTCGAGGCTCCGATATTGACCCTGATGACATTGAGAGCATTACGGTGCTCAAAGGCCCATCCGCGGCGGCCTTGTACGGTATAGATGCTGCCAATGGGGCCATTGTGATTACCACCAAAAAAGGGAAAGCAGGCAAATCTGTCATTACTTACAACAATGATTTTCGTTTTGAAAACATCACCCGTTTTCCTGACCGTCTCAAAACCTATAATACCGGGACACAGGGCGTCACCAACGAATTAGTGCGTTCCCACTGGGGCGCCCCGGTTGAAGCTGGCACCCCGGTTTACGATAATGTGGAAGACTTTTTTGAAACCGGCTTTACCCAAAACCATAGCCTAAGTTTGAGCGGTGGCTCGGAAAATTTAACGTACCGTGCCTCGGGCGACTTATTGTCCCAGGATGGTTCTGTACCCAATACCGGTTATGACCGTAATTCTTTCCGACTCAATGTGACTTCCCAGGCCAGTGAACGCCTGACCCTGACGGCTTCTGCTAACTACATTAAATCAGTAGCCGACCGTACTTCCAAAGGGGATGGTAGCTTATACCAGAATGCCTTGCTCTGGCCCATCACTGATAATATGAGTAATTACCTCAATCCTGACGGCACACCGAGAAGGTTTTATCCGAATGGAGATGATACTTTTGACAATCCCTACTTCACGGCTAATAAAAATATCAATAGCGATGAGACTGACCGCTTTTTGCTTAACGGAAGTTTGGACTATCAACTACTGGACTGGCTTAGTGTGACGGGCAGGATTGGTGCCGATATATACAATACGCTTGGCCTGACTGCCTACGATGACGAATCTACGCAAAGATATCCCAACCGTAGCATAGCTAGTTCGGTGGGGGGATTGATGGCAGAGTATGAGGCGAAAAGCCGCCTGGTCAACTCTTTCTTGTTATTGAATGCGGAAAAGAAATTTGGTGATTTCAACACTACCTTAACTTTGGGCCATAATCTTGAAGACCGTACTTACCGGGTAGATTCTCGCTATGGAGAGAACATCCTTGTGCCCGACCTTTATACCATCGTCAATACTCAGCAGGACACGCGGGAGGTGAGCGTAAGAGGCTATCGCCGAAGATTGATCGGTGTATTCGGGGATTTTAGGATTGACTATAAGAATATGATCTTCCTGAACGCTACCGCGCGTAATGACTGGTCCTCTACCTTGCCTAAGCAAAACAATAGCTTCTTCTATCCCTCGGTCAGTACCAGTATTGTGCTTTCTGAAATGTTGGACTTAGAT
The DNA here is from genome assembly GCA_038259985.1 of Cytophagales bacterium. Lineage (GTDB taxonomy): Bacteria > Bacteroidota > Bacteroidia > Cytophagales > Cyclobacteriaceae > Catalinimonas. The sequence goes on from JBBSOG010000511.1 coordinate 1,687, forward strand.
GTGAATACACCCATTAGTTTTTTGAAGGTAAGGGCATCTTATGCTGAGGTAGGCAAAGATGCGCCACCCCACCGTACCCAGCCTTCGCTGGATGAGTTTACCCGTTCTGGTGGTGGATTTGCTGTAGGTTTCTTCGGTTCCAATCAGAATATCAAACCAGAGTCTACTTCCTCTTACGAGTTTGGATTGGATCTTCGGATGTTCAAAAATAGGATAGGCGTAGACGCGACCTATTATTATGTCAAGAGCGAAGACCAGATTGTTTCCCCCCGCCTGAGCTACGCCACCGGCTATATCCTTCAACTGGTGAATGCCGGAGCAATTGAAAACAAAGGCGTTGAACTGATGATCAACGGGGATATCGTACAAGGTTCGGCTTTCCGCTGGAATGCAGTGGCTAACTTTTCTTTGAACCGGAACAAGGTACTTTCCCTTCCCGGTGACTTTGAAGAGTTTTACCTGTCCGATACCTGGTTGTCCGGCAATGCCCGGGGAGGTTATGTGCCCGGCAAATCTTTTTATTCCATCACCGGTAATTCACGCGAGGTAAATGAAACAGGCCAGTTGATCATCGGGGATGATGGCTATCCGCTAGAGAATACAGGTTTTGAGGAAATTGGCAACCGCCAGCCCGACTTCACGCTGGGCTTTACCAATACATTGGAGTACAAAGGCTTACGGTTGTCATTCCTATTGGACATTCGCAAAGGTGGGGATGTGTACAATGCTACTGCGAGGTACTTAACATTGGTTGGCTTGAACCCCATCACTGCTAATCGTGGGGAAACCACCGTCTTTGAAGGGGTTACCGAGAGTGGGGAAGTCAATACCCAGGAAGTATTGCTGGACCAAGATTATTATGATACCAGTACGCGTGGTTTGATGGAATCCTTGTACATAGAAAAAGACATTAACTGGATAAGGCTGCGTGATATTACGCTGGCGTACGAGTTTCCTAAAAGTATGCTGGAGAACAGCTTCCTGAGCCAGGCTTCGGTACATTTTACGGGTAATAACCTACTGCTGGGCTCTAATTATTCCGGGGCCGACCCCGATGTGAACGGCCTGAATGCTTCGGGAAGAGGGAGCAATGCCGGGGGCTTTGACTTCTTCTCCCTGGCGGCGCCCGTGGTATATTCTGCCGGTCTAAAAGTTACATTTTAAATCAAGTGAAATGAAAACGTATAAAATATATCTTATCCTTGTCGTATTATTCCTGGCTTCCTGCGAAGAATACTTGGACATCAACGCTGATCCGTATTTGCCCCAGACAGCTTCTCCCTACTTGTATATGCCGCAAATTATTTATTCAATGGCAGAAGGGGAAATGTTTGACAGCCGCTATGTCGGCCACTACACCCAAAATTGGGTCTGGGTTGCCCCTGATTATTTCTATGATCGGCATGGGTCAAGTACAATTGATGGTACCCAAAAATTCCGTAACCATTACTGGGCAACTGGTTCTAACCTGAACGAAATGGTAGAGCAGGCACAAGCCGAAAAACTGGGTGGCTATCAGGGAATTGCCAAAACCATCCGTGCCTGGAGCTGGCAGGTGGTCACCGACCATCATGGCGAACTACCCTACCAGCAAGCCTGGGATAATACCCGGACAAAGTTTGACTACGATACCCAAGAATATATTTATGGGGAAATCCAAAATCTAGCCGATGAAGGTATTGAACTACTCAACAGCCCTGAATTCCCGGTAGATTCCCGTCTGGCTGGTAATGACTATATGTACGGTGGTGACTTGGAGAAATGGCGGAAATTTGCTTATGCGGTAAAAGCCCGTAATGCCCACCATTTGTCCAATAAAGCCAGTTACAATCCTGATCAGGTGATCTCATTTGTGGATCAATCATTTACTAGCAATGATGATAATGCCAGTGTGATTTTTGCCGGTGACGGCTCGGCCAATAGTAGCTTTATGGGCCCCACCCGGGAAAATTATAATGGAAGGTTAGCTTCAAAACTCATCATCAGCTATCTGGATGGTACCTATACCACCGGGCTAGAAGATCCCCGACTACCAATGATGTTCAATACCAATGAAGACAGTCTGTACGTAGGCATTGAGCCTACTATTGGGGATACGGCGGGCATCGCCCCTGAGCTGTATGGAAAATATATTTTCAAGGATGATGTGCCTTACCCGTTGATGACTTATCCTGAAATGCAGTTTATCAAATCGGAAGCGGCATTCATCAAAGGGGATAAGGCAACAGCTTACAGTGCTTTCCTCACGGCAGTCAATGCCCACATGGAATTTGCTGGAGTAAGTGCGGAAGATGCCAGTGCTTTTGTTGCTGCTGCTTTCCCTGCTTCTGCGGATGCGCTGACGCTGAGCAATATCATGTGGCAAAAGTACATTGCCATGTATACCAACAATGAAACCTGGTCTGACCTGCGCCGCTATGATTGGAGCAGTGAGGTATTTCCCGGCTTCACGCTTCCTGAAGAGTTAGTGCCTGAAAACGAAGGCAAGCCCTCCGAACGTTGGCTGCCCCGCCAATATTCTGAGTATGATTGGAACA
>JBBSOG010000512.1:0-4200 GCA_038259985.1 Cytophagales bacterium
GACACTGATGAGCCAATTGATTATCATAGCAGTCGCAGATGTGATAGTACAGGGCAATTAGTTGTAGAGTTTCCATACTCAACTAAGGCATTGGCTAGCACATCTGTTTCTTCTAGTTTCCTACCCTTGATTCGCATAGATCTGCCAATATAGGAGCTGGGTGCACTTCTAACTTGGCAGGTCTTTAGTTTTAATTATTTTTTATTTGACCAAATATTCAACACGCAGACGCTCAGATTTAGCCTAAATTACTAAACTTACTCGGAGGAATATATTTCGCCTGATTCTCCCAGGCACTTTAAACCTTAAGCATTTTTAGCAGTTAGTTTAATTACTGTCGCATTCCTTTATCAGCACATATTTTTTCTCCTTTAAATATTCATATGCAGGCTAGCGCTACGCAAAACCCATCCAGGCCAGAAGATTTATCAGAAGCTTTACAAGGTTACTTCAAAGATTTTATCGCCATTCTCCCTGGAATTGGCTTAGGTATATTAATTATTGTCATCGGTGTATTGCTCGCCTCCTGGATTGGCAATTTCACCCGGGAAAGGATCTCTGCCAGAACTAAAGACCCCTTGATGAGCCGTTTTTTAGGCAAGGCTATTAAATCTATTCTCATTATTGTAGCCATTATGCTTGCGCTCAACGCAGCAGGCCTGGGGACAATAGCAGCCGGCATCCTGACCGTAGCTGGCGCTTCTGCGGTCGTACTGGGCTTTGCATTTAAAGATATCGGTGAAAACTTTATCGCAGGAATTATTCTTTCCTTTAACCGGCCTTTTGATGTAAATGATACCGTAGAAATAGGTGAAAATTTCGGCAAGGTTAAGACTTTGGAATTCAGGTATACTAAGATCAAAACCTTTGACGGTAAGGATGTATACATTCCTAACAGTATGGTGCTTACTCAACCGGTTACTAATTATACCGAAGATGGGTATTACCGCTGGAATTTTCTTGTTGGTGTAGCTTATGAAGATAAAGTAGAGGGCGCCAAACAAACCATTTTGGAAGCACTCAAAAAAGAACCAGCAGTCATTGAGGACGAAGAGCATGAAAATTTTGTCACTGAAGATGAGCTTGCCACCAGCACGGTTAATCTAAAAGTTTTTTTCTGGGTAGATACCAAGGATTTCAGGCGACAAGCGCTCATCACCAGGGGAAACGTAATCCGTAACGTTAAAGAAGCCCTGGAAGAAGCTGGATATTATCTGCCTGCCGATATTCAGGAAATTAAATTATATGGCCAGGAAAAGGATTTTCCGGTTCGTATGCAAAATATTGTTGAGGAAAAGGGAAACGACAAGGAAAATGATGATAAACAATAACTTTTACCTCAAACACTAATCTGATTTTTTTCCTGAGTTGATGGACAATACTTTTTGAACTTAACATTGACGCTGAGATCATACCGCTTTCTTTGACAAAATACCCCTGATTTTATGTAAGTTTGAAACTTTCCAAAGCATCTTAATTAAATGGAAAACTATCAGGCCAAATACCTTAAACTGCTCTCCAAAAGTTATCCCAACCGGGTTGAGGCAGCGAAGGAAATCGTAATGCTGAGCTCTATCATGAACCTCACCAAGGGCGCGGAGATATTTCTCAGTGATGTGCACGGTGAGTTTGAAGCGTTTCAGCACCTGATGCGCAACGGATCGGGTATCATCAAGCAGAAAATCAGAGAACTTTTTGATGACGAACTTTCAGCGCAGGAAATCAATCAGCTTTCTTCCATTATCTATTATCCCAATGAGAAGATGGAGTTGATTAAACAAGATCGTGTTGAACTGGAAGCTTTTTATAAGAAAACCCTCAAATACCTGATACAGATTACCCGGGATTTTGCTTCCATCTATTCCAATCGCAAACTTCACGCCTTGCTTCCCGCTGGTTTCAGCGATATTATTTTGGAACTGGTAGCTGACCGGGAAGTGGGAGAAAAGAACAATTATTATGACCATATCCTCTCCAGCATCATTGGCTTGGATCAAGCGGACAGGTTGATAGAAGAATTATCCCGTTTCATACAAATTCTGGCCGTACATAAGGTACATATTATTGGCGATGTGTATGACCGCGGGCCGGGCGCGGAGATCATCATGGATGAATTACAGCGCCTGCATTCGGTAGATTTTCAATGGGGCAACCATGATATCGTCTGGATGGGTGCTGCCTGTGGTTCAGAAGCTTGCATGGCCAATGTACTGCGGCTCTCGCTCCGATATGGCAATACCGATACCCTTGAAAAAGGCTACGGCATCCACCTCATTCCCCTGGCCTCTTTTGCGATTGAACACTACAAATCCGACAAAAGCATCATCTTTGATCCCAAAGTGTCGCCCGATGACATGCTTAATGCCTCAGAGCAGTGGCTTAACCGATTGATGCATAAGGCGATTTCCATCATACAGTTCAAACTGGAAGGACAATTGATTCAAAGACGTCCTGAATTCCAGCTTGATGACCGGCTGCTGCTGGACAAAATCAATTTTGATGAGGGCAGCATCCAACTGAATGACAAAACTTATACGCTAAAAGATACTTTTTTGCCTACCATTGACCCCAACCAACCTTATATATTAAGCCCGGAGGAGAAGGAACTGGTCAAGCGACTGAAAACCTCGTTCCTGAAAAGCAACAGACTACAACAACACGCGCAACTGCTCTTTGAGAAAGGCAGTATGTACAAAGTGACCAACCAGAATTTGCTGTATCACGGTTGTATTCCCATGACCAAAGAAGGAAAATTCAGGGAAGTAGATATAGGCAAAGGCAAAAAAAGTGGCAAGGCCTTGATGGATTTCTTTGACCAGGAAATGACCGTTGCCCGCTCCGGTAAAAGCAATTCCGAAGAGAAAAGCTATGCGATAGATCTTACTTGGTATTTATGGGTGGGGCCACTATCCCCCCTTTTTGGCAAAAACAAAATGGCTACTTTTGAACGATACTTTCTGGATGATCCGGAAGTACAGAGAGAGGTGAAAGACTTTTACTATACTTATCGCGACGATCCGGAAAGTTGCGAAATGATCCTCAAGGAGTTTGGCCTGGAGAGTGATGATGCGGTGATTCTGAACGGGCATGTGCCGGTGTCGGTCAGGAAAGGGGAAAGTCCGGTCAAAGCAGGCGGAAGATTGATTGTTATTGACGGTGGATTTGCCAAAGCCTACCAAAAACAAACCGGGATAGCTGGTTATACCCTGATGCATAATGCCTATGGTCGTCAGTTGATTGCCCATCAGCCTTTTGAATCCCGGAAGAAGGCCATTAGGGAAGAACTGGACATTGCTTACAGCGAAACTATACTTAACCAGTCGCCGCATAAACAGAAGGTAAAAGACACGGAAGATGGCATCAAAATTCAGGAAACGATCAACGACCTGCACGAATTGCTTAACGCCTACGCTAGTGGCCTGCTCAAAGAAAGGTTGTAAAGCTTAGATGTTTAAGTTGGGAGAACTGAACAATACTTTATATTTTGGCCACCTTACGCTAATCAACTTAAAACCTTAGTCACAATGAAAGCATTTTTTTCCGGTATAGACCATCCGGCAGTAGCTGTAAAAGACGTAGATGCCTCTGCGGATTGGTACTGTCAGGTCCTGGGATACGAAAAGCAATTCCGGCACGACAAACCGGTATGGATACTCAAGGCGCCCGACGGCAGCTTGATTGAGATTATGCCTGAAGATGAAACGCCCCGTCCCGATCGTACTACCTGGACGCCTGGTTGGTCTCATATAGCCTTGAGGGTCAATGATTTTGCACAGGCCATTAAAGCTTTGGATGAACAAAAAGTAAAATGGGAAGGTGAAGCCGTAGAAGCAATTGGTGGGGGAAAGGTCCGTTCTTTCTCAGATCCTGATGGCAATATGCTTCAGATCGTTCAGCGCTGATTTACTGGCCTGAGCTTAAATTCTTGTAAAAGAATCATGATTTATAGTTAAATTTTTGCGCTATGGTTTAGTCTTTTTTTTTCTAAACCGGTCAATTAAAAGTAATAGTGCAATGAGTAAAAAGAAGCAGTACCATATGATAAAAAATGCATTATATAGCATACATTAAAAGGGTGTTCTTAGATACTTTGACGTTTTAAAGTATCAAAAGTCACCCTTTATCGGCAAAAGATTTTTTGTTACTATTTTTTTGAAATCACTATAATTTCTGGATCACGTAAGTGACCAAGCCCCACAC
>JBBSOG010000513.1:0-4195 GCA_038259985.1 Cytophagales bacterium
AGAGACTACCTTCAGTGAGATTACTGCTCGCTTTCCAGCTAAGGTGCATGCTGTGTCTCCCAAAGGTTTCCTGCTCAAAATCATATTGTTCATCTTTGCTTTTACTTTCAACAAATCATTATCCGCAACTTGAATTACTTATTGAAAACCGGGCTGATTCAGTCCGGTTTTTTTATTTCCCTAGTACTTCGTGGTAAACTTCTAAGGTACGCGATGCCATCTTTTCTTTGGTGAAATTTTGAAGCAAAAGCTGATAAGCGTTTTCCTCCAGGAATTTTTTAAGTTGAGGGTCTTGAATTAATCTTTTAAGATGTTCAGCAAGCTGGTTCGCATCCTTAACTTCAGCAAGTAGACCAGTTTTATTATGGATCACCATCTCTGGAATGCCACCTGCACGGGTAGCGACTACCGCCACTTTACAAGCAAAAGCATCTAATATACTGGTACCTAATCCTTCGGTTTTTGAGGTCATTAAAAAAATATCAAGTTCAGGTAATATTTCATTAATATTATCCATGAAGCCGGCCATGATGACGTATTTGTTCAGATTTTTTTCGCTAATCATCTGTTGAATGGCTTCTTTATCAGGTCCAGCACCGATGATAAAAAAACGAGCTTTAATGCCTTGCTGACGAAATAACTCCGCAGTACGGATAAAGGTGGGATAATCTTTATGTCCTGCAAGGGCAGAAGTATTTCCGATTAAGGGATAATTATCTGGTATCTGATAAGTTTTTCTCAAATAGCTTTTACTTTCTTTAAAACGAATCGCATCTATCCCGCTATGAATGGTAAGGCATTTATCGGGATGCTGGATGTTACTTCTTACCATCTTTTCAATAGCTTGGGAGACACAGATAATTTTTTTGATAGCAGTATGATTGTATTTCCATTGAGTTAGAAGATTAGAGCGTATTGGAAAATCCACTCTTCTGCTTAAGATCAGCGGGGTTGAGTTTCCCAGGAGGTGTGACAATACTGCCAGTCCGTGTGATTTGGCACTGTGGATATGTACTAGGTCAATTTTTTCCTGCTTACATATTTCCTTAATACCCAGAATTGTAGAAATATCAAAGCTGCCCTTAAAATTCAAACTGATATATGCCCAATCTCTCTGTTGGCAGTATTTCTCAAATGCGGAGTTAATACAACAAGCGATGACATTATGTATTCCTTTCTTATGAAGATATTCAACCAGATAGGCAATTTGTTGCTCGCCGCCCCGCCAGCTTTTCTCTGAGCTAAGATGAAGGATATTTAGTTTTCTAGCTTGAACAATTATACTATTCAAAAAGTAAGTGTTTTATTTGTCAAAAAAATACGAACCAAATTTAGGATTATCTCAATAACTATTGAGCATAGGTACTAAATTATTCTAAAAACATTTATTAAAGTAGTCCAAATTTTACATGCATATACCTGAAAATACCTCGGCAAATACACATAATGTTGTAGAGAAACTCGTATTAGAAACCTCTAATTGTCAGCGAGTTTTGGATATTCCAAGCGGAGCAGGAGCATTTACCTATCGTATGCAGCAAAAAGGAATAGAAGTGCATTCTGCTGACATTGAGAATATTCTAATGGTTGAAAACCCTGATTTTCGTATTGCGAATATGAATCATACACTTCCTTACGAAGATAACTTTTTTTGCTCAGTGGTTTGTATAGATGGCATTGAACATCTTGAGAGGCCATTTGATTTTGTGAGGGAATGTTATAGGATTCTCAGAAATGGAGGTACATTGGTAATTTCAACACCCAACATCAGTGCGTTACGTTCACGTTGGCGTTGGATGTTAACTGGGCATCATAACAAATGTAAAAGTCCGCTGGATGAGGCAAAGCCAACGCCACTCCATCATATCAATATGTTTCCTTTTCATAGGCTCAGATATGTATTACACTCCAATGGATTTAGTATTGATACCATCACAACCAATCAATCCAAATTAGTCAGCTATGCCTACGCGCTTTGGATTCCTTTTTCTTATTTAAAAACAAAAGCTGTTTACAATAAAGAAGAAAAAGAAAAAGGGCAACGGAAAAGAAACCAGGAAATTCTGAAGCAGATGTTCAGCAAATCTTTGTTATTTGGAGAAACAATGATTGTACGTGCAGTTTGTCGAAAATAATTAGCGTTTTTCTTGCCGAATTAGCTCTTTCAATTTGGCATACGTCAAAAATTTATAGAAAGCAGTGTTTTTACAAATAATAAACCCTTCTAGGCCATCCATAAATCCAAGCTGTAAAATATATCTTTTAAAGAATATAAAATGAGGATACAAGATCAGATGAATGAGTATACTCACTTTTTTTCCTTTTCTAAAGTATTCTCCAGCGATAATAGTAGAAAACTTATTGGTCTGTGCAATGTGCTGGTCAATTGTATAATAAGAATAGTGTAGCAGATCACCGGGGAGAAACTTTATCCTTGCATCCGGTTCCATTTTGAAACTATAGTGTGGATTTAAGCCTTCCCACTTCCCTTTGCGTCTATCATATAGCCTTAATTTTTTATCCGGGTACCAACCGCAATGCCTAATCCATTTGCCACAATAGTTGGTGAGCCGGTTAAACCTGTACCCATCGTACGTCCAGTTTGCTTTAGCTTCCAGTACAGAATTTTTTAAGGTTTCTGAAAGTGCTTCATCGGCATCTACTGATAGAAGATTTTCATAGCTTGCCTGGGTAAGCGCATAATTCATTTGTTCCACGTACCCTTCAAAAGTATGCTCTATAAAGGTAGCACCCATTTCCAAGCAGATGGCTTTTGTATTGTCGGTAGAGTAAGAATCTACCACCACGATTTCATTGGCCACTCCCTGCAATGATTGAATACAGCGGGCAATATTTTTCTCTTCGTTGAGGGTAATAATGACGGCTGTGATTTTCACCGCGTTTTTATCCATATTTTTGCTACTTTGATTGTGCGTCAAAGTTGACAATAAAATTTTATTTAGAAAGCCTAGCGCCTTTATTTGTCTTCCATGAAAACTAAAAAAATATTGCTTATACAAACTTCTTTTATTGGGGACATCATCCTGCTGTCTACCGTGCTGGAAAACCTGCAAAAGCATGTGAAAGAGATCAGCATTGATATTTTGATCAACCAAAACAGCCAAACCCTTTATCAGAAGCATCCTTTTGTGGGCAAAATTTGGGTGTGGAACAAAAAAGAAAATAAATACAAAAACCTGCTTCAACTCATCAAAAATATCCGCAAAGAGAAGTATGAGGTAGTGCTCAACTTTCACAGGTTTTTCTCCACCGGCTTACTCACTGCCAGCTCCGGCGCTAAGCTAAAAGCAGGGTTTTCGGATAACCCGTTTTCGTTTTTATACCAAAAATCAGCGCCTTTCCCCTTTGAAAAAGGACTGCACGAAGTAGACCGCAACCATGCTTTACTTCTTGCTACATTTCCAGAGTTGACTAAAGTAGAGCTGAGCAGAAGTCCTGTTTTATACCCAACAGCAGAGGATTTTGCTTTGGTAAAAAATTACCAGCACGGGCTATACATGTGTATTTGCCCCTCATCGGTTTGGTTTACCAAGCAGTTTCCTAAAGAAAGATGGATGGCATTGATCAGCTTATTGCCCGATATTAAAATATATCTTTTGGGCGCACCCGGTGATCACGCGCTTTGTGAAGAAATCAGGCAAGCCCGTCCTGAAAAAGTAGTGAACCTGGCCGGTCAATTATCATTGCTTCAATCCGCTGCGCTAATGAAAGGGGCAGCGATTAATTATGTCAACGACTCAGCGCCATTGCACCTGGCGTCTGCCATGAATGCCTCTGTTTGTGCCATTTTCTGCTCTACTGTTACTGATTTTGGCTTTTATCCCTTGTCAGAAAAGTCATGGGTAGTAGAAATCGCTGAACCACTGTACTGTCGTCCCTGTGGCAAACACGGCCACCAAGCTTGTCCGGAGGGGCATTTCAAGTGTGCACACGAGATACCTATCCAAAAAGCGCTTGAAGCTTTCCACGAAGCTGAAAAAAGTAATTGAGAACTTGAGTCCTGCGAACAATAAAATTGACTGATCAGAAGTAAACTACTTCGGGGCAAGCCCACGAGGCATTAGATTAATTTGAGTGTATAATGAGTGGGTACCGTCTCAGCAGGTTCTCTCAAAGAGGCTACTGTTTGGACAGATCTCGTACAATGTGGTCTCAGCGGGGTCTGCGCTGCAAG